>DXMG01000044.1 GCA_019414325.1 Collinsella sp. | reverse complement strand
ACAGCTCGGCATAGGGCGTAAAGATGGTGCGGTAGCCCGCCTCCCACACGCGCAGGCAAAAGTCTGCGTCGTTAAAGCCAACAGCGAATTCCTCGGTATAGCCTCCGACTTGCTCAAATACGTCGCGTCGGACCATCTGGCAGGCGCCCGTTACGGCGCTAAAGTTGCTCGGGCGAACGGCGCGCTTATAGTAGCCCTCGCGCTTTGCCGAGAAGTCCTGGTTGGCATGGGCAAGTGCGCCACGCACGCCAACCAAAATGCCGGCATGCTGCACCAGATGATCGGCAAAGTAGAGTTTGGCGCCCACCACTCCCGCATCGGGACGCTGCAGATAGCTCATCATCTCTTCGATAAAGTCCGGGCTTATAACCTCGGTATCGTTGTTGAGCAGCAACAGGTAGTCGCCCTTAGCGTGCTCCACACCAAAATTGATGATCTGAGAGTAATTGAACTCGCCCGGCCAGTACACAACGCGCGCGATGCCCTTGCCTCCTGATGCTGAAGCCACGCGTTCCGGCAGGGTTTCGTAATACGCAAACGTATCCGGGGCTTCGCTGTTGTTCTCCACCAAGACGATCTCATAGTTGGCATACGTGGCCTTCTGGGCAATCGACATCACACAGGCATCGAGCGTCTCAACGTGGTCCTTGGTGGGAATCACAATGCTCACCAGCGGCGCAGGCTCCGGCAGCGCATAGCGCATGCGATAGACAAACGGCATCTCGGTCTCCTCGACCGTTCCGCAAATGCCCAGCTCGTTAAAGTGACGCTGCAGCGCAAGGCGCCCGGCTTCAATAGCATACGGCTTGCTATCGGCAGAGCCATCGGCGGTCGACCCCGGATGAACGCGCCAGTGATACAGCACGTGCGCAACATGCTCAAACCGTGCGCCCGCCGAAAGGCAGCGAAGCGTCAGGTCGTAGTCCTGGGCACCCACAACGTCTTCTGGGGACGTGCCAATACGATTGATTAGCGCCTTCTCCACCATCAGGAAATGCGTCACGCAGTTATGGCTATAGAGCAGGTCGACGTTGAGCTGCGTCTTAAAGACAGGCTGACCCCACTCCCCCGTTTTCTGGAACATGTCCTCGTCGCAGAACAGGACCTGGGGACGCTCGCCCTCGGCCGCCTTATCCAGCGCGGAAACATACTGGAATAACGCGTCCGGTTCCAGAATGTCGTCATGGTCCAAGAACGCGACGTAGTCGCCCATCGCTTGCTCAATACCTGCGTTGGTGTTGACCACAATGCCGCCGTTGCCGGGAAGCTCGATGCGACGGATGCGCTCGTCGTTGGCACCTGCCGCAAGGGTGGCCACCGCGTCCCATTCGGGCGAGGCGTCCATAAGCAGCAATTCCCAGTTGTCATAGCTCTGGGCTTGCACCGATTCCAGCAGCTCGCGCAGGTAGACCCGATCAGTCTTGTAGCACGGCACCACAATGCTCACGAGCGGTCTATAGGCAAAGGCCGCCGAAGCGACACGCTGGCACGCCAAATCGCCCGGCTTTGCGCGATGCTGCTCAAACCAACGTCGATAAGCTGCGTCGTCTGCACGCGCGTCCTTCATACGGTTCCAGCTGTCGTCGACCATGCCGTTGTACAGGCGACCATCCATGGCGCAAAACCCGCTTTGGATCCGCTCTGTGGGATCGCTCACGATCGCGACAAAATCTCGTATATCCTGAGGCATCTCAACACTCAGATACGATTTATTGATGCGGCATCCGTTCTGCTGCGGAACATCGACCTGCGATTCAAACACATGCACGGTAACATCGATGGCATTCATATGCGTATCGAAGATCTGGAGCTCAGGCGCGCACTGGGGGTCTCCCGCCCAGGTAACCTCATAGCGCCACACCGCGCCGACGTCTGCCGGCAAATAGCGAATGGCATCGATCTCGTAGCGGCCGCAGTGTTCGCCACGCTGCGCATCGCGGATAAGCGCGCACAGCGCAGGCTTTGCTTTGTAGTTAATCTTGGATTCCAATTTGGCCACGCGGCTATCGAGACGAATAGAGCCCAACCTTTGGCCACCGGATGCAAAAACGGCATCCATCGACGAGCCATCCAAAAACGGAAGCACCAAAACGGCGAGCTCGCGCTCGTAATCGGAAACAGAAGGGCATAGCGCCAGCACACGGCCATGATCGACCGGGAGCACCAGTGACGGCAAACAAGAACCGCTCGTAGTCGCATGGGCAAACGCCTGAGAGGCCTCCCGCTCAATAAGCGCGGCGACATCCTGACCGGCAAAACGAAGCAGCACAAAAAGACGGCCCTGGCTGCGGCAAAGTGCCAAACGCTTGATACTCATCTACACTTCTCGCTTTCCCAGGGCGTTCGCTGCCACGCGCTTGCAGGCACCCAGGCGCCCAAACCTCAAGACATCGTAATCGAACATGAGCTTTTTGCACGCACGGACATTGGGGGCCTTGCTGGTAAGCGCCGCACGCACCATAGCAGCAACAGAAGGAGCGCATTGTGCGAGCGCAGCATCGCTGCCCACGGCAGAACCGGCAAGCGCCGTGGCAACGGCAGCAAACACCTTGCCGCAATCCGTACTCAACAGCCTGAGCGCATCGTACAGCACCAGATCGCAGAGGAAGTACGCCAGGTCATCGGCATGCTGAGCATCGAGACCGTCGCGCTGCCAGTCAGCCAGCACCGCAGAGTAAATCTTCACGTGCTCCAGCAGACGCGTCTCGTCGTCGTAGCGCATGGTGTCCATGAGCGAACCCTTGCGCGCCACGCGGTAATCATACAGCTTGTTCGAGATAAGCGCGGTCTTGTGCGAACGACCGTACACGGCAAAATCGAAGACCTGGTCCTCGCCATACTTAACGGTTTCGTCGAACACGATCCCGTTGCCCAGCAAAAACTCACGCTTGCAGGCGGTGCGCCATGCAAACGGGCGAGATGCTTCCTTAAACAGTAGGTCGGAGCTATAGCCTTCAAACGACACATCGCGCGGGCTCAGCACATAGTTAAGCCACGGATACCCCGCCTCAAGCGGATACGGATTCGCGCCAAAGGTCAAAACGTCGCAGTCCTCGCGCTCAAAGGCATCGACGATCACGCGGCATGCATCGGGCGTAAATCGGTCGTCGGAATCCAAAAACGCAACGATAGGCGCCGTGGACGCGGCGATGCCTGCATTACGCGCACTCGACAGGCCGCCGTTCTCCTTATCGACCAGCGTAAAGCGCGCGTCCTTTTCGCAATAGGCAGCCGCAATATCGCGCGAGCCGTCCGGCGAGCCATCGTTGACCAGCACGCCTTCCCAATCGGGCATGTCCTGCGCAAGCAGGGAGTCCAGGCACCAGGCCAGGCACTCCTCCACTTTATAGATGGGAACGACAACGGAAATCTTGGGGGTAGCCATAGTCACTCGCTCCTACTGTGCGGCCGGAACGTCATCGGGGTGCGGGTTGTCGCCGTAGGTGCACTGATACGTCAGCACACGCCAGACCAGCGGCAGGCCGCCAATCTTAAAGTAATGCTTAAACGTATTGAGCTTGCCCGGCTTCTTAAAGTCAAAGCGCGAATCGATATAGGCGCGGGGCGACTTGACCATCAGGCGCAAGTCGGTCTCGCCACGCGGATCAAACAGCGACAGATCAAAGCGACCGGCATCCCAGTCGGCCTTGAGCTCGGACGAGGCTTTCTTCCAAAACTGCTCGCGCAGTTCATCGACCAGGCGCTCATCGTTCCAACGGTACGTATCGACCTTCATGCGCATTAAAATACCCTGAAGCTGAGCCTTAAGCTCGGGGCGTTCATCCAAAAAGCGCTGCATCTCGGCGTATTCGTCGCACACGCAAAATACCTTGTTGGGCGAATTAACGGAGCTCTTCTCGTTGTCTTGGCGATAGCACAAAATGGGGTCCGCAATAAACGCGGCGCGCTCGGCGCAAGCCCAAACCTTAAAGTTAAAGCCTGCGTCCTGATACGAGGCACCCGGCGTGGGAAGGAACCGAATCTGATTGCCGTTGAGGAACTCGCGCCGATAGATAGCCGACCAAATGGAAGGTTTGCGGTAGAAGATGCCCGGGCGATCGACGGGGCGATACGCGGCGCCCGTCATATGCTCGTCGATAATTCCAAACAGCTCACGGCGCTCGCTGGGCGCAGACCAGTACAGGTAAAAGTCGCCCTTAACGACATCGGCATGCTCAGCATCGGCCTTGGCGACCAGCTTTTGGAGCGAATCCTCAAACATGAAGTCGTCGGACTCAAGGATGCCCACGTACTCGCCGCGCGCCATCTCCAGGCCGCGGTTCATCGAGTCACCGTAGCCGCTGTTGGCCTTGTCGATCATCTTTACACGGGAGTCGCGCTCCATGTACTCGCGGATAATCGCCGGCGAGCTGTCGGTCGACCCGTCGTTGATACAGATAATCTCGATGTCCTCGAGCGTCTGTGCCACGGCGGAATCGAGGCACTCGCGCAGGTAGCGTTCGACATTGCAAATAGGGACAAGCAGCGAAACTTTAGGGGTATCAGAGTTCTGCAAGAGAACCTCCTGTTGAATAGCGTGTAACAGGGTTATTTTAGCAGCCGAGTTGCGGCGGGCGACAACGCTTGGAATTAGATAAAGCGCTCCAGGCAAGCTTTGAGACCGCGAGTCGAAAGATAGAACAGCGTGGCGTCTGCCATCGAAACGCCCGAGGTCGCCACAACGAGCTTGTGGGCAACACGGCGAACGGCGCCCTTAGCAGGCATATCCGCCCACGCCGTTCCCAAAAACGTCGCGAGGTCCATGTTGACGCGAGCCGCCACGCGATGGAAGTCATCGGCATCCAAACGCGCCAGGTCGAACACAATTAGGTCCAAAATCCAAGTTATCAGCTCGCCGGGACACAGGTCTAAAAGACCGTAGGCCGCCCAGTCCTCCAAGACCTCCTCGAGCATCCTCATGTGGGCGTCAAGCTTTTTGGCGCGAGCCTCGGCACTGTTGAACTCGTGCGTCGCCGATTCGCTCTCCATCACGTAGTGGTAGAACTTGTCCGGCATGACGACGGTCCTGCGGGCAAGCGCATAAGCCGCAAATTGGAAGACGACGTCCTCGCCCAAAGCCAAACCGGGGGCGAAGCGAATGCCTTCGCGATTGAGCAGCTCGCGCGAAAAAGCCGCACGGCAGGCATAGGGCTGCGCATTCGAATGGAACAGCAGTTGGGGATCACGGGCGCCGAAGGTACCAGCTTTGGGGCTCATGAGTTGCTGGACGCGTTTGGGGGCAGCATCGGCAGGTTCACAGACGCCGCCAAAAACGGCGGCCTCGGCATCTGCAGACTCCATGGCATGCAGCACGCGCTCGACCGTCTGGGCATCAATGTAATCGTCAGCGTCCACAAAGAAGACGGTCTCGCCCTCGGCGGCATCGATACCGGCATTTCGAGCGCACGAGACGCCCGCGTTTTCCTGGTCAATCACCAGTACGCGATCGTCGGCCTGCGCGATCAGGTGCAACACGTTCAACGAATCATCAGTCGAACCGTCGTTGACGCAGACAACCTGAATCGAGCGCTCGGACTGGGCCAGCAGCGAATCGAGGCATCGCTGAATGGAGCGCGCAGAGTTGTAAACGGGAACGACAATGGTAGCTTTAGGACACGAGGCCTCTCCCATGCCGACCTACCCCCTCAGCGATTCGAAGAGGAAGGCGGCGACCACGCCTGGACCTCCAACCGAGGCGTAATACTTAGCACGCCCCAAGGCACCATCCGTCGCAAAACTCGGATGCTCGTCAACCCAGCCCTCAGGATCTTTGAGGATGGCAGCGAGATTCGCGCGCTTCCACGGCTTGAGGTCGTCAAGCGAAAAGTCCCCGGCGTCCAAGGCCGCTTGGAACTCCTTGGCCATCTGAACCAGGAACTCCTTATAGAACTTAGGCGCCAGGCGCACGTAGTTCCACATGTACGAATCGTACTTAATGAGCTGATTGAACTTGAGCATGCGCGCGACATCGCCGCATACGTGGTCGCGGGCATAATCCTCACGAATCCAACGCTCAATCTCGGCATACTCGGTATTGACGCAAAAGACCTTAGCCGAAGAATTGACCGAGGAGTTCTCGTTGTCCTGACGATACGAAAGCACGGCATCGTGCAGGTAAACGGCCTTGTCGGCGCAGGCAATCACCTTAAAGGCAAACGACGTGTCCTGAAAGGATGCTCCCGGAGTCGGCAAGAACTTGATGCCGTTGCGCTCAAGAAAATCGCGACGGTACACAGCCGACCAAATCGACGGCTTTTGCTTAAAGAACTGCGTCGTGTCGCTCGGGTGCACCGGCTTGCCGCAGTCCTTGGCCTTAAACATCTCGTGCAGCGAACGGCGCTCCTCCGGCTTCGACCAATATAGGTCAAAATTCGCCTTCGCAAAGTCGGCATTATTGCTATCGGCGGCCGAGACAAGCTTTTCGAGTGCGTCGGGCGCCATAAAGTCATCGGACTCCAAGATGCCAACGTACTTGCCACGCGCCATCTCCAGACCGTGGTTCATCGAGTCGCCGTAGCCGCTGTTGGCCTTGTCGATCATCTTGACGCGCCTATCGCGCTCCATATACTCGCGGATAATCGCCGGCGAGTTGTCGGTCGACCCGTCGTTAATGCAGATGATCTCAATATCCTTGAGCGTCTGCGCCAGGGCGGAATCGAGGCACTCGCGCAGGTAGCGCTGAACATTGTAAATGGGAATAAGCAGCGACAGAACAGGGCTGCCAGAGGCGTTAGTAGACAAATGTGCTCCTTAGGAAATACCTGTCGTTTCATGGTATCAAAGGGTCAGCGCGCCAGCGGGCGTTTATATAATCTATGGAGCTCGCAGAGGCAAACCGATAAGAAAGGACGTCATGCAGCCCAAAGCCGCACGCAACATACCCATCGAAGCCTTACGCTTGGTCGCGGTCGCCGGCATCGCGGTGTTCCACACCTTTCAGTGGACCTTCCAAGCCGTCTGCGTCGGCGCCGTGGAATATGCCCCACTTGCGATGTTCCCCTATTCCGGCGTACTCGGTTTTATTAACTTGCTTGGCTGCTGGGCCAACGAGGTCTTCTTTATGATCTCGGGCTATTTTCTCATCGCTTCGGCCGCGCGTGCTTGGGACGGTGGAGCAACGTGGAAGTCGCAAATGCAACGGACGGCGCAGCGCCTTGGCAAGGTCATTATGCCCACTGCGTTTTATTGCCTCGTGGCGCTCGCGTGGTCCACGGTCGTCTCACCCATTCCCGATGTTACCCTCAATACGCACTACTGGTACACGCTAGGCCTTGAGTTTATCTGGGTCTATGCCGCCACGGTCTTCATGGCGCCATGGTTTGGACTGGCTAAGAGTCGACTCCCCCAGAAAACCTACAAGACGACGGTCATCGCCGTTGGCATCCTCGCATTTGTTGTTAACGGGTATTTAGCCGCTATGAGTGCGACAAGCGCCGGCGAGTTTTCTTGGCTGCAGAAGCTCATGAGCGCTACCACGTACGTAGTCGCGTTTTTGATCGGCGGACTGCTCCGCGACGTAACCGGCGCCATGGATTCGGACAAGGCGGGCGCCTTGGGCACGCGGTCGCTCGCAGCGGTTTTGGTGCTCGCCACCATCCTGGAAGGAGCACTCTCCTTCACCGGCAACCTCACGGCGATGGCAGTCCTCTCCTACAAATCAACCTCGTTGATCTCGTTTGCCCTCGCTGCCGCCTCTCTGCTCTTTGCGGCGACCCGGCGCAGTGCCTCAGGCAATCCACGGACCGCAGGTGTCATCGTCACCTTATCGACCGCCACGCTTGGTTTCTATGTGATGCAGTCGCTCACCAGTAGCCTGTGGCGTCCCGTCTTCAATACGTTGCTCGCAAACATACTGATCAGCCAAAACAGCCCGGCAGCTATATGTATCGTCACAGGCACCGTCATTAGCATCGTCTTTGCCCTGACGCTTCTCATCATCGATGCTGCTAGAAGCCTTATCGCTCGCAAGCTCAAGCGGCAATAGGCACGCTACTGCCAGACGCGGCAACCACCACACCCGTGACAGGTTCCTGCGTTTTATTCAAAGCTTGCCGCCAAGGTGCGCCGAGCCTTTACAATAGGACAGTCCCAAGGACGTATTCGATAGCTTCCGCGCTGCACTCGCCCGCCGCGCGTGAAAGGATATATTGCCCCATGCCTTCAACCCTTCCCGCTCCCATCGATAAGCTCGCCATTGTCGTCGTTACGTACAAGCGCCAGGAACTCCTGGCCAACTTGTTCGACTCCATGACCGAGCTAACGGCAGCGCCCTGGCGCATCGTGATTGTCGATAACGAGAATTCGCGCGAGACCGAGGCCATGTGCACCGCATTCAACGAGCGCCTGGCCAACCTGTGGGGCATCGACACCGAGCAGCCCGACGCGCAGGGCGGCACCGACCGTGTCATCTACGCCCCGCAGCTCAAAAACGGCGGCGGTGCGGGCGGCTTCTCCGCCGGCACTAAATGCGCCTACGACCTGGGCGCTCAGTGGTTCTGGGTGATGGACGACGATGTGCTCGTCATCCCCGAAGGCATCGAGCTTCTTGCCAAGTGGACCGACCGCTACGATGTCATCCAGGGTTCGCGCCTGGACTTTGACGGCGGCGCCTTCTTTTGGCAGTACCAGCTCATCCTTTCGCTCGGCATCCCTAACCCCATCGCCAAGTGGGATCTGGGTCCCGAGGGCTACCGCGCCATGAACCAGCTGTGCTTTGAGGGCGGCATGTTCTCGCGACGCGTGGTCGACAAGATTGGCCTGCCCGACGCGCGCTTCTTTATCTACGGCGACGATGCCTGCTACGGCTACGTAGCCAGCCAGCACTTCCCCGCCGCCGTTGTGGCCGACGTGGTGCTCAAGCGCGCCCGCGCCGTCTCTAACTGGGACATCGCCGGCAAGCGCCAGCTCAACTCCACGAGCGACACCAACCGCTACTACATCATGCGCAACCGCGGTTATCTGGCCCGCTACATGCAAATCTACGGCGACTATCACCCCGTGCTGTTCCGTCTGGGCAACGCCGCGACCTTCTGCAAGGAGTTCATTCGCCTGGCAGCCGTTGACAAGTGCTTTAAGACCGGTATTCCGGCGCTGCGCCGTGGCATGAAGGACGCCCGCAAGATCATCAAGGACCCCGACTGGAAGCCCATGCCGCCCATGAAGGACACCGAGTAACGGAAGCCGGAAACACCTCGGCGCTTAAAGCCGCTGGCACACCGTAGCCACATGCTGCCCATCAAAACCGAACCCCCAGCGCATGCGACCCACGCCGGGGCGCGGTACACGGATTTCGTCGATGCCGTCGCGCTCTATGTCGAGTAGCGACTGCACGGCCAGCAATTCCAGTCCCAGCGCATCCACATCGGGGTCATACATCAAGTTAATCGTTATCAGCGGGCGCTCGTCCAGCATGCCAATCGTATCTGCTACGTCGAACACAGCACCCGTAGGGAAAACCTGGATGTCCCAGCGACCTGCGCCACACTTTCGCCTCGAGGCAGGATTGGCATAGCCCGGTAAGCCAAAGCAGAGCCCCTGCAAGAGCAGATGATATGGCAGCGGCTTATCTGGGTCGGTCTCACCGATTCCCGCATCCCCCAGGATGCGGCTTAGCGCCCGCCTCACGGTATCCTCGTTCCCACGGCACAGCCCGTCGCGAAACGCATCGACGTCTCGAATGTCTTCGGCAGCGCACTCAAACCACTCAACAATCACTAGACGCAAGGCCTGTCTAAGCTCGTTATTGGGCAATCGCAAAGCACGGAGGCGATTGCCATGCTCTGGCTCCTCAGTCATATCCGTCGTGAGAAAACCGGACAGATACAGCGCTGTCCACATGCCATCGTCAGGCGAGACATCTGGCTCTGCAGTGCCCAAACAAAGCGGGACCTCAGCGCACCCATGGGCCTCGAGCAAATCAAACAAGACCGAAAGGCGGTCGAGATTCCACCCGGCAACTACCCTACTCAGGCAATCCGCATACCCATACAGATCGGCGCGCACAGGCGCCGTGCAGCCTCGGTCCAGAAAACCGATCACGCGCGCCGGACTCGAACAATAGACCCTGCCAAACCGATATCCCTCGAGCCATTCACGCGCATCATCAAGGTATTCCTCGCGCCCAGCATGATTCAACAGAGCCTGGACCTCGGCATCCGAAAAGCCGAACCAACGGTCACACCACGTCGAAAGCGGCGTCGACAGACAATACGAACAACTGCGCGAAGAAAGCGCCGCTTCGGCAGGACCGGGACACTCCCCCATCAGACACGTCAGCCGCAACGAATCGCGCGCAGTGGCAATGGCGTCGAACAGCACGCGATCGAATAGCCCTGCCGGATCGGCGTCGGAAGCGTCCCTCGCGCTCGCACGGCGAGACCACGCCGCATCGTACCCATCAACGAGCAATACAACCTGCTCATCGCAGGCCATCTCCAGCAGCTCAATGAGCACACCGAGCACCGAGTCAACCTCGTCCGCGCTCGCCACGCCACGCGCAACACGTTCGATGTGACGCACCTTATCTCGAGCTAAATCAGGAGCCTCCAAGAGCGCCAACAAGCGAGCGCACTCGCCCGAAAGGGCATCGCGCACGACGTCGGCAATAGCGGCACCACGCCTCGCAGCGCCAGAAAAGTCCAGCGATATCACCGGATAGCAAGCATATTCATCCCGATAGCGCCCACCGTCTGCATCCCAAATCTGAGCATTGGCAAACAAACGCTGATCAGCGCGACCAACCGCTGGACGCTCCAGAAAAGCCCTGAGCGTCGACAAGTTCATGCTTTTGCCAAAACCCTCGGGTCGACAGCACACCACAACGGACGCGTCGCAGTCCAACACATCGGCAATAAACATGGTCTTGTCGACCAGCGTGCAGCAACCAAGAGCCTCCGCATAGTCGTGCATGCCAATGGGCAAAGCCGCATCGTCGGCACAGCCGATCAAACGCACGCCAAAGCCAGCAGCACAATCAACATTTGCCTGTTCAGACACCAAAACGTTCCCCCTAAATCGCAGCACGATGCCAATTGTAATGACCGCATCGCATGTACCGATGTCGCCGCGCAAACATATCGGGCAACGGTAGTAACAAGAGGTGTGAGGGGGCACAATTAATCGTTGCACAACAAAACGGGGCCCGATACATTCGCACCGGACCCCGTCCCGACTATTTAGTTATCTGGCAACTAAGAGCCTACTCCCCCGAGTCGTCCTCCCCAGAAGCCTTCTTCTGCTGATCGAGCTTATGCTTACCACTTACGATAGACGTAGCGCCCAGCGTGGCCAAGCTCGCGCTGGCAAGGCTCGCCATAACGATTAGGTCGCCCGTCTTGGGCATGTTACCGCCAGATGACTTGGTCGTTGTAGTCGTCGTGGTTGTAGTGGTCACCGTCTTGGAGTCATTTTGCTCTTGGGCCTGGTTGTCAGCACCGCTCTTGTCGTCGTCTTCGGGCTGTTTCTTTTCGCCCTCGGTCTTGCTCTCGCCCTTCTTCTGAGCAGATTTGTCGTCCTTCTCCTCAGAGCTAGAACCCTTATCAGATTCGGTCTTCTCGGAAGCCTTGTCCTTGGAGTCGCCCTTTGCGGCCTCGGTCTTTTCCGTGGAAACCTGATCAGAGTTGTCCTTGTTCTGGGCCGAGCCGTTATTGACGCCAGCCATCAGCGAAGAACCCAGCGTAGAACCAAGCTGCTCGGAGAAAGAAGGCTTCTTGTCCGGCGAAGCAACGGGAGCGTCCGGCGCTTTATTCGAGTCGTCCTTGGAAGCATCGGAATCAGGGGTTGCGTCAGAGCCGGAGCCGTTGTTAGAGCCGGTGTCAACGAACGAATCGCTCGAGCCGGTGGATGAGTTAGAGGTGTCAGCGTCGGTCGAACCAGAAGCGTCGCTGTCCGTATTGCCGGCAGAGCTTGAAGACGAATCGCCCGCAGCAGAGCCGTTCGAATTGGAGCCGTTCGAGGTAGAGCCGTCGTTGGTAGTGCCACCAGCAGAGCCATTACCGTCAGCATCGGTCGAGGGCGCATCCATCCTGTCATCGTTGGCATCGTCACTCGAGTCGTCATTCGAATCAGGTGTCGGCGAGGGCGCCGGTGTGGACTCGGGCTGCACGGGCGTCGCGGCGGCAGCCTCGTCCTCAGCGATATAAACCAAGCAGTCCTTTAGCTCGTTGCGGTAGCGGTTCTTCCAGCCTTCATGATACTGGGGCTGGCTCGAATACTTGGTCGCCACGTTGTTGACCACGCTATTGGAGAGCGCCGTCACAAACTCGCGGTCGGACATATCGTTGGAAAGATTCGCCCAGCGGAAAAAGTCCCTGCAGCCACCGGTGCCGCACATGTTGGTGATGCTCCACACCATGCCCTTGACGCAATCGGCGCGGCCCGAAATATCAATGCCCAGGCCGCTCTTGAGCCACGCCTCGGTCACCGCATAGTACGAGTTGTACGCATAGGCATCTTGAAGTGCTGAGAACTCAACAGGATCGGTGTTGTACGCACCTTGGAAGGCATCCTGCGCGATATGGCCCAGCTCGGTAAATTGGCCGTTCTCGTACATGGCATTGCTCGCGTTGGAAATCTCGCTGCCGCGATCAATCGCATCCTTGAGCATGCTGTATTTTTCGGGGTTGTAGTTGTAGGCCTGCTTCATAAACGGAATGAGCGACCAACGGCGGTCGAACTGGTAATAGCCCAGCGCGTTATAACCGTCGCCATACGAAAAGCCCTGGTTGTAGTTGCCATGGCTCTCGTACTTGGTAAAGTACTTCATCTCGGGAGTCACGTTTACAAACGAAACGCCCTGGACCGACCTCAGCACGCCCGAGAAGGACTGCTGGGTGTAGAGGCCTTTGTCGATATCGGTGGCATCCGAGGCAACGCCCGGCGTGGGTTCCTCGGCAGCGGCGGGCGCGGGCGCGGTAACGGCGCTAAACGAAAGCGCCAGCGTCAGGCCCGCGACAATAGCAGAATGCTTGGGCTGCATAAGATCCTCCCTGCATTGGTGTAGTTAAAGTGCAGTTTGCAAAGATAAAACTAAGTATTGCAGCTCGCCCGTTGTTGCACAACAGCCCCTCGGTAAACGGCAACAACCCTCCGCGAAATCTTAAGGAATTAAACAAACTGGTCGTCGGGCGCCATCAGAAGCTCGCCGTATCGCTCCATCAGCCCGTCCCTCAACTGACAGAAAGCGGGGATATAGACGTTCAAGATGCGCTGAATCAAATCTTGAGCGAGCTTGTTGTCGTAGATATGGACGTTCGTATTGCGGTCTCTGAGCATGTCTAGCCAGGCCGCCTCATCAATAAAGTCGTAGAATCGGTACGACTCCTTCACGATGGCACGAGGAGACCCCGACGCGGCAAGCGTGGCGCCCTCATACTCGAGCAGACGCTTAAGGAGCTTCCAGCTCAGTTCAAATTGAAGATTGAACTTATTAATCAATCCACTCTGAACAAAATCATTGTTGAGATCCTGATTGGGCGCATCCTCAAGATTCGCCAAGGCGCTAACAAAGTTCTCATATTTTTTCATACAGAATCACACCATCCCTGGCAATCTCATCGAGCAATTGCTGCGAGAGGGACTCGTCGAGATTGACGACATCTACATCTAAAAGAGTATCAAGATGTTCCTCGATCAAATATGAGAAACGGCCGAAATCCCGGCAACCTGCTACGGCGATGTCAATATCGCTCTTGGGCAAGTTGTCGCCTCGAGCACGAGAACCAAACAACACGACCTTCTCGGCGTCACATTCCCGAGCAAAAACTTCGATTTGCTTGTACACCTTGTCGAGAGATGCCATTTGCACCCCTACAGCTTAATGTCAAAGTTGATCTCGGGGACGGCGGCCAAGTCGGCCAACGTCACGCCGTCGACGTACTTTTCGATCACGTCGTCCAGGCCGCGCCAGAACTTGACGGTCGAGCAAAGATCGCTGCGAGTGCAGCTGTTGTCGATGCCATCGCACGCCACTGGAGCCGTGCTGCCCTCGACGGCGCGCAGGATGTCGCCGGCACGCACCTCGGCTGGATCCTTGGCCATCATGTAGCCGCCGCCCTTGCCGCGCACGCTTTTAAGCAGGCCCGCCTTCATGAGCGGACGGACCAGCTGCTCCAGATACTTTTGCGAGATATGCTCGCGGTCGGCGACCTCGCGCAGGGCAATCTTGCCCTCGGCGTCACCAAGCGCTGCGATATAGATCATCAGCCGGAGGGCATAGCGGCCCTTAGAAGAAATGAGCATACCTACCCTCCCATCGCATCTGGGACAACATAACCAGCTTTGTTTGTCCCAAATCTTAAGTAAATGGGACAAACACAACAGGTTATTTTGTCCCAGAATTTGAAAAGTCGAGTGGATTAGTCGGGTTTTCCCTTGACTAACGCCGAACCCATAGTAACTTTATTCCGAGAAGATTCCTAGGGTTTAGCACACCTATGAGTACACCATACACAGAGAGGTACAGCATGAGCGCAAATCCGCTGCTTTCCATCGAAGGTCTGATCGCCTCCGTGGACGAGAAGACCATCCTCCACAACGTCAGCCTTAACGTCGCCGCCGGCGAGACCCATGTGCTGATGGGACCCAACGGCGCCGGCAAGTCCACCCTCGGCCACCTGGTCATGGGCGACCCCGTCTACACGGTCAACGACGGCCGTATCGTCTTTGACGGCCAGGACATCACCGAGCTCACCACCGACAAGCGTTCGCGCGCCGGCCTGTTCCTGAGCTTCCAGGCCCCGGTCGAGATCCCAGGCGTGCCGCTGTCGAGCTTTTTGCGTGCCAGCATCGCCGGCCGTCCCGGCCTGGAGATGAAGGGCAAGGAATTCCGCCGTCGCGTCAAGGAGCTCGCGGCCGAGCTCAACATGGATACCGCCTACCTCAACCGTGAGCTGGGCGTGGGCTTCTCGGGCGGCGAGAAGAAGAAAGTCGAGATGCTCCAGCTTTTGCTGTTGCAGCCCAAGCTCGCCATCTTGGACGAGACTGACTCCGGCCTGGACGTCGACGCCCTTTCCACCGTCAGCCATGGCATGGACGCCTACCGCAAGAGCTGCGACGGCTCCATGCTCATCATCACGCACAACACGCGCATCCTGGAGCACCTGGATGTCGACCGCGTCCACGTTATGGTCAAGGGCCACATCGTACGCGAGGACGACGCCTCGCTGATCCCCTGGATCGACAAGAACGGTTTTGAGACCTTCGAGCGCGAGGCCGCCGAGCAGCGCGCCCAGGCCGAGGCCGCCGCTACCGAGCAGCAGGCGTAAAGGGGCGACGCAATGACCAAGAACCGCACCGAGGTCGCGGACATCGACCGCAGCCTCTACGACTTCACCTATGGCGAGGAGGGATTCGAGCGCCTCGACGCCGGCATCACGCCCGACATCGTTCGCGAGATCAGCGCCAAGAAGGAAGAGCCGCAGTGGATGCTCGACCTGCGCTTAAAGTCCCTCGAGATCTTCAATCGTTTTCCCGACCCGACGTGGGGCCCCTCCATCGAGGGCCTGGACATGGACAACATCGTCACCTACGTCAAGCCCAACACCGACCAAAAGCACGACTGGGAGTCGGTGCCCGACGACATCAAGAACACCTTTGAGCGCCTGGGCATCCCCGAGGCCGAGCGCAGCTACCTGGCAGGCGTCGGCGCGCAGTACGACTCCGAGCTGGTCTACCACAACATGCAGGACACGGCGTCCAAGATGGGCATCGTCTATTCCGGCATCGAGGAGGCCCTGCACGACCCGCAGTGGGAGCCGCTCATCCACGAGAAGTTTATGACGCTCATCCCGCCCACCGACCACAAGTTTGCGGCCCTGCACGGCGCCGTATGGTCGGGCGGCTCGTTTGTCTACGTGCCCAAGGGCACCAAGTTGGACTTCCCGCTGCAGAGTTACTTCCGCCTTAACGCCAAGGGCGCCGGCCAGTTTGAGCACACGCTTATCATCGTCGAGGACGACGCTGACCTGCACTTTATCGAGGGCTGCTCCGCGCCCAAGTACAACGTGGCCAACCTCCACGCCGGCGCCGTCGAGCTCTTTGTGGGCAAGCGCGCGCACCTGCGCTACTCGACCATCGAGAACTGGTCCAAGAACATGTACAACCTCAACACCAAGCGTGCGCGCGTGGACGAGGATGGCGACATCGAATGGATCAGCGGCTCCTTCGGCAGCCACGTGGGCTACCTCTACCCCATGAGCGTGCTCAGCGGACGCCGCGCCCGCTCGAGCTTTACCGGCATTACCTTTGCCGGCGCCGGCCAGAACCTGGATACCGGCTGCAAGGTCGTGCTCAACGCGCCCGATACTTCGGCAACCGTCGAGACCAAGGGCATCTCCAAGAGTGGCGGCATTCAGACCTTCCGCAGCTCTATTGTGGCGACACCCAAGGCCGAGGGCTCCAAGGCAACCGTGAGCTGCCAGTCGCTGATGCTCGACGACCAAAGCCGCTCCGACACTATTCCGGCCATGGACATCCGCGCCAAGAACGTCGACATCGGCCACGAGGCCACCATCGGCCGCATCGGCGACGATAAGGTGTTCTACCTGATGAGCCGCGGTATCTCGGAGGAAGAAGCCCGTACCATGATCGTCAACGGCTTTGCCAACCCGGTCTCCAAGGAGC
>DXMG01000043.1 GCA_019414325.1 Collinsella sp. | reverse complement strand
CTACATCCACGGCAACATGAACCTGTAGGTTGCGCCGTTTTACAAACGGCGCAACTGCCCGGCGCTGCGCAGGCCCCGGGCACAGCAATCTGCTCGCTCGCGCATGCTCAACCTGAACCACATAAATTGTTGCCGACCTTCTAAAAGGGGACAGATTTATTTTGGCAGGTTTTATCTGGGGAAACGTCGAGCCCCACACGTCCCAACCATCGCAACCCCTTCTAGGGCAAATGGATCGATAGCGCGTCTCCCAATCTTTAAGTATTTGTTCGGTAGAGCGACCCCTGCCGGCACCTGCTAGACTGGTAGATTCCCAACCGTCTAGCCAGGAGCCTCAATGTCGCGCAAGTCCGCCTACAAGCAAGTACTTTCCATCGGCACCGCCGTGGTGCTGGGGTTTGCGCTGTTCACAGGGTCGCTCGACGGAGCGCCCAAGCTGCTCTCGCCGCAAAGCGATGAGCAGGCGGCTGCTCTGGCCGAGAAGCAAAGCGAGAGCCCCAACCGCACCGACGACGAAGCGGACTTGGTCGCCCGGCTCGAATCGGGAACAGCGAGCTCCACGGACTCCAAAGATGATCAGGACTCCGGCGATGGCTCTGAATCCGCCACGACCGACACCGCTGACGATGCCTCTTCAAACGCCACCCCCATCGACGAGGTCGAAAACCCCGATCTCGACCGCGCCCGCGGCGTATATCTCAGCAGCATTCCCGACTACGCCGGCAACCCCTACGTTGCCCTTCGCGCCGACAGCACGCACCCGCTCGGCACGCCGTCATTCACGCTCGATGAATACGAGCGCGCTACCAAAGAGGGCTGCTTTAAGAAGTTCTCCAAGCTCGACAGCTTAGGCCGCACCCGCAAAGCGCTCGCTTGTGTGGGTCCCGAGTCGCTCGGTCAAGGCAAGCGCGGGGATATCTCGCGTATCCACCCCGCCGGATGGCACCAGCAGCGCTACGACTTTATTCCGGGTCAAAGCCTCTACAACCGTTGCCATCTCATCGCCTGGTCGCTCTGCGGCGAAAACGCTAATCGCAAGAATCTCCTCACCGGCACGCGCTATCTCAACGAAACGGGCATGCTGCCGTTTGAAGAGCAGATCCTCGACTATATCCACGACACAGGCAACCATGTGCTCTACCGCGTCACGCCCATGTACAACGAAGAGGAACTTGTCTGCCGCGGCGTGCGCCTTGAGGCGCAATCGGTCGAGGACCACGGCAAGACCCTCTGCTTCCACGTATATTGCTACAATCTGCAGCCGCACGTGCAGATCGACTACGCCACCGGCCGCAATCAGGCCTCGGGGGACTAGGGCCGACCAAGCTGCCCCAAAACCTAAAATGATCCGTTTTCCTCCGTCCCCCAGGGATCAAAAAGGGCCGCCCTGGATTGCCCAGAGCGGCCCTTGCATCGGCATGCATGTTGCAGGCAACGCCACGCGCTACTTGGCGCGGCCCTCCTCATAGCGCTCGACCAGCTTGGCCTGAACGTCATAGGGAACCTGCTCATAGCCAGCGGGCTTCATGGTAAAGTCACCCGTGCCGCGCGTAATGGAGCGCAGGCGCGTCGAGTAATCCGTCAGCTCGGCCAGCGGCGCCTGGGCGATGACCACGGTGTCACCGCGCTCATCGGTCTCCATGCCCGTCACGCGACCGCGCGAGGCCGAGATGTCGCCCATCACGGCGCCGGCGTAGCTCTCGGGGATCGTCACCGTGATTTCCTCGATGGGCTCCAGCACCACCGGGTCGGCATCGGCGCATGCCTTGCGCAGGCCGATGCGAGCCGCCGCGCGAAACGCCATCTCATTGGAGTCGACGCTGTGATACGAACCGTCGTACACAGCCACGCGAATGCCCGTAAGCGGGTAGCCGGCAATGATGCCGTCCTTCATAGTCTCCTGGACACCCTTGTCCACGGCGGGGATCAGTGAGCGCGGGATACGGCCACCTACGACCTCGTCCACAAACTCATAGCCATCGCTCGTGCCGTCGGGCCCAATGAGCGGCTCAACGCGCAGCCAGCAGTCGCCATACTGGCCGGCGCCGCCGGTCTGCTTCTTGTGGCGGCCCTGGGCACTTGCCGTGCGGCGAATGGTCTCGCGATACGGAATACGGATCGGCACGCTCTTGGCTGCGACCTTGGTACGGTCCTCAAGGCGATTGAGCAGAACCGAAACCTGCGCCTCGCCCACCGCCGAGATGATGGTCTGGCCGGTCTCCTCGTCACGGTCGATGCTCATGGTCGGATCGGCCTTGCACGCCTTCTCGATAAACGTATAGAGCTTTTCCTCGTCGCCGCGGTTCTCGGCCTCGATGGCGATGCGATACTGCGAGTTGGGGAACTTAAACGCCGCAGCCTCGACCTTGCCGGTAATCGAGAGCGTATCGCCTGTCTCGGCCGCCAGCTTGGGTGCCACGATAATGTCGCCGGCATAGGCGTGGCCGACCTCAGTCATGTCGCGGCCGCACATCACATACAGGTGAGCCAGACGATCGCTCTTGCGGGTACGCGCGTTGATCAGCTCAAGGCCCGGCTCAAGCGTGCCCGTCAGCACCTTGATAAAGCTGATGCGGCCCTGCTGCGGGTCGGCCAGGGTCTTAAATACAAACGCCACCGGGCGGTCGTCGTCACTCGAAATCTTGAGCGAATCGCCGTCGATGAGCGGCATCTCGCCGTAGTCCGTCGGCGCCGGGAAGTACGTGGCAATGTCGTCCATCAGCGAATTGACGCCCTGCTCCTTAATGCAATCGCCCGCAAAAACCGGTACAAAGATGCGCTCGGCAATCGCCTTCGACAGCAGGCCCTCAAGCTCCTCCTGCGTCAGGGTTTCCTCGCCTTCCAGGTATTTCATCATCAGTTCGTCGTCAGCCTCGGCCACCAGCTCGCACAGATGGTCATGGGCCTCCTCGGCCTGGGCACGATACTCCTCAGGAATCTCCGACTCAACGGCTTCGGTGCCGTTGCAATGGCGCGCCTTCATGCGCACCAGGTCGATGATGCCGTCAAAGTCCTCGCCCTCGCCCCAGGGAAGAGTCACGGCGCCCAGGCGCGTGCCAAAGCGCTCCTGCAGCAGGTCCATTGTGGTCGCAAAGCTGGCCTCGGAGCGCGACAGGCGGTTTACGAACACCGCACGCGCCAGGCGCAGGTCCTCGGCGGCATACCAGAGCTTAACCGTCGTCGATTGCGGGCCGGCCTCGGCGTCGACCACAAACAGAGCCGTCTCGCAGACGCTCATCGCGGCAAAGGCGTCGCCGATAAAATCGGGGTAGCACGGGGCATCGAGCACATTGATGCGTGCGCCCTTCCAGTCGATCGGCGCAATGGTCGTCGAGATGGAAAATGCACGCTTGACCTCTTCGGGGTCATAGTCGAGCGTGGGCTTGGTGCCGTCGTGGCCGCCCAGGCGGGCGGTCTTGCCGGAAAGGTGGAGCATGGCTTCGGCGAGTGAGGTCTTGCCCACCCCGCCTTGGCCTACGAGCACCACGTTCCTTACGTTACCGGTCTTGGGAGCACCCATGATGACCTCCTTGCAGGGCCGCGCGCGATGCGCGACGCCAACGGGGAGAGTTCGCGGTCGATGCCGTCCCGGGAGCAGCATGGTCGGCAGCCGAGCCGACTCACCCTCCAAATGTCCTATGCCACCACCCTACCCTCACGGGCGACTACCCATGCACACCTTTCGGCGCACGTATGAATACAGGCGGCGAGAGGAAGGAGAACGTGCGCGAGGCGATTATTGGACCCCGCCGATGCAAATAAAAAGCCGTCGCAGACCGTAAGACCTGCGGCGGCTTCTTCTCAATACATAGCTGAGCCTAGCCCTCGATACGGCTCAAGAACTCACGGGTACGTTGCTCACGTGGATGATCGATAACCTGCTCGGCAGGACCCTCCTCGACAATGCGACCGCCATCCATAAAGACCACGCGGTCGGCAACATCGCGCGCAAACTGCATCGCATGGGTCACGATCACCATCGTCATATTCTGCGCGGCCAGATCCTTGATGACGCGCAGAACCTCGGCCGTCAGCTCTGGATCGAGCGCCGAGGTCGGCTCATCAAAGAACAAGATTTCCGGGTCGAGCGCCAAGGCGCGGGCGATACTCACACGCTGTTGCTGACCGCCCGAAAGCTCACATGGCACCTTGTTCTCGTTGCCCGTAAGCCCCATCTGCGCGATCAACTCACGCGCACGTGCTTCGGCCTGTTCGCGCGGGCGCTTAAGCACGCGAATCGGAGCATCGGTGATGTTTTTCATCACGGTATAGTGCGGAAACAGATTGTAGTTCTGAAACACCAGGCCAAATCGCGAGCGTGCCTGCTTGGGCACGTCGCCCTTCGCGTATACCGCACCCGAGCCCGCATCCGTCGCAACGGCAAGGTCGCCAAACGAGAGCGAGCCTCCGTCGAGCGTCTCGAGCAGTGTGGCGCAACGCAGCAGCGTGGACTTGCCGCCACCCGAAGGCCCGATAATCGCCACGACCTCGCCACGCTTCACCTCAAGCGAGATATCCTTGAGCACCTCATTGCCGCCAAACGCCTTACGCGCGCTCGATATATTCATTACCGTTCCGGACACGGGAACCTCCATGTGTTTGAAAAGCACGACGGAACAGGCTAGTCGTGGTAGTAGTCAAGTCGCTTTTCGGCAGCGCCCAGCAGCATCTCGACGACGAAGTTAAAGATCCAGTAAATCAGTGCCGCGATTGCAAACGGCACCATGCTCACCTGCGAGGCGACCAGCGCCTTGGCCGTCGAGAACATCTCGCCCACGCCGATGGCGAACGCCAGCGACGTGTCCTTGACCAGTGTGATGATCTCGTTGCCCATCGCCGGCAAAATGCGCTTGGCGACCTGCGGCATCACGATATACAGAAACGTCTGCATGCGCGAGTAGCCCAGCACCTCGGCAGCCTCGTATTGACCGCGCGGAATGGACTGCAGGCCCGAGCGATAAATCTCGGCAAAGTAACCGGCGTAGTTGATGATGAATGCCACGACACACGCCGTCCACTTGGAATCGGGCGTGAGCGAAATGCCAAACACGTAGTACGGGGCAAAGTAGATGGCAAACATCTGCAACATGAGCGGCGTACCGCGCATGACCGAAATGTAGATGCGCGCAATCCAGCGGAGCGGCGCAATTTTGCTCATGCGCATAAACGCCACGGGGATTCCCAGCGGAATCGACCCCAGCAGCGTCAGCACAAACAGCTGCAAACTGACCAAGAATCCCTGGCCAAGCATCTGCATCATGACTTGGATAGACAACCTACCCTCTCTTTCGCAGCAACGGAACAGCGGATTTTACTCTCAAATAGGCACAGTGCCCAAGATTGCGAGCGACAAGCCCGACGAAGCGTACTTTGGTACGCGAGGAGGGTTGGAGCCGCAAGGTTGGGTGCTGTGGCTATTTGAGAACCCAGTTGTCGAAGGACAGACCGTAGCTCGCATATTTATCGCACAGGTCCTTGACCGTACCGTCCTCATAGAGCGCCTTGAGCGACTCGGTCACGGCGTCGGCCGACTTGGTGTCGCCCTTCTTAAAGCCGACGGCGTAGTGCTCGCTGGACAGCGGCTCATCAAGCTGCGTATAGGCATCGGGCTTGGCGGCAAGCTGATACTGGGCAATCGAAAGGTCGCAAGCCACGGCATCGACCGCGCCGCTCTCGAGCTGCATAAAGGCCGTGTTGTACTCGCCGATGGTGTCGAGCGTGGCAAATGTCGCCGCCAGATCCTTCTGGTCACCCTCGAGCACATCCTGCGCAGCGGAATCGGTCTGGGTAATCACGGTCTTGCCGGCAAGATCGTCCCAGCTCTTGATGCCCGCGTCCTTCTTGACCACCAGCACCTGCTCATTGAGCATGTACGGCTCGGAGAACGTGTAATCGTCCTCGCGGCCCTCCTTGGTAAAGCCATTCCAGATACAGTTGATGGCACCCGAGTTGAGCAGCGTGTCCTTGGCATCCCAGTCGATGGCCTCGTATTTGACCTCCCAGCCCTGCTTATCGGCAACGGCCTTGGCAAGGTCGAGGTCAAAGCCGGTGTACTCGCCGTCATCGCCCACAAAGCCGTACGGAGGGTAGGACTTGTCAAAGCCCACCACGAGCTTCTTGGACTCCGCGGCGCCCCTCACATCCTTGGCCGCGGCAGAGCCAGCAGCGGAGCCCTTGCCGGCACCACCGCCGCAGCCGACAAGACCAAGGCCAAGCACCGTGGCGAGCGAGCCGGCTAGACCAACAAACTGACGACGAGACATATCGGTATTCATGGTATTCCCCCTTGGTGGCACTTTAGTTAAGTAAAGTGAGTCATGTAACGTTCAGAATCATACACTTTAGTGAGATGGAGTACAAGGTTGGTGCAGCCGGAATGCCGGCAGCCGTCACGGTATTTAATTTGCTGCTCTACAGTCCTGCTCACGACGGAGGCCACATTAAGTGGCCTCCTGTTCGTGCGGAACTCGCGACAAATTAAATACCGTGACGGCTGCCGGCATTCCGGGAGACAACGTGCTCGGGACCTTAAATAGGCGCCCCCTCCAATCGAGCACGTTAAATGCACGGTACAATTGCTTCGGACTTTTCTTTTATTTAATAGTGGGGTTAATTCATGGCAGATTCTCGTGCGGAGCGTAAGGCTCGTCGTGCTTTGATCGGGGCGGCTGAGGGGTTGGAGGAGAAAAAATCTTCTAAGAAATCCAAGTCGTCTCAGGACGCGAAGGGTAAGTCGACCAAGAGCAGGGCTAAGACCAAGCGTTCTGACTCTCGTCGAGGCGGGGACAAAGCGCCTCGGACTCGTTCCAAGCGCCCACATAATGATTCGGCTTCGTCTGCGCGTAAGGCCGTGGACCCCAAGTCTCCCTGTTCGATCATGAAAGCTTGCGGTGGGTGCACGGCGCTCAATCGTCCTTATAAAAAGCAGTTGGCAGCTAAGCAGGCTGCTATAGAGGAGCTTTTTGCTTCGCTCTGCGAGCGTGAGGGTATTAGCGTCGACCCCATTCGCGGTATGGGCGTCACCCTGGGCGACCCGGGCAAATATCCTGCGCCGCGCGGTTTTCGCCATAAGGCTGCCACCCCCTTTGCTCCCGGCAAGGAGGGCGCTGTCCGCTGCGGCTTTTTTGAGCGCGGCACGCACAGAATCGTTGCCGTTCCCGAATGCCCCGTTGAGGCACCGGGCGCCCGACAGATTCTCAACGGCATCGCGCGCGAGGCCGAACGTCTGCACATTCCCGCCTTTAACGAGGACAAACATCTGGGCTTGCTTCGCTATGCCGTCGTTCGCTGCGGCTGGCGCACCGACCAGATCATGATCACCCTTGTGACCGCCCAGCGCGACCTGCCGCATGCGCAGGAGTTCTTTGAGGCCGTCGCTGCACTCGATCCGCGCGTCGTCACCGTCGCCCAAAATATCAACGGACGTCCCGGCAACGCCATCCTCGGCGAGGAAACTCGCATCGTCTATGGCGCCGAATGCATGCGCGATCAATTGCTCGGCTGCGAATTCGACATCTCCCCCACCGCGTTCTATCAGACTAATCCGCAGCAAACCGAGCTGCTCTATCGACTCGCCATTGACGGCATGGATTTGCAGCAGGGCGACGTACTCATGGATGCCTACTGCGGCAGCGGCACCATCGGTCTTTGCGCAGCCAAAGATGCCCAGAACAAGGGTATCGGCATCATGCTGCTCGGTGTAGAGCGCAACCCGGCGGGCATTGCCGACGCACGCCGCAATGCCGAGCTCAACGGCCTCACCCGCAGCGCCTGGTTTATGGCCGACGATGCCACCGATTACATCCTAGATGCCGCCGACAACAACGAGCGGGTCGATGTCCTTTCCATCGATCCGCCGCGTGCCGGCTCTACCCCCGAGTTCCTCGAAGCTGCCTGTGCACTTAAGCCGCGCCGCATCACCTATATCAGCTGCAACCCCGTGACCCAAGAGCGCGACCTGCACCAGCTCCTCGACGGAGGCTATCGCCTGCTCAAGATCACGCCCGTCGACATGTTCCCCCACACCGACCATACCGAAACCGTAGCGGTCCTCGAGCGCCGCTAACCAACCTCAGTAGATTTTTGGGACAAGAAAGGGGGCGGCCCGCCTGGACCGCCCCCTTCGCTTGGTTTATAAACTCCGCTACATCCCCTTGCGCAGGTCACACACGCCGGCTGCCGCCATCTCGCGCAGCAGCGTTTCGCGGTCACGTGTCACGATCAAGTCCAGCGGGAAGTGAATCTCGTCGAGCATCTTGCGCGCCTGGTCGAGCTTGCCAATCGCCATGCCAATATGCGCATCGGTCGAGACGCCAATCCCCACGCCCAATTCGGCGCAGCGCTCGGCAATCTTGCGGCACACATTCCAATGCTCAGCATCCGTGCCATGCTCAAGACTATGGTTGTTGATCTCAATGATCTTGTGCTTGGCCTTGGCCGCCAGCAGCACCCCGTCGATATCGAACGGAACGCCCGAGCGCCCCGTGTGACCCAGCATGAACACCTTGGGGTGCTCCAGGGCATTGATATACATCTCGGTCGTCTGGGCCAGCGTCGCGCCTTCAGCGAGCTGCGGATTATGCACGCTTGCAACCAAATAATCCAAATTACGCGTAACTAGGTCGAACAGCGAATGCTGACGGCTGTACGGATCGCCGGCGATATCGAGCGTGACAGGAGTGTCCTCGCCAAACAGGCTTCCGTCCAGTGAAACGATATCGGCCTCGGCACCACGCAGCACCAGCACGCCGCTCCATATGCGCGGCCAGATATCCTGGTTGATAAAGAACTGGTAACTGCGCAGGTCATTAGGGCAAGCCGTAACCATTGAGCTCAGATGGTCGGCAGATCCGAGCACCTGCAAGCCACGCTCTGCCGCCCAGTACACATTTTCCTCAATGGTCGAATATGCATGCGCAGAGAACATCGTATGGGTATGAATGTCACAAGAAAGCAGGTAGGGCATCGGGTCTCCTTGTCCAGTATGGCCGTCGCGTATATTCATTGTACGCATAGCCTTCGGCAGTCGTAAAACCGCTCCATCCCAATGACACAACGTCCATGACAACGGGGTCTGGCTTAACACCAAACCCCGTTTCACGTAAAACATTGTAAGCAGAGCGCTTTACTTTCGACGATACTCGTCGGCCAGTTGCTTCCAGGCAGGCAACGAATTGACGATGGTCTCGTAACTCACGCAATAGCCCAGGCGGAACCAACCCGGCATACCAAAGCTGTCCGAGGGAACCGCAAGTAACTCATACTTCTTTGCGCGTTCGCAGAAGGCGTTCGCATCGGGCTCCAGCGCTTTCACCCATAGGTAGAACGCGCCATCCGGCTCAACATAGGTATAACCGTAGTCCGCCAAGGCGTCGGTGAGCGCCGTGCGGTTGCGCGCATAGGCCTCAACGTCACTCGGCTCATCGATGCAATCGATAATCACTCGCTGGAAGAGCGCCGGTGCGCATACAAAACCCAGCGTACGGGCAGCGCCCGCAACAGCCGGCATCAGACGCACAGCCTGCGGATTGGTGTTGGGAACCAAGATCCAGCCCACGCGCTCACCAGGCAGCGACAGAGACTTGGAATACGAATAGCACACGACGGTGTTCTCGTAGATAGATGGTACCCAAGGCACGTCGGCACCGTACACGATCTCGCGGTACGGCTCATCCGAGATGAGCATAATCGGATTCTCGGGATCGCGCTGAGCGTTGGCCTCGCGCAGAACATTGGCCAGTCGCGTCAGCGTGTCGCGCGTATATACGGCACCGGTCGGGTTGTTGGGCGAGTCGATGATGACGGCCGCCGTCTTATCGGTAATCGCCTTGCGCACGTTGTCTACGCTCAGCTGGAACGTATCTTCATTGGCGGGTGCCTCGACACACGTGCAGCCGGCCTTCTCAATCCACACGCGATACTCCGGGAAGTACGGAGCGATAACAATGACCTCGTCGCCCGGGTTTGTAACGGCATTGAGTGTGCAGGTGAGCGAAGCCGCGGCGCCCACCGTCATAAAGACGTCCTTGCCCTCATAGCTCGTGCCAAAGCGGCGGTTGAGCGATTCGGCGACGGCCGCTCGACATTGCGGCAGGCCCGGAGCGGGGGTGTAGCCGTGCAGCTGGTCACTCGGCAGCTCCAAGGCCTTCTTAATGGACTCCGCCACGGCAGCGGGCGCCGGAACACTCGGGTTGCCCAGCGAAAAATCGAACACGTTCTCCGCACCGATCTGTGCCTTGCGCTCAAGACCATAGCTAAAAATCTCGCGGATGATGGAGCTCTCCGCACCGCGAGCATACATAGTTTCGTTGATCATCTGTTCCCCTTTCGCATAGGCGCTATTGTACGCTTTAGCCGAACAAAGTGCCGCAGCAATGTTGATTGGGGACAGACTTAAATGCGTGAAAACGCTCATTTAAGTCTGTCCCCAATCAACAGACGGCCCCATATCGGCCAAAAGAAAAAGCCTCCGCAGGTTTCCCCGCGGAGGCTTTCGCTACAAGAACTATTTGTCGGCGTCGGTGTTGCCATCAGCGTTGACGGCACGGTCATCATCAGCGTTATCGGATGCCACTTCGGCATCCTCCTGCATGGCCGCCTGCGCAAAGGCCGCGGCATCAGCCGCCAGCTCCTCCTCGCTCATGCGAGGCGCGCGCTTCTTGGTCGGCATGCCGGCCGCCTTGGCATTACGCTCCTCCTTGGCCGCCAGGATATCGCCCTCGCGCTCAAGGTAGGCATCCCACTCGTTGTCGAGCAGGGCGTTCACGGCGTCGCCTTCGACGGTCTCGCGCTCAAGCAGCACCTTCGCCATCAGATCGAGCTGATCGCGACGGGCATCCAAAATCTCGACCGCACGGCGATGGGCTTCGCGCATAATGCGCTGAACCTCAATATCGATGCGGCGCGCCGTCTCCTCGGAGTAATCCTGGTGATCGGCGTAATCGCGACCAAGGAACACCTGATGCTGCGCCTCGCCAAACACTTGCGTGCCCAGCTCCTCGCTCATGCCCAGACGCGTAACCATCTCGCGCGCCATCTTGGTCGCGCGTTCTAGGTCGTTGCTCGCGCCCGACGTGATGTCATCGCACATGAGCTCCTCGGCAACGCGGCCGCCCAAGAACACGGCGAGCTCGTCGAGCATCTCGTTCTTGGTCTTGAGGAAGTGATCCTCCTGCGGAAGCTGCAACGTGTAGCCCAGAGCCTGGCCGCGGCTGACAATCGAAATCTTATGAACCGGATCGGAGTGCTCCAAGATGTGACCCACCAGGGCATGGCCGCTCTCATGGTAGGCAATCGTGGTGCGCTCGGCTTCGGTCATCACGCGACCCTTGCGTTGCGGTCCGGCAATCACGCGCTCCATCGACTCCTCGACCTCGTCCATCGAGATCACGGAACGATGACGGCGAGCGGCTAGCAGCGCAGACTCGTTGAGCAGGTTCGCCAAATCGGCGCCGGTAAAGCCAACGGTCATCTGGGCGAGCTTCTCAAACTTAACGTCCTCGTCCATCGGCTTGTTCTCGGCATGCACGCGCAAAATCTGCTCGCGACCCTTTACGTCCGGGCGGTCGACCGTGACCTGGCGGTCAAAACGACCGGGGCGCAGCAATGCCGGGTCCAGAATATCGGGACGGTTGGTTGCGGCGATCAGGATGACCGACTCGCTTTCCTCAAAACCGTCCATCTCGACCAGCAGCTGGTTGAGCGCCTGCTCGCGCTCGTCGTGACCGCCGCCCAAGCCGGCTCCGCGCTGACGTCCCACGGCATCGATCTCGTCAATAAAGATAATCGACGGAGCCTGGGACTTAGCCTCCTTAAAAAGGTCGCGCACGCGGCTGGCGCCGACGCCCACGAACATCTCGACAAAGTCAGAGCCAGAGATGCTAAAGAACGGCACACCCGCCTCGCCGGCAACGGCCTTGGCCAGCAGCGTCTTACCAGTACCCGGAGGGCCCACCAGCAAAACGCCGCGCGGAATCTTGGCGCCCAGTTTGCGATAGCGGTCCGGATCGCTCAGGAAGTCGCGGATCTCCTCGAGTTCCTCGACGGCCTCGTCCACGCCGGCCACGTCCTCGAACTTGACCTTGGGACGCGTAGCCTCGTTAGTCTTGGCGTTGGTCTTGCCAAACTGCATGTTCCTATTATTGGCGCCCATCATCTGGCGCATAAAGTAGAACATGATGGCGATCAGGGCGATCGTCGGCAGCACGCTCATCGCCAAGTCGCCCCAAAAATCGGGATCGTTGGTGTTGACGATATACTTGGTGTCGGGGTGCTCCGCCATGAGCTCGGCAAGCGAATCGGAGCCGACATAGGTCGAGGAAAAGCTCCTGAGCTCGCTCGTATCGCCCTTGTCCTTTTTTGTCTTCCAGTAATGACCCGCCACGCTTCCGTCTTGAACCGTATAGGTCAAATCTTCGACGCGATCCTGCTTAATGGCGCTGACCATCTCGCTCGTCGCGAGCTTAACGGTATTGCTGGAGCTGGCAAAACCGGAGCCCATATTAAAGAAGGCATAGCCCAGAAGCGCGCAAGCCAAAAGAAAATACAGCCAGCCCGTACGCGTGGGCTTCTTGCCTCCGGGCATCCCCGGGATCTTAGGCTCCCGGGGAGTCTGGGAATTGTTGTCGTTACGGTCGTCGGGCATCTTACGAATAAACCTCCGGTTTCAAAATGCCCAGATACGGAAGGTTGCGATAGCGCTCGGCATAGTCGAGGCCGTAGCCCACCACAAAGGCATCGGGGCAATGGGTTCCAACATACTTGGGCGTGATGGCCGAGGTACGGTCCTCAACGTCCTTCCACAGGAAGGCGGCGACCTCCAGCGAGGCGGGCTTGCGGCTCTCGAGGTTCTTCATCAGGTACTTGAGGGTCAGGCCCGAGTCCAGAATGTCCTCGACGATCAGCACGTCGCGACCACGGATGTCGATATCCAGGTCCTTAATGATACGCACGATGCCCGAAGACTTCACACCGTCGCCATAGCTCGAAACAGCCATGAAATCGATGTTGGTCGGCAGCTCGATCTTGCGCATCAGGTCACCCATAAAGACAACGGCGCCGCGCAGGACCGCGATCAACACCAGATCCTTACCAGCGTAGTCGCGCGTAATCTCCTCGCCCAGGCGAGAAACGATACCTTCGATATCCTCCTGCGTAAACAGAACCTTCTCGATATCCGGATGTTGAGAAGCCATGACAACCCTTTCTTGTGCTTAATCGCCCACACACCGCCGTATGGACGCGAACTACACATTCTAGCAGCGCACGGGGTATATTTTCCAGCCCGCGCATCATCAGCGCGGGAATACCGTCAACGCCGCACAGAAAAGCTGGTACGAGGGGCTAATCCGCGTCAACCACGCGAAGCAGATAGGCCACACGCGTCGCCGCCGTGCACTTAAAGCGTTCGTCCGCGCGAACTCCGGCGACCCACACCACGGCACCTCCCGGCGCCGTCCTCACCATGGGCACGCCGGCGCGCTCGGAAACGGGAATGCGAGCCTCTCCTAGCAAGTCGGATACCTTCTTGCTTCGGCCACTCATTCCTAACGGGCACATCACGTCTCCCGGTGCGGGACCGTCCACCCACAGGCGCGCCAATCGCGCCTCGGCAGGGATCTCGCCACGCGAGCCCGCCAGGATCCGCTCACTATCGCTGTCGGCAAAACCCAGGGCAGCCGCATCTACCAAAGCTGCCACTTCCCCGGCAGCCGCAAGCTCACGGGCGCGGCGCACGATATCGCATCCCGGTTCAACGGCCATCGGCTCTGCGACCAGCATACGTCCCCCGCCCAACGGCAAACGACCGGGTACGGTAACCCAGTCAGCGACCAGGCCCTCGCGAGCCACCGGAGCCTTAAACGCCAGCATGCCAAATTCGACGCGTGCGTCAATCCCCGCCGGAAGCGTGACCGAGCCTGCGCCCTCGGCAACGCAGGAAAGGACTCGCTCCACATGTCGCATCTCTGGACGAGCGTCCGGATCGATGCGTTTGATCGCCAGTCGCACGATGCGCCGCGCGATTACCACCTCGGCCGCAGCAAGGCGTCTGGCATCGAGCACTAGCGCACCCGCCGCCTCCTTGCGCAGGCAGCTTCGAAACGCCTGTGCCGACAGCTGGGACAGAAACGCATCTTCGTCACCAAGGATCTCGCAGGCGGCGCCAATCGTCTTGCACACGCTCGCATTACGCTGTGCCACCACTGGCATTACCCGATGGCGCACGTAGTTTCGCAGATACGAGATATCCTCATTGCTCTCGTCCTCACGCCACGGCTGACCATGTACCTGTAGATAGCCCACGAGCTCGCCATGAGTTAGGTCGAGCAAGGGGCGCACCACGATATTCCTCCGGCGAGGAATGCTCGATAGGCCAGCGGGCCCTGAACCCTTAATCGCGTTCATCAAAAACGTTTCCGCGCGATCCGAAGACGTGTGCGCGGTGCAGATACGAGCCGCCGTTCGCGGTGCCCCCGTCTGGGCGCAGAGCTCGCGAACATACCTCCGCGCCGCGGCATAGCGCACCTCGCGGGCCGCGGCCTCAATATTGCCCGACTCCCCATCAAAATAAGCGTGCTCCACGCACAGCGGTAAACCATATTTCGCGCAAAGCTCACGCACAAAGGCCTCGTCGCCATCGGACGCCTTGCCGCGCAGATGATGGTTTACATGCAGCACATGCAGGCGCTCGCGAGCAATGGGGGCAGCACCGCGTCCGTCTTGGATATCCAGCTTTGATGTGCACGCCATAAGAAGCAGTGCCGTCGAGTCCGCGCCGCCTGATACCATGAGCACGACAGGAGCTGCCTGCTGCCTCGTCCGGGTCTCATTGACTGCCCCAGGCACGGCATGGTGTCCGTAATGCTGTGATACCGTTGGCATTCGCTTCCTCCTTTATTCGTCCGCACCCATTGTATCCTTTGGAATCTTATGTCTTGCCTGCACCTTCATATCCTCGGCAGTGGCTCTAAAGGCAACTGCGCACTCATCGAGGGCCCGCAGGGGCTCATTATGGTCGATGACGGACTGTCTCGCCGCGAGACATTAAAGCGCATGGCAGAACTGGGGCTCTCGGCAGACAACGTCTCGGCTCTTCTCATTACTCATGAGCATAGCGATCACATCAAGGGCCTCGATGTCTGGTGCAAGCACTGGCACGGCCCCCTCTTTGCCAGCAGGGGCACTCTTTCGAGCAAAGAAAATCTTTCGCATCTGCCTGTCGAGGAATTCGACCCCGGTGACACCCTATCCATTGCCGGCATCCACGTGCAAACCTACTCAACATCACACGATGTCATAAATCCAATCGGCTTTCGATTCGACGCCCTCGATGATTCCATCGGCTTTGCTACCGACACCGGAGAGCTATCGAGCCAAGCCATGAACACCCTCAAAGATTGTCGAGTCCTCGCGCTCGAAAGCAACCACGATGTGACCATGCTGCGCGAGGGAGAATATCCCCGCTTTCTTCAGGAGCGCATCCTGTCTGCAAGGGGACACCTCTCCAACGGCCAAGCCGCCGAAGCCGCGCGCGAACTTGTTACCGATCGCACCGAACAGCTCATTGCCATGCATATCAGCCAAGACAACAATCGTCCGAGCCTTACCGTCAAAAGCTATGCCAAAGCTCTAGCCGCAACCCTGGATGACGAGCTCGGCAGCTCCGCCACCCTTCTCCAAGGATCGCGAAAACTCTCGATACGCCCCGCAAGCCAGTATCGGCCAGCAACCATTCAATAGACTGTCCTAAACAGCAAAAGGGGCCGGGAATCGCTTCCCAGCCCCTTTTGTTGTCTTTTAATAGCGAAGAACACCAACGAAGTTATTCGATGGAGATCTTCGTAACGTTCTTCTTCTCGACGATCTTGGGAACCGTAACGGTCAGGATGCCGTCAGCGTACTTAGCCGAGAGGCCCTCGCTCGAAGCGTCCTTAAGATACACGCCACGCGTCGCGCTGTACGAGCTGAACTCCTTCTGCAGGAAGTTCTTGCCCTCGTTCTCCTCGTCTTCCTCGACATTCACGCTAATGGACAGACGACCCTCGTTAAGCTCGACATCGATATCGTCCTTGGCGACGCCGGTCAGATAAGCCTTGACCTCATAGCCATCGCCCTTATCCTCAACGTCAACGGGGAACGCCTTAGAGGCAATCGAGCTGTTCGCTAGGTCGCTCATATCATCAAACAGATCGAACAGCGAGCTTGCAGAGGGACGAACGCCAAAAACCGAACGATAAGGAACCATGCTTGCCATGTTTACCACTCCTTTATAGGACTGCCGAGTCATCCTCCAGGTGACTGGGACTTCTTTTGACGCTCTTATATATGCCCACCCAGTGCTCATATATACATCGACTATAAAGTTTTTTGAGTCCAGTACTATAAGCATATCTAAGTGCGTATGACTCAGGTTTTAGGAAGGTTAAGGTTCTTTGAACCAGAGCTTAAATAACAAGTATGTTCACAGCTACAAATAGCAAGGGGCTTACAATGAGCGCGTACACGTTGTTGGTAACGAGCTAAAGGGCATCATGGACGACCAAAACCAGAACAAAATGTTTATGCAGACGCAGGGGGAAGAAACTTCCACGCAGCCGCCACGGTTCCATCGCCCCCACATCTCGCAAGAGCCCATTAATGATCCTGAGCCCGAGTATGTGACGAGAAATCGATATCAAACGCTCGAGGATGCCCAAACGGGACGCAAACATATGGGCGTCGCCTCGGGAGACCCTGTATATCTGAAAGACGCACCATTATCTAAAAACAGCGCAGCTAGTGATGAGCCGATGAAAGCATCCGCCGCTCATCAACAAAGAGGTCCTCGACCAAAGCAAACCTTGACGCATTCGGCTCGCTATCTCGAAACGCCAAAACAGGGAAAATCAATCTTCGTTTCATCAAGTAAACGACGCAAGCAGCATCGACTGACAATCCTGCTTTTGATCATTGCAGCCATAGCAGTTGCCCTTGTTATTCGTTTTATTTTCTTTAAATAAAAGCTCAATACCAAAAAGAATTAAATCGTCTGGCGTAAATGAGTCATTTATGCCCGTAAACGCAAAAAAGGGGGAGGCCGCGAGGCCTCCCCCTTCTACATTCCCA
>DXMG01000042.1:14913-18170 GCA_019414325.1 Collinsella sp. | reverse complement strand
CCTTTAGCAGCATGAACTGCCTGGGCACCTGGCACGCTGGCCGCGATTATCTCGATTTTTGCGACCACATCGCCCGCCGCGCGTGGCGCGTGGGCGACCGCGATGCCCTCGACTGGATGTGGTACCTGTGGATTGGCTTCAATTCACCCGCCAGCGGACGCCTGGTGCGTACCTTTGAGCGCGCCTATATCGCCGATAAGAGCACCTGGGTCGAGCCGATGGACCCGTACTTTACGCTTACCAAGTCGCCCTCGGTCTGCGATGATATCATGCGCGAGTTTGGCGTCGCGCCCATGGCATGCTCGCCGACCGGCCACATCATCAACGGCCACACGCCCGTTAAAACCACCAAGGGCGAGCAGCCCATCCGCGCCGAGGGCAAGCTGCTGGTCATCGATGGCGGCTTCTGCCGCGCTTACCATCCCAAGACGGGCATCGCCGGCTATACGCTCATCTCGAGCTCGCGCGGCTGCCGCCTCAAGTCGCACCGGGCCTTTACGACGGTTGCCGAGGCACTCACGCGCAACGTGGACATCGAAAGCGAGACCAACCGTTTTGACCAAGCGGACCGTCGCCGCATGGTGAGCGACACCGATACTGGCGCCAAGATCCGCAGCCAAATCCAAGACCTGCGTCAGCTGCTCGATGCATATAGAAACGGTGCTATCGAGGAGCGCGCCTAGCACCACCCGCGGGGATTGGCTAAACTTGCTGAGTTTGTCATCCCCGCGGCGCTTCGGCGCCAGCTTAAGGCAGGTACCATGCAAAAGCTCCTTGCGCAGATCATGAAATTTGGCGTCGTCGGTGTCATTGCCACGGTTATCGACTTTGGCATTATGAATCTGCTCCACTACGGTCTGGGCCTCAACATCCTAATCGCCAACACCAGCGGCTTTATCATCTCACTCATCTTTAACTACCTCGCAAGCATGAAGTACGTGTTTGCGCACAAGGAAGGCATGAGCCGCCGCCGCGAGCTCATCATCTTTGTCGTGCTGTCCGTGATCGGTTTGGTGCTCAACGACGGCATCGTGCTGGCGCTCAACGCCGGCCTGGGACTCGAGGCCAATATCGCCAAGATCTGCGCCACCGCGCTTGTCATGGTCTACAACTTTGTGACTCGAAAAATCTTCCTGGAGGGCGACGAGACAAAATAGCTCGAAACCCCTGCAGCATTACGGCGCCCACGGACGACGCGCACTCAGCGCAGTATCGTCCGTGGGTGTCGCTCGTTTACGGGCAAATATTTTACGTTTGCGGATTAGCTCTTGAAAATTTGGCGAGTTCATATAGTTATTGGCAAAGACCTTACGTTTCCCTTGTAAAAGCTCTAAAGTATCCTCTGCTCGATTCATCAACGCATTGGATGTGATTACGTGCGCAAGGCGCTGGCACAACCTCATACCAAGCAGTTCCTCAAGTTTGCTGTCGTGGGTCTTATCTCCTTTGGCATCGACTGGGGCATGCTCATTGCGCTCGTCGAGCTGTTCCACCTCGACTTTTTGATGAGCACCACGGTTTCGTTTATCACGTCCGTCGTGGTCAACTACTGGCTCAGCATGAAGTACGTGTTCGACCACCGCGAAGGCATGAGCCGCAAGCGTGAGTTCACGATCTTCACCATCCTGTCGGTGATCGGCCTGGGCCTCAACGACCTGTATATGTTTGTGGGCGTCACGTTTTTGAGCATCGGCTACCAAGCCATGAAGGCCATCGCCACGTTCCTCGTCACCTGGTACAACTACTTCAGCCGCCGCTTCTTCCTCGAGGGCGCACGGTCATAGTCGATTCACTATTTGCTTGAATGTATAACCGGTTGGAATTCCCATTCCAACCGGTTTTTTGTTTGCCGAGAGACCCGGCGACCCAGTCCCATTCGCACGAAAAACGGGCGGCCCGGATGTTTGTCCGAACCGCCCGTCTGGCGCGCTATGTCGAGGCCTCTAGCCCGTTACGTAATACCAAACGACGTTGTCGCCATTGGAGAGAACGTAGTTACTGCAGGCCGTCATGGGCGTTGTGCCGTTGACGGAGTACATCCAGCCGCTCGTGCCGCCGTACTGTTTCTCGGCCAAACCACCAATCGCAGAAACATACGTGCCGTACGATGAGCCGTGTGCGTTGACAGAAAGGCCCAGCGCGCACAGGGCATCGTAAACGGTGGCGCCTTCGTTAAAGGTAAAGGTGCCGCCAGAGGACACGGGATTGCCCACAGCGCTCGATGTGACCGAAACCGTCACCGTAACGTAGTTGGACTCCTGTGAGCCGCTTTGGCTGCCCGAGGAGGCGTTTCCACCATTAGAGGATGAGGCTCCATCAGACGACTGGCCACCGCCCGAAGAAGCACCGCCAGACGCATTGGAAGTATCACCGGCTCCCGTATTTTGGGCAGCGGATTTATCGCCAGACCTCTTGCTGTCCTGACCATCGGACTTCTTGCTATCCGAGCTTTTGTCCGATTCCTTGTGCGAAGACTCGGAATCATCCTTGGCGTCGTTCGAGCCCTTGGACTCATCTTTTGCAGCATCCGAAGATTTGGAATCCTTGGAACTGGCCTCGCCCGAAGCGGTAGACGAGCCAGACCCATTGTCATCCTTGGAAACGACGCTCTCCCCCGTCACGGACTGAAAAATCCAATCAACGGACCAGGCGCCGCTCTCGGAGGGATGGACAAAGCCCAGCGAGACGACGATCAGAATGGTGCACGCGGCAGTCAGAACGCCAAGGAGCGCTTTGTGCCGTGGGGCGGGCGCCGCCGAAGCGGCGCCCTTTTGCTTTGGATCATCGAGCTGGATAAACGAGGAGTCGGGCTGTTGCCCGCTGGTCTCCTTGGGCTTATCGGGCATTACCGTCACCCTTGCCGCGCTTGGTCAGCACGAAGACGGCGATGAGCGCGAGGCCAATCACGCCGGCGGCGATGCCAACGATGGCGAGCGGATTGGTGCCAGCCTCCTGCTCGGCAGCACTAGAGGACTTCTTAGCAGCGGTCGTGGAAGCAGCACCCGTATCGGACTTGGAATCGGACTTCTTGTCGGACTTCTTGTCGGACTTGCTGTCCTTCTTGTCAGACTTCTTCTCGTCCTTCTTATCGGACTTATCGGAGTCCTTCTGGTCGGACTTGTTGTCCTTGGTCTCGGTCTTGGTCGACACCGTCGTCTTGGTCGTCGGCTTATGACCCGGGGCGACAGCGCCGCCCTTCGAGCCGGAGCCGGAACCCGTGCCAGCGCCAGTGCCGGAACCAGTACCGGTACCAGAAC
>DXMG01000042.1:0-14903 GCA_019414325.1 Collinsella sp. | reverse complement strand
CCGCCGTTGGAGTTAAAGGCAACCGTCCAAGACTCGACAGCTCCAAGTTTAAACAGCGTGCCCGAATCATTAATGTAGTAGAGATTGCCAGAAGCATCGGCAATGACCGGAGAGTCACAGTACTGGTAATGGCCAGCCGCATCATAAATCTGCGTCGCCTCTGCATCGCCGAGCGTATAGCGATACACGCCACCACCAGCAGAGTAGTTGACGTAATCCTTGCTATCCGCGCTGTTAACGGTGAAGTACACATAGGTCTTGCCGCCCTGAACACTCACCAGCGGAGTAGCAGCAATACCGTTGAGGCCAGCCGGCAGCGCCTTGCCGTCGGCAGCAGCGACCATCGTGGTCTTACCCGTCTTCAGGTTATAGAGAACCAGAGCAGAGCCAGTAGCCGTCTGTCCGCCGACAATCAGATTGTCACCAGACACAGCAGGGGCGCTCAGATTATTCGTAAGGCCCAGATCAACCGTCTTCTGTTCACTCAGCACGCCCTTCGCCGAAAGCGAAATCACATGGAGCTTTCCGTCGTGCGTCATCTGATAGAAGGTCGAGCCATTGGACGGATCGGCAATGCAATCGGCATTTGCGACAGCGTCGAGCTTCATGGTCGAAACGACATCGCCCGTCGTCTTATCAATGCACTTAAGCGTACCCGCGCTCGTAGGAACGATGGCATACTTATCCGTCAAAGCCGCACCAGTCCAGTAATAGCCCTCGGCAGGGTCGATGTTCTGCCAAGAAACTTCGCCCGTGGCAATCTTAATGCGCGCAAAGGAGCCGTTGCCGTAGGTCGCATTGTAATTCTCGTCATACGAAATATCGACCGAGCCTACATAGACGTACTCGCCGTCCGAAACGACGGTGCAGGAGCTCTGCGTCAAGTCCGTCAAACCAGGCGTCAGCCACTTGCAGATCAGCTTGTCTGCAGTAATCGCCTGGACCGCACCGCCGTTGAGCGGAACGATGATAAGGCCATTGGTATAGATCGGACGAGAGGTATAGCTCACCTTGGAGGCAAGCGGCGCAGAGGCAACCTTTTTGCCCGTGGACGAATCGATCTTAATGAGCTCGTTCTCGGTCGCGATGTACACAAAGCCGTTAGCAATGACAGGCTCGCTGCAGTTGGCATACTGCTGACCAGACTCGGCCTTCCAATCGAAGGCCCACTTAAGACCGGCGGCCTGCGCAGGCGTCTTGGCATCCGTTACGGTCGAACCGTTGCCACTGTTGCCGTAGCCGGCCCACTCGGCATCCCAATCAGGAGTCGTCGCACCCGGGTCCACGACAATCTTGTCGGGATCGGGCATGGCCGAATCGTCGGTGGTATAGGCAAGTGTGACCTTATCGCCGCTCTTGAGCGTAATCTGATTAGCGCAGAGTAAGGAGGGCTCTCCATTGATATACAGGTGCCAATATTTGTTGGTCGCACCATCATAGCCGTACGTCTCGTCTTCGAATGGCGAGTTGATGGAATTGAGGAACCAGTACTCACCACTCTGGGAGCCGTTGTACGTAACGCCCTTGGCCTTCAGAACCGTCTCAATAAGGTTCTGGGCCGTGGAGCCTTCGGGCAGAGAAACGTTGCTTGCCGAGCCCCAGCGAGCATTGTTGCCGTTGACATCGGGACCGATAACATCGACAGACCCAAGAACCTGGCCAGGAAGGGCATCGGCGTCAGCACCATACATAAAGGTGACGGCATCGCCCTCATGGAGCTCGTAGGCACCGGCGCCAACGTCGGCGAACTTGCCATTTACGTAGAAGCGCCAATAGCTATTGGTCGCAGCATCCCAGCCATAGGACTTACCATCGAACGGCGAATAAATGCCGTTGAGGAACCAGCCCCAAGACGATTCGCCAGCATCGAGAGTAAGACCGGTCTGCTCAAGGAGATCCTTGGCAGTAGAGCCCGCCTTGAGACTCGTCTGGCCCGTCGAAGCCCAAACCTGCTGCTTGCCGTCCTTGTCCTTACCAAGGACCTGAACGGAAGCATGGACGGAATCGGACGGCAACTTGTCGCCCCAGCCACCGTAGAACCACGTAACGGTATCGCCAGCATGAATGGTGACATTGTCTGCCGTGTAGTCGCTCGACTTGCCGTTGATGAACAGCTGCCAATAGGTCGAATAATCTTGGGGCGTACCCAGCTCAACACCGTTGTACTTAAGGCTCAGAATGAAGGAGCCAGCAGCAACGGCGTCGATGTCATTCGCCTCAAGCGCGACCTTCGTAAGGTCAAGTGCGCTCGAACCGGACGTCACCACATACTGCGCGTTATCGACCCAAGCCTGAGTCTTGCCCTGGGCATCGCGACCAATGACGGTCACATTTGCGGCAACCTGATCCTTAACGACAGGGGATGCGCTACCACCCGTAAAGGCAAACTCAATCTTCTGCCCCGGGGCGAGCTTAACGCTGCTCGCGCCAACCGAGGAAGACGCGCCGTCGACGAACAGCTGCCAGAAGGCATTAGTCGTCGGATCGTAGGCAAGCGTGCGGCCATCTGTCGGGGACGTGATGCTTTTGAGGTAGAAGCCGTATGCCGTGTTCGGTTCGTAATCCGCTTTAAAGCCCGTCTTCTGCTGCAGCTTAACGAAGGCATCCGCAGCCGTCGCGCCCTCGTCGAGCTTGAGCTGCGTAGGTGCCACCCAGGTCTGAGCCTTGCCGTCGGCATCGGTGCCGATAATCGAGAACGAGACCTCGACTTGCTTCTTGGCGACATCGCCGGTTTCTGTCGGGTTCTCTGTCTGAACGGCAGCCGCGGCGGCAGATCCTGCTTGGCCAGCGGATGCCGCTGAAGACTGCTCGCTCGCGACAGGGCTCTCCCCCGTCGCCGAGCCTTCGTCGCCAGTTGCTGCCTTTGTTGCGGCGGCACTAGCTGCAGGCGCGCTCCCAGAATCCGAAACTTCGGCGCCGCTCTGCTCAGCGGCACCGCCCGCAAGCGCTGCGTCCTCGCCCGGCGTCGTAGCCTGAGCCACAGCCTCGGCAATGCCCTCGGCGCCCTCGGCCCACAGCTGAGCCGGCGTGGTGCCAAAGGCCATCGCGAAGGCCAGGAATGCCACCAGGCCGCGCTTGGCTACGCCGCGTGCAATCGCGCCACGGCGATGCAGCGAGGCGCGCTCGCGCTCGTCCTCAAACATATCCATTTGTCCCCCATTGTCTGTACTTGGAGCATTGCCCAGCGGTTGCCCCACGTCATCGCGCATGTTACGCTCGAGTTCCCCCATCGGGGTCCCCCTTCCCTCCAGAGCCCTATGCACACCGGCGGCATACGCCGCAGCCGCATGCAAGATGGGAGGCGATCCGACTTAACCTTAACGACTCGGGCGCGCCGTCCGATCTGCGACGCGAACATCCCGAGCCAAGAGGAATTACGGTTACTGGTACAGCCGGGGACTTGCACCCCGATTCCCCCAAACGCGCAGGAAAACCGCGCATTCGTGCGTCTCCGCACCACCATCTAGGCCATCGATTAAAACCGTCAATATGCTATCACGCAAAAGGGCCTCGCACGCAGGCGAAGCCCAAGGTAAAAGCTATTGTTTGCGATAGGAGAATGCGGTGACGGTCACAGCCTCTAGTGCTTGCCGCCGTGGCTGTTGAGCCAGATATTGCGACCCAGCATAAGCGCCAGCACCAGCGCGCTCACGTAGCCCATAAAGCCAATGACCGGGATACCAAACACAACCGGCTCGATGCGCGCGTAGTACACCACCGACGAACCGATAAACAGACCGGCGATAACGATAGCCATCGACATGCGGTCGATAATCCCACCCAGCTGTCGCAGCGCCTTATCGCTGCTCATGATCTGCGTGTTCACCTTAAGCTGGCCGCGCGTGAGCATACGCGAAGCCAAGCCCAGATACTCGGCCGCCTCGAGCGAGCCTTTTGCTGCGCGATAGCTGCTCGCGGCAAAGTCGCGGCTCATCTCGCGCATGCGGGCATAGATGCTCTTCTCGTTTTTGATATGAGCCTGAATGATCTGGATCATGTTGACGTTGGGCATGTACTCGGTCAGCAGACCCTCGAGCGTCACCATGCCGCGGGCGAACATCGTCACCACGCTCGGCAGCTCAACGTCATTTTTGCGCGCGAGGTTTAACAGCGAGGTCAAAAACTCGCCGATATCTAGGTCCTTAAGGTCAAGGCCCGCAAAGTCAGCCACGATAAAGTCAAGATCGGACAAAAAGGCCGAATGATCGAGCTCAGCCGAGTCGCCACGCGTCACGGCGAAGCGCATGAGCGAATCCTTGAGCTTTGGCACGTCGCCCTCGGCCACGGCAAAGATCATATCCTTGACGATACCGCGGTCGTGGCTCGACATGCGTCCGACCATGCCCAAGTCGATAAAGTAGACGATGCCGTCCTTGAGAATGATGTTTCCCGCATGCGGGTCGGCATGGAAAAAGCCGTCATCGAGCACCTGCGTCGAGTAGTCCTCGACGATTGCGGCACCGATCTTTTCCAAGTCATAGCCCTCGGCCACCAAGCGTTCAGGATCGGCGATCGAAATGCCGTCGACGTAGTCCATAACCACCACGTGTTCGGTGCACAGGTCCAGATAGGATTTAGGGTACGTCACGCCATGAACGCTCTTATGGAACTCGTAGAAGTCGTTGAGGTTTTTGGCCTCGGCCAAAAAGTTGGTCTCCTCGCGAAACGAGGTCCACAGCTCCTCGACCACGCCGTGCAGGTCAACGAATTGATCGGTGTTGACGAACTTGGAAACGATACGCACCACCGAGCGGATGATATCGATGTCCTGCGCCATAACCTGCTGCGCACCGGGGCGCTGCACCTTGACGGCCACGTCCTCGCCCGTCACCAGACGAGCGCGGTGCACCTGCGCGAGCGATGCGCTACCAAGCGGATTGGGATCGATCGCATCGAACATCTCCCCCAGGCGCAGGCCGTATTCTTCCTCCAGACAGCGAAGCACTACCTCGTACGGCACCGGCTCCACGTCGGAGCGCAGACGACGCAGCTCGTCGCAAAAGCGTTGCGGCAGAATCTCGGACCGGTTGGCCAGAATCTGCCCCATCTTGACGAACATGGGGCCGAGTTCCTCGAGCAGGCGGCGCAAACGAACCGGCGTGAGGTTATCCCACACGCGGTACTTTTTGACCAGGCGAACAATCTGCCCAATGCGTTCGCGACGACCCGCCGGCGTGAGCTGGTATTCCTCGTCCGGTGCCATCGCGTCGGGCTCCTCGGGCACCATATCGACAGCGCGTGGCTTCTTGCGAGCGCCCGAGACGGCAGCGTCGACCTCATCGACAACCGCCGCCTCGTTACCCAGAGGATCTAGATTGTTGTAATCGGTGGTGGAATCTGCCATCTGCGCTGCTACTCGGCCTCTTCGGTATCCTTCGCATCGTCGGCCTCAACAGACTCGACGGGCACCGAGGTCACGTTGTCCTCGACCGAATCGACGATGTCGCGCACATGAGCCAGGAAGGCCGTGCGCTCGGGCGCGGTCATAACGCGGACGCGAGCCAGAATGAGCTCGTCGAGCACGCGTTGGGCCGCGGTCTCGCCCTGCATGCCCAGACGCTCGGTCAGGTCGGAGATGGTACCGCCGGCCTGCTCGAACATGTCGGACACACTGCGGGCGATATCGGGGGTGGCGGTGTCCTTGCGGACCTGCTCGCCCTTGGTGTTAAGGTCGTCGAGGACCTTCTTGCCGCCTTCGACAGCAACGGCGGCAGCGCCAAAGCCCACGTTAATGGCGCCGTTAACAAGCTGATCGAGTTTCATAACCATGGTTATCTCCAATCACAAACAACTGCATTGGCGTTCTTGTACCCAAGATTGAGCGAAAGCGACAAAGCGTTTTAGCGCTATTCGATCGACGGGAAATCCCTACCTCACGTTGTCATTCATCGCGAAAGAGTTCTTCATGGCGCAGCTCGTGGTGTAAAGCACCTTGCCCAGCAGGGCATCGGTCTCCACGCGAACACGCTCGGCAAAGGCCTCGTTGGCGCGTGCAAGCTCGGCAGGCACCTCGACCTCGGGCAGAGCGGCTACGGCAGCGTCGACGTCATGGATCTGCTTGTGGCCCATGCCACCGATCTTCTCCTGATAATCCTCGACCGCGCGGCCGCACTCATGGAAGCGGACGTCAGCCAGCGCGCCGATCAGGCGGTTGGCCCAGTAGAAGTTTTCGGACGTCACGCGAGCCTGCGTGTCGGCATAGTACTCGGGCATAGTCTCGACGTTGGCGTACAGCGGAACCAGCGCGTTAAACGAGTTGGAACCAAAGGCCATCCACTGCACGGCGCGGTAGGCCGGCTGCGCATAGGGGCGCAGCTGCAACACGGCAAGCTGGCTGTTGCGGTTGATGCCGATGGGGCGATAGGCACCACGCGTAGCGGGCGTGCCCTTGCTGCCGTAGCAGTCGTACTCCGTGCCCTGGTAGTGGCTCGAGAGCACGTACTTGATGTCCTCGATGGTCACCTTGCGCTCGGGCACGCGGCTCCAGGGGATATCGTCGCTCTCGGGCGTGTAGTCGGCGTCGGGGCCATCCCACACGTCGCTGGGGTTGAGGCAGCGCTGCATGTACCAGGCGCGCGGCGTGTTGTAGACATGGTCGCTGTCGCTGTGCGAGCCAAAGGCCTCGCGCGGGTTAAAGACGGCAGCCGGGCCGTCGCTCTCGACGCCCAGCGTCAGGTCCAGATGCCACTCGGCCATCCAGGCGCGCAGGTCGGCGGAGCACATATGGTCGGCCTGGGCGCCCTCGGCGTCATCCAGGTCAAAGCTGTCGATGCCCAGCTGGTTGGGCATGGTCACATAGGCGTCGTCAGGCACGCGCTTGGCGATCCAGTGGTGACCGCCGATGGTCTCGAGCCACCAGATCTCGTCCACGTCGCTAAAGGCGATGCCGTTGTTCTCGTAGGTGCCGTAGCGCTCGAGCAGCTCGCCCAGAATACGCACGCCGTCGCGGGCGGACTTGGCATACGGCAGCACCAGGGTCACCATGTCCTCCTCGCCCAAGCCACCGGGCTGCGCCGGCACATAGCCGTCCTCACCCTCGTTGCCCTTGGCGGGCACGTAGTCCACAAGCGGATCGGCGCCGCGAACGCGCTCGTTGGTGGTGAGCGTCTCGGTTGCGGACATGCCAACGTTGAGCTCGTTGAAACCGGCCTCGGCCCAGATGCCGTGGCCGGGAATGACGTCGGGAACGCTCGTGTAGCGCATGGGGTTGTCGGGCAGCTCAATGGTCAGGTGACTCAGGACGCTCGTGTAGACGCGCGGCTGCTCGTCGGGATGCACCACGCGCATACGCTTGGGCTCAAACACCCCGTTGGACGAATCCTCGTTGCGGGCGAACAACGTCGACCCGTCGTAGCTCGCGTTCTTACCAACCAAAATCGTTGTGCACGGCATGCGCATCCTCCTTGAGCGAAGAAATCAAACGATAACAGTGTATCGCTTCGGCGCAGAAAGGGCGAAACCACGGCGCTGGCAACCCCTGTGGTCAAAAAATGCCAAATATGAGTACTGTCACCAATTTAGTAACAGCAATTTTGCTACGTATGGGTGTCGAAAGTCTACATTTGTTCAAAAATTAGATGATGTAATTCCTCATAGGTCCAATAAAATAGGCTCTCTATCGATAATAAATATCGTTAGAGAGCCTATTTGGCCTAAAATATATGTGACTATCTTGGCAACAGTACTCATATTTGGCATTTTCTGTCCACGGGGTATAGAGCTAACCCCTCAAACAGCCCAAAACGCCTATTTCGATGCGCGCTCGGCCGCTTCGATCACGTGTTTGGCGAGGATCGCCGTCGTCACAGCGCCCACGCCGCCCGGCACGGGCGTGATGGCGTTAACAACCGGCTCCGCAGCATCAAAATCGACGTCCCCGACCAGCTTGCCAGCGGCCTCGTCCCAATTAATGCCAACATCGATGATCGTCTGGCCCTCGCGAACCGCATCCACGCCAATCGTACGCGCGCGTCCAACGGCCGCAACCACAATGTCGGTAGCACGGCACTCGGCAGCAAGGTCGCGCGTATGCGTGTGGCACGTCGTCACGGTCGCATTGCGCGCCGTAAGCATGGCGGCAACAGGACGCCCGATCACCAGCGAGCGCCCGACCACAGCAACCTTAGCTCCATCCAGCTCAACGCCGTAATGATCCAGCAGAGCAAGCACGGCTTCGGCTGTACAGGGGGCAAAACCCTCGCCGCGCCCCGAAAGCGTGGTGAGTAGCGAAGCGGGCGTCATGGAGTCAACGTCCTTGGCGGGATCGAGCGCTGTGGCGACGGTGTTCTCGTCAAGGCCGGCGGGCAGCGGGCGGAACATCAGACAGCCATGAACAGACGAATCGGTATTGATGTCCTCGATGGCCGCCAACAGCTCGTCCTGCGAAACATCGGCGGGAAGCAAAACGCGGCGAGCCTCAATGCCAACCTTTTCGCAACGCTTGAGCGCACCGCGCTCGTAGGATAGGTCGTCCTCGCGTTCACCCACGCGCACGATAACCAACGTCGGAACAACGCCGCGCTCACGCAAAGCGGCACAGCGAACAGCAAGTTCCTCGGTCAGCGCGCGAGCAACGGGAGCACCCTTCAGTAGCTCAGCCATGGCTATCCTCTCTTCCTTGCAGCGTCGGAGGCGCGGCGCGCCAGCGCATCGGCGCGCGGCAACCATATGTCGAGCAACTCATCACACGCCGCCTCGAGCTCCTCAGCACGAGCGCGGTCCTTCATAGACGTGGTGTTGGCAAAGAGCGTCAAGCTCGCGCCCTGCATGGCGGCACGGCAGAACACAGCGCCGCACGCCACATCGGACAGCAGCTGACGCGAACCCTTGTCGGCCATGTCCTCGAGCAGCGCCAGTGCGCGCCCGCAGGCATCCATAATGCGATACGGCGGCATAGCGGCCACATGCAGCGCATCCTGAATCGCGGTCGCTCGAGCCGGATCGTCACGCGGAATACCGTACGCCGCGGACACCCGCCTGTAGGCACGAACGTCCTCGGAAACCAACTCGACAAGCTCCTGGGCCAGCTCATCCGCCTGGGCAAACGCGCGCGTCAGGTCATCCGCACGATCAGCAAGCGCGGGATTGGTCGCACCGTAGCGGGCAACCATTCCACACAGCGAGGCGCCCAGCGCGCCCACAAAGGCGCTCGCGCTGCCACCGCCGGGAACCGGCTCGCGCGCGGCCAGCGCCTCGGCAAACCCGCGGCAGGTCTTGTCCATCATCTCTTGGCTCATACGCATGCACCTTCAAGTCATATACATCGGTCGAGCGGCAACCGCCGACCGACCGCATCGATCACATAATGGTGCTTAGTCTAGCCCATAAGCACATGGGCGTCAGCGCACCTGGCCATCGCGGATTTCTATGGCACACGATAGGCGACAGCAACGCAAACATGGGACACATGGCCCACCTTTCGAGACTCCCGGACGACGGCAACTGGGGCATACATATAGGTAAGGAGCCCTATGTTGGGGCAAGCTCATCACGGCACCGGACGACGAATGGAGGAATAACCGCACGGTAAACAAAGGCATCATGTGCACGCGTAACCGCTGCCCCAGCGATCCGCGGCACACGATGTCCCTGGCAGACAAGGAGGACGCCACCATGAAGAAAAAGACCCTATCGATCCTTTCCCTTTGCATCGCCCTCTTTGCCGCGTTTGCCCTTGTCGGCTGCGGCGGGAGCGCATCGGGCGGAGGCGGCAGCACCAAGAGCGAGAGCAAGGAAAAGGCCCCCGTCGCCAAGAAGACCGACTTTATCTGGTTTAAGGTCGAGATGCCCGCGGGCGTCGGCGTAAGCGACTCCGCCGGCAAGAATGCCGACAGGGTCCAGCTCACCTTCCCCGAAGACGAGAACGCCTCGGCCGATCGTTTTATCCCCGTTTGGAAAAAAGCGCTGACTGCCGAGGAATCCCACGCCGACCAGACAGAAAAGAAAGGTGATACGTTCCAGTGGAAGGACGGCGGGTCCGTCGAGTATAACGGCAGGACGTGGCTCGTCGGAACGTACGAAGACAACAGCGGCATCTCAACCATCCTTTTTACCGACGTTGAACCAGGAAGCGTCTACGTCCTCATCTCGAACTTCGACCAGCACAAGAAAGAAGCCGAGGCGCTCCTCAACTCCGTCGAATTCCCCGATGACATGGCAGAGGCAGTTTCCGAGGCGCGCGAAGTCGAGATTTCGAGCATCGAGCTCAAGTAACGGGACACCCGCACGCGCCTACGCGCACCTGCGCACATGCGCCCCATTAAAGCAACGGGCACCCAACCCCGGGAAGGGCCGACAGGCATCGGCCCTCCCCTCTTTTGGACCCGCGCATATTGCCACTTGTCGGCGCAAATCCGGCCCTCAGAATGGGACACATGGCCCACCCTAGCGAGCCGTCCACGCGTACAGTAAAGGCAGGTAATCCATGGGCGGTTACAGATCGAGGAGGACACGACCATGAAAAAGAAGGCCTTAGCGATTCTCACCCTCTGCATCAGCCTCTTTGCCGCGGTTGCCCTGGTGGGCTGTGGCGGAAGCGGTGGCGCTACCGGCAGCAGCGGTGGCGGCGGAGCAGAAAAGTCAGCCGTGGATATGAGGACCGACTTCATTTGGTTTAAGGTCGAGGTCCCCGAGGGCGTCGAGATTACCGACGTTGCCGGCGACACGGCCGACAGGGCCCAGTTTAAGTTCACCGAAAGCGAACACGCGAGCGACCGCTTCATTCCTGTCTTCGACCCCGACAAGAACGCCGACGAGCTGTTCGACTACGAGGCAAAGTGGAAGGCCAACTCCGGATGGACCGAAAGCGACCCCGTTAAATACAACGGCAAGACCTGGCGCAGCGCCTACTTTACGCACTCGGGCGGCGTGACGACCGAGTACTTCACCGACGTTGAGGGCGGCAGCGTGTACGTGCGCATCGACAACGTCGAGGAGCACAAGGACGCCGTCGAAGCCATGATGAAGTCCCTGGAATTTGCCGATGACATCGCCAAGGCCAAGACTGAGGCCATGGACGTCAAGCTCGACGATATCGAGATCAAGCGCTAAGCGACTGGCGAGCGCAACGGGAAACATGGGCGCAGCGCAAGCAAGCGACGGTGGCCCAGCGCCTCGCACCAAGGGAGGGCCGCATCACCGGCCCTCCCTTTCTTATGCCGGTAGCTAACGAGCGCAAAGGCGCCGGGCACCAAAACCACTCCCCCAAGCGCGGTGGCGACACAAAATGGGCAAGCATCCCAACACGTCCGCCCGCCGATTTATAGCGCCGCGCAGGCAATTAAGCCGACGCCTTTAAACATCTGGGCAGTATAGTGTCCAAAACGAGCGTACAGCCGCACGCTGCGAATGGAGGAGTTATGACCGAACACCATGCCATCAGCCGCCGAGCATTTACGCTGGGCTTAGGTCTTGCGGCGCTGTCGCCACTTGCAAGCCTGCCAGAAACCGCGGCACCGGGCATTCCCCTGCGAGCGGCATTTGCAGACGACACGCCCAAACCGGCGGAGCACCTCGGTAATTTCGTCATTCGCCTTCGCCCCGCGGACTATTTTCGTACTGCAAGCGTCAACCAAGACGGCAACGTTCGCGGCAACGTCTGCCACCTGTTTAATGACGGTACGTCCAACAAGCTCATCCTTGAGAACGTAACGACCAAGAATGACGATACAAACTGGTATGCTATCCGCACCTTGCTCAATTTCGAAGAGCATAAAAAGACGGGCTACAGCATTTGGTCGGTCGACGACGACTCGGACAAAGATGGAAAGGTCATCCACGTATGGGGCGGCGAGTATGACAACAAGCCCAGCCGCGCTTTTGCGTTCGAGCGCCAATCAAACGGAACCTATATCATCCGAGACCGCACGGTCGAGAAAGAAACCGAGAAAAAAGACATTAAGTACTTGGCAATAGAATCGAACGGCAAAGACCAGGACAACAATAAGATCTGCCATAAGAGTAAGAGCATTCCGTGGGAGCTCGAACTTATCGGTTACGACATGAAAAAGAACGATGCCACGGTTAGCAGCCTCGACTGGATCACGTACAGCAGCTACGTCGATGGGCCATGTTGGATGAAATACGTCGACGACAATAAGTTCCTCGACGAGCTGAGCATCCCGGGCACGCACGATTCGAGCACTTGCAGTGTGGACAACGACACCGAGCCCCAATCCTCGCAAGTAAAATGCCAGCAGGATTACATTCCCACGCAGTTGCTCGAAGGCATTCGCTATTTTGATATCCGGCTCGGAAAGGGCGACAACCCCGGTATCGACCACGGGGATTACTACCTGCTCAAAAAAGACGCGTACTTTATGCATCTTTCCGATGTCATAGGCTACTTCAAAACGTTTTTGAACGAAAACCCGACAGAAGCGCTCATCATGCTTGTATCACGAGGCAACGACGAGGCTACCGACGAAAGTGTTACGACGGCTTTCGCCAAGGTTTTGGACGACAACCCCAAACTGTTCTATACGTCGAGCCGAATCCCCACGCTACACGAGGTGCGCGGAAAGATCGTTCTGCTGCGTCGATTTAGGCTCGCCGGCAACAGTGTAAGCGGCCACACGTGGGGCCTCGACCTTACCGAATGGGATGACAAGATCAAGGCTCACTCCGACAGCGCCACTATGTGTCTCGTCCAAGACGCGCGGGGCTTTGAAGCCGCGGGGGAAACAGGCGATAAAGAGCCCTATTGCACCAAGGTATACGCCCAGGACAAGTACAAACTCACGGGAACCGACAAGCTCAGCTGGGTCGATAATGCGCTGAAGGAAACGTCCGGGCGCACGCGCAACGAGGTAGATGTCGAGGACGATAACGGGGCCAAGGAGAAAGTCCTGGAGCGTTGCTGGTCTATCAACTACACCAGCTGCACGGGCTTGTCGCACGGAGGCAATCCTTTTACCTCGGCACGAGTAGTCAACGAGCATCTGTATAAGAGCCCGTACATCAATCCCAGCGGCATCGAGGATACAAAGTCAGATTACCTCAAGCACATTGGCATCATCGCATCCGACTTTGTTGATGCGGCGCTGGCCCGGAGCATCTATCAGCGCAATTACGATACGGAGCACAAGCAGACGGCTTCGTACTATCTCCCGTACTATCTCCCGACCCGCATGCGCATGACGTACGGCGACTCGCTGAGCGATGCCTCATTCCAGGATGGCAAGACCGTTGGCGAGGGTCATTTCCGCCTTGCCGACAGCAGCAACGCGCTCAACGCGACAGCTTCGGGCCATGCGTTTGCCATTGAATACGTGGATGTCGACGCCCTGGGCAACGAGACCGTTACGGGGCTGCAGGGCTCTGTGCCCATCGATATCGATCCGCTCGCGCTGACGCCCCATTTTGAGGGACTCGAAGGCCTTAAGGCCGGCGAAGACGTGCGCGCCAAGATTGCGGCATCACTCGAGGGCAAGCTCGAAACCGACGCCTGCACCGCCCAGCTCGAGTTTGTGCACGACGCGGACGGCGCTCCGGGCACGGCAATGGCCGAGGGCGAGGCATTTGCCGCGGGGACGTATTGGGTGCGTGCGAAAGGTCTGTTGGGCGACGCGGCGCAAAACTACACGCTCGCCAGCGATGGAGCCGCAAGCTTTACCGTAGCGGCCTCGGGCAGTGCAGGCGGCACCGGTAGCGGCACGGGTTCCAACGCAGACGGCGCCGACAAGAACGGCGGCGGCAACAAGAGCAAGGGCTCGACCGGAAAACTCGCCGACACGGGCGACGGCTCTGGCGTTGCCGCCGGGCTCGCTGCCGCCGCCGTGGCGACAACGGTCGCCGGCGCGGCGATGCTTGCCAATGACCGCGAAAACGTTGGGGACGACAGCGAATAGGCAAGCCCGCCTTTTAGACACATCGACTCAATTGGGGGGGCGCAGAATACCGTTCTGCGCCCCGATTTTTACCTTAGCCCGAACACCGTTATCGGCTACATCACCATGTTCAGCGCATTCACGAACTCCTGAGCTTGGGAGCGGCTGCTCAGACTAAAGACACAGGCAGTCAACAGCCTGTTACGTAGGAAAACGTCGCGGCCCTTGATCCTGCTGACCCCCGTAATGTCCTTAAGATAAACAATCTCGGTGTGCTTGCCACCAAAAGTGCCCTTCTTGAGCACCTCGATGCGGTTAAGGTAGATCTTGACGTCTTTAAACCTACCCGAACCTTTGTCCTGGAACAGCAGCGTGTTGTTGTCCATACGCGTCACTCCCGCGGGGTTCGCTAAAACTGCCTCTATGGTCACATTTTAACCACCGCAAGGCCCCATGCGATGATGTCAGACAGCACAGCAATTCGTGTCCGCGCGAGGCTTTAAGATAGGTATGCTCAGCTGCATCGATGCGACCGGAATATTCTAGGAGCACGCCTCGTATTATTCGCCATTAGAGGAGGTCTTACCTGGTTTACGTATGGGAATTCGAGTTCTTTGATTCGGACGGCATTGAACTTCCCGTGCCAGACTTCGGACATGAGCCGCGACACGGCGGCAAGATTATCGCTGTAGCCGTCAACCGCGAACTCGGCGACATTCCCGCCGTCACCGCAGTGGATGCCGCGCGTATGCTCGGTGTTAGCTCAGCACGGGTGTCACAACTGCTAAATGCAGGACTGCTGGATTCATGGAAGGATGGCACCAAGCACATGATGTCCAAAGCCTCCATCGAGGCACGACTCGCCGATGCACCAAGGGTGGGACGCCCCAAAGAGGCCCCCGTTGCCGTGTAAGGCGATGCCGCTGTGGGCTTTCATCACCTGACATGCATGGCAGCCAGGAACGCTCGATTCGGGACTCACTGCGCCCCGAATCGAGCTGGGCCCATTGCTGCAGGCTGATTCGCATCCCCGATCCCAAAAAGACAGAAGCGCCACTTGCTTCGTTGAGCCCCAAC
>DXMG01000041.1 GCA_019414325.1 Collinsella sp. | reverse complement strand
GCCGAGGCTGCCGACTTCGTGAAGGTCGAGAATGTCTTTGTCGCCGAGGACTTCGCTTCTCGTGACGAGGCCCTGAGCTTCGTTTCCAACCAGGCCGTCAAGGCCGGTATCGCCAGCGACGCCGACGCCGTGATGAACGCCTTCCTGGCCCGCGAGGCCGAGGGCACCACGGGCATGATGGAGGGCTTCGCCATCCCGCATGCCAAGTCCGACGCCATTACCGAGGCTGCCGTCATCGTCGTCAAGGACGAGTCCGGCGTGACCGGTTGGGACACCATGGACGGCGCTCCCGTCAACGTGGCCATCGCTCTGCTCATCCCCGGTGCCCAGGCCGGCACCACGCACCTCAAGATCCTGTCCAAGGTCGCTGAGGCGCTCATGGACGAGGACTTCCGTGCCACCGTCAAGGGTTCCACCGACGCCGTCGAGATCGCCAAGACGATCAACGCCCGCCTGGTCTAATCCCCCAGCTCGCGAATAACATCGCCCCCTGTAATAAAGGCGAGGACTCCACCCGGAGCCCCCGCCTTTTTTCATTCCCTTCTGTAAGTTGCGGTGAAATAGGGAATGTTTAAACGTTTCAACCCCAAAATCAGTCCTTATTTCACCGCAACTTATAAGACGGAATAGGCGCATCTATAAGCACAGAGCTTAGCGCGTTCAGATCCTCAGCCAGAATTCCGTTCCGCCGATATTGCTCTGGACCGACCGAGTTTCCGCAGCTCGCCCGCCGGGCGGGGCGGTTAAGTTTGTCGCGAGTTCCGCACGCAAAGGAAAGCACTTAATGTGCTTTTCGTCTTGCGCAGGACTGTAGAGCAGCAAACTTAACTGCCCCGCCCGGCAGGCAAGCGTACAGGAACGACATCTGTCCAACAATTCGTGCGAAACATAATGAAAAACCGTTTGATGTGAGTTAATATAAACAACGTCGTGAATCTGACTCCTGCCACATGCATGACAGGGGTTAAACACAAAAAGGAGTCAATTATGGTTTCTGAGAAGGCTACCCTCGTTAATCCTCAGGGTCTGCACATGCGTCCGGCTGGTCTGTTCGCCTCCACCATGGGCAAGTACGCCTGTGACGTGACGGTCGTCACCCCCGAGAAGGAGGTCAACGGCAAGTCCCCGATGGCCCTCATGGCTGCTGGTATCCCCTGCGGTACCGAGGTCGAGGTCAAGTGCGACGGCGCCGACGAGGCCGAGGCTCTGGCTGCCGCCATCGAGCTCATCAAGAGCGGTCTTGGCGAGTAGAACTCAAACGGGTCGCATGTTGAACAACTAAGTTCATATTTGGGGGCGCAGTGACCTGTTGTAAGGTAGCTGCGCTCTTTTGTCATGGATATGGCAAAACGCTTTATCACATGACACGGAGAGAGGAATGGGAATGTATCAGGGAGTCAACGCTTCCGAGGGCATCGGTATCGGCACCGTCATGGTCGCCGTCGATCCTGACTTGACGTTTGAGCCGCACGAGGTTGCTGATTCGGCAGCAGAGAAGGAGCGCTATCAGTCCGCTCTTTCGGTCTTCTGCGAGAAGACCCAGGCTCAGGCCGACCACATGAAGGAGACGGTGGGCGAGGCCGAGGCCGAGATCATGAGCGGACACATTGTCCTGGCTCAGGATCCGGGTATGACCGACGCCATTAACGCCGCCATTGACGGCGGTACCTGCGCCGAGCAGGCGCTCATGGACACCTCGACCATGTTCGAGAACATGTTCCTGTCCATGGACGACGAGATGTTCCGTCTGCGCGCGGCCGACATCGCCGACATCCGCACCGGTATTCTGGCCGAGCTGCTGGGCAAGGAGGTCGTCGACCTCTCCGTCCTGCCCGAGAACACTGTCGTTGTCGTGCACGACCTCACGCCGTCCATGACCGCCACGATCGATAAGGCCCACGTTGCCGGTATCGTCACCGAGACCGGTGGCCGCACGTCGCACTCCGCGATCATTGCGCGCGCCCTCGAGATCCCGGCTGTCCTTTCGGTTTCCAACAGCTGCACCGCGCTGCGCAACGGTATGACCGTTGTCGTCGACGGTGGCAAGGGCATCGTCGAGGCCGATCCCGACGAGAAGACGCTCGCCGCCTACACCGCCAAGGCCGAGGCCTTCGCTGCCGAGAAGGCAGCCCTCGAGGCCTTCCGTGGCAAGCCGTCCGTGACTGCCGATGGCATCAAGAAGATCATCGCCTGCAACATCGGTAACCCCGATGACGTGCCCAACGCGCTCGATCACGACGCCGAGGCCATCGGTCTGTTCCGCTCCGAGTTCCTGTTCATGGACTCTGCTGAGCTTCCTTCCGAGGAGGAGCAGTTCAACGCCTACCGTAAGGTCGCCAGCGCGCTCAAGGGCGCTCCGGTCATCATTCGCACGCTCGATGTGGGTGGCGACAAGGAGATTCCGTATCTGCACATGGTCAAGGAAGATAACCCCTTCATGGGCTTCCGCGCCGTGCGTTACTGCCTGGCCAATCCCGACCAGTACAAGGTCCAGCTCCGCGCTCTGCTGCGCGCTAGCGCCTTCGGTGACGTCAAGATCATGATCCCGCTCGTCACCTGCGTCGAGGAGGTCTTGGCTGTCAAGGAGCTCGTCGAGCAGTGCAAGGCCGAGCTGACCGAAGAGGGTCGCAAGTTCAACGAGAACATCGAGGTCGGCATCATGGTCGAGACGCCCGCCGCTTCGCTGCTCGCAGACCGTCTTGCCGAGGTCGCCGACTTCTTCTCCATCGGCACCAACGACCTGATCGGCTACACCATGTGCGCCGACCGTGGTAACGACACCATCTCCAACCTGTACCAGGTTTACTATCCCGCCGTGCTCCGCTCGCTCAAGAACATCATCGAGAGCGGCGTGAAGGCCGGCATCATGGTCGGTATGTGCGGCGAGGCCGCTGCCGATCCGCTGCTCGAGCCGCTGCTGATCAGCTGGGGCCTGGAGGAGTTCTCGATGAGCGCTCCTTCGATCCTGCGCGCCCGCAAGACCATCAGCCAGTGGACCAAGGCCGAGTGCGACGAGCTCGCCGAGAAGGCACTCGCCTGCAACACCGCCGCCGAGGTCAAGGCACTGCTCGAGTCCGCAGCTCGCTAATTTGGTATCAGAGGTAACCGCGTGGTTGGAATGGGCCGGCCACGCGGCCCTCACATATACAGGGGGTACTGTAAATGTTCTACACGCTAACCGCTAACCCGGCTGTCGACATGACGGTTTCGAGCTCTCCGCTCGAGCCCGACGAGAACGTCCGCACCGGCTCGGCCAGCTACACGGCTAACGGCAAGGGCCTCGACGTGTCCTTCGCCTTTAAGAAGATGGGCGTCGACACCGTCGCGCTCGGCTTCTTCGCTGGCTTCACGGGCAAGTTCATCGTCGAGGAGGTCATGAACCTGGGTTGCCTCTGCCGCCCGGTCTGGACCGACGGTATCACGCGCATTAACACCTACGTCAACGATGGCCAGCACGAGTACGGCATCCTGAACCCGGGTGCTCCGATTACGCCGCAGCACCAGGAGGAGCTCTACAACATCCTGGACACCGCGGGCGATCTCGAGTGCCTGATCGTTTCCGGCTCCGTGCCTCCCAAAGCTACGCCTGACTTCCTGGCTAAGGTCATGGAGCACGCTCAGGCTCGTGGCGCCGACGTCGTCCTGGACCTGTCCTCCGACAAGCTCAAAGAGCTCGCTCACAAGAAGCCGCTGCTCATCAAGCCGAACCATCACGAGATGAAGGCCATCTTCGGAGTGCCGGTCGACACCGACGACGAGGTCCGCGTTGCCATGAAGATGGCTCACGACGCTGGCGTTCAGAACGTGCTGCTCACCCGTGGTAGCCGCGGCGACGCTTATTTCTCCAACGGCGAGGACATCTGGTACGCCAAGCGTGAGTTCAACATCAAGCTGGTTTCTTCCGTCTGCGCCGGCGACTGCACCCTCGCTGCGTTCCTGCACAAGTGGTACAGGGATCGCGACAACGTCGAGGAGGCCATGAAGCTCGCTATGGCCACCGGCGCCAACGTCGCCGAGTCCGTCGGCATCGGCGACTTCGGTCACGTCGACGAGTACAGCAAGCGCGTTGCTGTCCGCAAGCTCGATCGTCAGTAATCGAAACGCGACATATTCGTGCGCATGCGGCGCCCCGGTTTCGGCCGGGGCGCCTTTTTTGTTCCGTCATAGGGGAGAGATGTCCTGTGTACTTCATCGCTTCCACACCGTTCACCGAGTTGTCCTAGCCTTTTACCGATGCGTGGAATATACTTTCATTAACACGTTGCTTCGTGAAAGGAACATTCATGATTTACACGCTCACTGCAAATCCCGCCATTGATTACAACATCGCCTGCGACGGCCTTGACGCCAACACCGTCACGCGTACCCGCAATGCCGTCTACACGCCCAACGGCAAGGGCCTCAACGTCTCGTTTACGCTTGACCACTACGGTGTCGACACCACGATCTTGGGTTTCTTTGCCGGCTTCTCGGGCGAGTTTATCGTTAAGGGCGCCGAGGCCCTGGGCGTGCCCGTCAAGCCCGTGTGGACCGACGGCATCACGCGCGTCAACGTGTTCCTCAATGCCGGCCCCGACACCGAGTACAACATGGTCAACGCCGGTGCCGCCATCAACGAGGCCAATGAGCAGGAGATGTTTGAGCTTATCGATTCGCTTGATGACATGACCTGTCTGGTCATCAGCGGCTCGTTGCCTCCCAACACTTCCGAGGGCTTCCTGGCCGAGGTCCTGCGCCGCGTCAAGGCCAAGGGGGCCGAGTTCGTCCTCGACATCTCGAGCCATCAGCTGGCAGACCTCATTGCCATGGAGCCGCTGCTGATCAAGCCCAATGACGACGAGCTGCTTGACATCTTTGGCATTAAGGTAAGCGGTGGCGACGACGAGTCCGTCAAGGGTGCGATGGCCGAGCTGCACGCCAAGGGCGCCAAGAACGTGCTGCTGACCCTTGGTGGCGCCGGTGCGTACTTCTCCAACGGCGAGCACATCTGGTTTGCCAATCGCACCTTCGACGTCAAGCTGCTGTCGACCGTCTGCGCCGGCGATTCCTCGCTGGCCGCCTTCCTGTCCGTGTGGCACGACGCTCCCGAGCGCGTCGAGGATGCCTTGCGTCTTTCGATGGCCACCGGCGCCAACGTGGTCGAGTGCCCCGGTCTGGGCGATTTTGCTAAGGTGGACGAATATAAGAAGCACATCGAGGTTTGCCAGGTCTGCTAGCCGCATCGATACATCGTTGCCGAACACCCGCTTTGGATTACCAGGGCGGGTGTTTTTTGCGCGCTGAACGTATGTGGCGTCCGCTGTCTCGTTTTATCGAATTGACGACGCGATTGCGTGTGCGCGCTTTCTCGTTTCTTGTTAGACTTCTTGAGAACCATCGAATTACGCTCGCAAGTGCAGGAGGCCATAGGCATGTGCAATGTTTCGCTCAACGGTACGCAACCGTCCGATGCGTCCCTGCGCGTCCTGCGCGCGCTTGAGGCGGCTGGTCTTGAGGCTTGGTACGTGGGCGGTTGGGTGCGCGACGCCCTGATGGGGCGCCCTAGCCACGATGTTGATATGTGCTGTAGCGGCCTGTGGCAGGAGTCCAAAGCGGCGCTCGAGGCCGCCGGCATCGCGGTCGTGGAGTCGGGCATTAAATTTGGTGGAATCACGGCTATTTCCGATGGCGAGCGTATCGAGGTCACCACGTACCGCCTGGATGGCTTTTACACCGATGGTCGCCATCCCCAGAGTGTGGAGCGTGCCGCCTCGCTCGAGGACGATCTGGCGCGCCGCGACTTTACCGTCAACGCTATGGCCTGGCATCCCGAACGCCGGCTTGTCGACCGCTACGACGGCCAGGGTGATCTGGAGCGCAAGCTGATTCGTGCTGTCGGCGATCCCGAGCGCCGTTTTAATGAGGACGCCCTGCGCATGTTGCGCGCGGTGCGCTTTGCCTGCCGCCTGGACTTTATGATTGAACCCGCGACCAAACAGGCTTTGGCCGAATGTGCGCCGCTGCTCGATGCCGTGGCGCGTGAGCGTGTGGGTATTGAGCTCGAGGGCATTCTTTCGACCGGTCATGGGGGAGACGCGATGCTCCGCTATCCCGAGCTCATCTGCGCCGCCGTGCCCGAGTTGGCAGCGGGTCGCGGGTTTGATCAGCGCAGTGTCTATCATGCGTTTAACGTCTACGAGCATATCGCCCGTGTACTGACGGTGGCGGGGGAGCTCGCGCTGTGTGACGGCGTCGCACCCTCGTCGAGCCTTATGTGGGCGGCGTTTTTGCACGATGTGTCTAAGCCCGAGTGCTTCACGGTCGATCACGCCGGCAGCGGACACTTCTATGGTCATCCCGAGCTCGGCGCTAAGAAAGCGCGCGTCATTATGGATCGCCTGGCGCTCTCGCACGACCTGGTGCGCGACGTGTGCCTGCTCATCAAATATCACGATAAGCCGCTGCGCCCTGAGCGCTCCTGCCTGCTCAATATGATGCGCGCGCTTTCGGGTGAGGGCGTCGACACGGCCCGCCTGATTGACGAGCTCATGGACCTCAAGCGTGCTGACACGCTTGGCAAGGCCCCATCGTGCTTCTATTATGTCGAGACAATCGAGGAAATGCGCGCGCTGGCGCACGAGCTACTGGAGGCGGGGGAGCCCTATACGCTCAAGATGCTCGCCATCAACGGCGGCGACTTGATCCGTGCAGGCGTTAAACCGGGACCCGAGCTAGGCCAGCTACTCAACGCCGCCCTCGACGCCGTGATCGAAGACAACATTCCCAACGATCGCGAAGCTCTTTTGGTCCATCTCAACTTGAATTAGCTACCCAGTTTACCTGCGTGTTCCATAACCTGCCGACAATTTTTCGACAATTTGGAATTTCTTCTTGCGCTGACGTTTTTTGTCCCGTAATATATTTCCTCGCAGCACGGCAGTGCAGATGTCATATGGCCCGTTCGTCTAGCGGTTTAGGACGCCGCCCTCTCAAGGCGGAGATCACCAGTTCGAATCTGGTACGGGCTACCACGCATCTGATACCCGGACTTCCCATGGAAGGCCGGGTTTTTTATTTTCAAACAACCGTCTGCAATTCCCGTTTGAACCAGAGCTTTGCGTTCTGCTTATGGTCCTTGCGGGTACAATATCCAAGATATTTTGACTGTTAGAAGGAGTCTCATGACGGAGTCCTCTCAGCATACGTCTAAGCCCCAGGTCGAGGTTGAGGCCTCGGGCGGAGATGACAATAAGAGCGCACGCCGCGGCGCCATCTTTATCGGCGTCGTGCTGGTGGGTTATATCGTCTATCTGGTGGTAACCGGGCAGATGGGGCAGTTCTGGGCCGCTATGTCGAGCGTCCAGGCGTCATGGCTCGTTGTCGCGTGTCTCTGCATGTTCATGTATCTGTTCTTTGGCATTGTGGCCTATGCGATCGCTGTCTGGCTCGACCCCAATTCACCCGTCGGCATCCGCGACCTGGTCTCGGTCGAGGCGAGTGGCATCTTCTTTGGCAACCTCACACCTATGATGATGGGCTCGACTCCCGCCCAGATCTACCGCCTGACCAAGGCGGGCCAAAATGTCGGCGAGGCCGGAGCCACGCAGTTCACGCGCTTTATCGTGTATCAGTTTGGCCTCGTTGCCTGGGGCGCTATCCTACTGCTTGCTCGCATGCCGTTTTTTGCCGAGCGCTATGGTGACATGACGCTGCTGTGCGTCTTTAGCTTTGGTGGGCACTGCTGCATCTTGCTGGGCATCTTCGCCGTCGCGCTCATGCCTAAGACCGTCACGCGCGTCGCCCATTGCATCATCAATTGGCTCGAGCGCATTGGTGTCTCGGCCACTAAGATCGAGGGTTGGCGCACGTTTGTCGATGGCGAGATCTACTCCTTCTCCGAGAAGTTCAAGCTTTCGGCCGGACATTTTTCTTCCATGTTGCTCACCGTGTTTATCACCATGCTGCAGCTCGCGTTTTTCTATCTGGTTCCGTATTTCCTGATGCTTGCCTTTGGCCACCACGAGGTCGACTTTTTCTCAGTCATGGCCGCGAGCGCCTTTGTCCAGCTGCTGAGCTCTGCGGTCCCCTTGCCCGGTGGAACTGGTGGCGCTGAGGGTGGCTTTGCATTGTTCTTGGGTCATTTCTTTGGGTCGGCTTCGACCGCCGGCTATCTGCTGTGGCGCCTCATTACGTTCATTGCGCCGACCATTTTGGCTGCGCCCCTGCTGGGCCTTAAGAGCGCCCACAACGAGAGCATCCATGCGCGCTGGGATCGCGTGATGCGCAAACTCGGCCGCACGTCTCAGACGCCCTCTGCGCCCACTAAGCCGCACCCCACGAATGCTGTTACCGTTAATCCCAAGAAGCACGCTCAGAAGGCTTCTGGGGCCGCTAAGCCGGCTCATAAAGCCTATGTGCGCCAGACAGGCGATGGTATTCGCGTATCTCCGTCGGCACTCAATAAGAAGAAGCGCCCTAAGTCGCAGTAGGACAGTCGTGCGTTCTTCATGATGCGGGGCATATTTGTGCTGTATGGGGGATAATCCTCTTACGTAGATTATCTCTCATCTGTTGATGAATGCTCGCATTTCGAAGGGACACGCCCATGGCAACCAGCAAACCGCGTCTTGATCGTCGCATCGTTCGCAGCCGTAATGCCATCCTTTCGGCTTTCGAGCGCCTGCTCATGGAAAAGCCGCTGGCAGACATTACGGTGAGTGCCATCGCGCGCGAGGCCAATGTCGACCGCAAGACCTTTTACGTTCACTTTGGTACGGTTGACGGCCTGCTCGATGCCATTGCCGTCGATGCGGTGGAGATGATTGTCGACTCGGTCGAGAAAACGCTCGCTTCCATGGACGGTGACACCAACGAGCGCGCCCTGGGCGCGGCGGCGACCTTCTTTAAAACCGTTAACGAGGCACTGTGCAACAACTTGGTGCTCAATCGTCAGCTGATCGAGAATATTCCGCTCGATGATTTTATGGCTCGTCTTCGTGCGCCGCTCGAGCACGAGATTGCCGAGCGCGATCTGCTGCCCCAAGGTCTCAAGGACGAGATGTTCGACTACTATCTGGCGTTTTTGCTGTCGGGTATTATCGGTATATATCGCACGTGGGCGCTGTCTGACGGCTCGGTTCCTATCGAGCGCGTCTCTGAGGTCGCCAACGATCTGACTCTCAATGGTCTGTCGAGTCTGGAATCTCGCTTGGATTAGGCCTAGTTGGGCTCGTCGGCGTGGAAATTCCTGTTCACGAGGTTCTCCGGCGCCTTGGAGACCTCGCCGGCGTAGGAGCTGTAGCCTGAGGATCCTTAAAAGAAAGTTCAGTTTATCCTTCCCACTCTAATTGGGAATCCTCCGATGCGCCTTCGCACGCTCGCACGACATCGATACCATGCGAGCGTGCGAACTCGACGAGCTCTGCGTTGCGGGCGTTTATGGTGCCGAAGGTGGCGGGGCACACAATAAGGCGCGCACAGTGGACGAGGAGCTCTTTGGCGCGGGCTATGGTTTTATCCCCGATCGGCTCGAAGGCGCGCTCGGCCACGCATTCCGTCGCCAGGTCGCGCGCGAGCTCGCAGTCGATGTCCTCTTCGTGCAGAACGCCCGCGTGGAACGCCTTGCCCTGCCGGATGAGCTGGCGAAACACAGCCGACCCCGTACCTGCGCCGGCGATGACGAACGTGTGCGCATCACCGTGTGGGCGCCCAATTTCCACGCTGCCGAAGCGCTCGTTGAAGGTGCCATGTTGAAGGCCGTAGAGCTCGCCAATCGTCTCGCGCGTGAATATGTCCTCGGGTGCGCCGGCGCGGAAGACCCGGCCGTCCTTCACGCAAATCACCTTGTCGGCGCTTTTCTGCGCGAGCTCGAGTTCGTGGATGGACATGATGACAGCCACATTCCGCGATTTCGCAAGATGGCGAAGTATTCGCAGCAGGTCGATCTGGTAGCGGATATCGAGATACGACGTGGGCTCGTCGAGCACGAGCACGCGCGGATCCTGCGCGATGGCGCGTGCGAGCATGACGCGCTGGCGTTGCCCGTCGCTTATCTGCATGAAGTCGCGCTCGGCGAGCTCTTCCACATGTGCGATTTTCATGGCCTCGTCGACCCGACTATGGTCGTCGGGTGAGAGTGTGCCCATTCGCCCGGTGTAGGGATGCCTTCCCGCCTCTACGATATCGCGGCAGGTTAGGAGCTCGGTCCGGGGGCGATCTGTCAGCATAACGGCAAGGTTCCTTGCGAATTCCGCCGTCTTCCATCGGGAAATCTCTCGCCCGTCGAGCTCGACCGCGCCGGCAAGCGGTGCCAGATGGCGTGTGATGGTTTTCAAGATGGTCGACTTGCCCGAGCCGTTCGGCCCGATGAGCGCCACGACGTCGCCCGCGCGAACCTCCAGATCGACGCCTTCGACTACGACCTTCTTGTCGTAGCCCGCCGACAGGTCGCTTATGCGGAAAAGCGGCGCTCCGTCAGCCTGCGTTTCGACCGGGGTTTCGAGGTTCGACTCCGCTCGGAGGAGGCGTTCCGCGCGCAGTTCCGCACGAGCCGAAAGTGCCTTCTGGCGCTTTCGTGCGAGCTCAGGACTGTCTAAGTATGGAATGTCCCCTCCGAGCGTTTTGGGCCGCGGCACGAATTCCCCCATCTACCTCACCCGCTTCTTCAACATGAGCGCGATAACCACCGGCGCGCCGAAGATGGCGGTGACGGCGCTGATGGAAAGCTCGACAGGAGAGAACAGCGTGCGCGCGATCAAATCGCAGCCTGCGCAGAAGATGGCGCCTCCCAAGAAGCACGCTGGAATCACGCGGATGGGCTTCGACGACTTCAGCGCCGACTTCACGAGATGAGGAACCGCGATGCCTACGAACGACACCGGACCAGCGAACGCGGTCACGCAGGCGGAGAGCATGCTCGCTAGAAAGACGAGCACCACGCGGAAGCGTGCGACGTTCACGCCGACGCTTTTCGCGTAGGCTTCTCCCAGCTGGAAGGCGGAAAGGGGCTTCGATATCGCGAATACGCATGCGCTCACGGTGATCACCACGACCGCGATGACCGCGACGTCGTCCCAGCTCGAACCCGAGAAGCTACCCAAAGACCAGTTGTGCAGGTTCACGATGGACTGGTCGTCGGCGAAGGCGATGAGGAAGTTCGTCGCCGCCGAGCAGATGTATCCCACCATGACGCCCGCCACGATGAGCATGGCCATGGAACTTATGCGCCGTGCGATGAGGAGCACGAAGCCGATGGTGATAAGCGAGCCCAGAAACGCTGCGGCCACCATGGCCGGCGAGGACATGGCCTGGTTCGCGCCCAGAAGTACGATCATCGTAAGCGCGACGACGAACTTTGCGCCCGAGGAGACGCCCAAGATGAACGGGTCGGCGATGGGGTTGTTGAAAAACGTCTGCAGCAGGAACCCAGAGAGCGAAAGTGCCCCGCCGAGAAGCACGGCTGAAAGCACGCGCGGCAGGCGAATCTCCCAGATGACCTGGCTTTCCATGGAATTGGCAGCGCCGCCCGAAAGGATGCCGGGGATGTGGTCTGCGGGTACGAGCACGCTCCCGATGCACAGGTTGGCCCCGACGAGCACGATGAGGGCAACAGCGAGCAACGCCGTCACGACGCGACACCGTGCGGTGCGCCCCGATTCGTCGTATGTCATGGAAAGCCGGCTTCTCATGGCGCTAGCCGAGCTTCTTCAGATAATGGAAGTCGCTCGCGTCATCGCCGGTGAACGCCCCGTGCAGCTCGTCGATAATGTCGGCGGTAGAAGTCATCTGCTGGTACATGTCGGCGCTTGTGACCCATACGTTGCCGTTCTTCACGGCTTTGAACTGCGACAATAGCGCGTTTTTGCCTACGAAGTCGTTCAAGGTGGCAACCGATTCGTCGATGGTTCCGTTGTAGACGATGATGTCGGCATCCTTCGCCGTCGCGTAGAAGCGCTCCATTTCGAGCGTTACTGACGAACCTGACGTCGACGCTGTCTGCGCGTCATCGAGCGCGTAGCTGCCGCCTGCAAGCTCGATCATCTGCGCCACGTAGTCGCCCGCCCGCCGCGTGACGGCGGCCCCGTTCGAGTTAATGTAGAAATACGCCACGGTTTTACCTGACGACGCGAGCCCCGACGTTTGCTCGACGCGGGCCTTCTGCTCGTTGAACAGGTGCGTGGCCTCGTCTTCCTTGTCGAACAGGACGCCGAAAAGCTTAATCCACTCGACGCGCCCGAGTGCTTCGGGCTCGCTCGACGACTGTTCGGTGAGCACGACGAGCCCGAGCTTCTGCAGCTTTTCCTTCACATCGGGTGTGTGGTTGATCATGGTGTTCTCGATGGCGAGCGTGCAGCCCGAGGCCGATATTCGCTCGTAGTCGGGCGCGCTGTACTTGCCGCCGTAGGCGATCGCCCCACTTTCGAGCGCGCTTTTGAAGCCCGCGACCGAGCAATCGTCGGCCTTCGTGCCCGACATTAAGATATTGTCGTTCGCATCGAGCGCATCGACCAGGCACATCGTCGCCGACGACACAAGGTACACCTTGTCGGCGGGGCGCCTTATGACCGCGATGTCGGAGCTCAACCCATCAGGTACCTTCGCATCCTGCGGCACCACGAGGAAGCGCTCCCCGTTCGAAACGCAGATAAGCCGCAAGCCGCCTTCGAACTCGTCGACAGTGAAGTGCTTGGCGTATTCAAGCTGAAGCGCCCCCGTCGGCTCCCAGCCGCAGCCCAAATCGGCGTTGTGGAAGTCGGCCGCGGCGCTTGAAGCCGTTCCCGCGGGGGAGCCGCCGCTTGCATCGTCGCCCGATTTCTCCTTCATGGTGGATGAGTCGAAGTAGAGCGTGTAGTCGATGGTATGCGGCGTCGACATGGCGACGGTCTCGGCCGACACGGCGATGTCCTCGTCGAGCGTGACGGGTATCTCGAACGTGGAGTTGCCGCCGTCGTTTACGGGCGCGTAGTCCACGCCGTCGACGGTCATCTTGTCGTAGTTCGAACTCGACCAGGTGATGGTCGCGGTGTAGGTGTCGCCATCCTTCACAATTGTGGTGGGTGAGGCGATGCTTGCGCGCCCTGACCCGCCGGAAAGCGAGACACTCACAGTGTATTCCTGAGAGCCCGCCGTGCCATCGGTCGCGTTCGGGCTCGCACTGCACCCCGCGAAGGGAAGCACGAGCAGGGCGACGAGAACGCAGGCGATCGCGCGCGCCGCGATGCTGTGGCGCTTCCTGTTTTCCCCCTTGGGAAGAATCGACCGCATGGCGTTACTTCAGTGCGTCGGCGCGCAGATCGACGCCGGCGGATTCGAACACGAGCGTGCGGTCGTACCACTGCTCTTTTCTAATACTCCACGCGGCACAGGCGGTGTCCTCGTCGAGCGCATCAACGGGCACGTCGTAGGTGTACTTGCCTTCCGCGTTTTCCACATAGGGGATGAAGTCGGCCTCGCTTGCGGCGGCAGCCTCGTCGCCCGTGCCCATGAAGAGCTTGCCGTAGCCCGTGCCGGAAAGTGTCATCACGCAGTGCATGGAGCCGTTTTCCACGATGAGCTGGGCGTCCACAATCCTGAACATGTTCGAGCTGGAATCTACGGTGATCGGATAGGTGCCGTCGGCCACCTTGTCGGCGGTGATGGGGGCAGCGCTTGCGTCCTCGGGCGCATCGGCCGCCTGTTCGGTCTTTTCCTGGGAATCGGCATCGCTTGCCTTAGCGCTGTCGATTGAATTTCCGCCGCAGCCGGCGAGCGAGAACGCGAAAAGCGCCGCCGACAGGGCGAAGGCGAGGGTTTTCTTCAACATGAAGGGGTTCCTTTCAATCGCTTCGACCGCCCGCGCCGTGCGGTGGGCGGGCGGGACGCGAATGCAACGGGCATGCGCCGTCAGTCGGGGAAGGCGCATGCCCGTTGCACGGGGACGCGACCGGCGCCCCCGTGCGCGGCGAGTTTACAGCTTGGCGATGGCGTCGTCCACGTGCGAGACGTAGATGTCGTCGACCGCGACGTTCTGTCCCAGACCCTGGAGCAGGCACGTCACTTCGAAGCCGGCGGCCACGAACTTCGCAGCCCAGCTGTCGGGGTCGGTCTCATCTGCCATGTCGTTGTTCGCGTGGTCGCCCGCGACCACCATGAACGGCGCGAGCACGGCCTTCTTGTAGCCTGCGGCGCTCGCGGCGGCGATAACATCCTCGCAGGTCGGTTCAGCCTCGACGGTGCCGACGAAGAACTGCGTCAAGCCCTCGTTCTTAAACACTTCCTGCATCTTGGCATAGTCGGCGTTGGAATCGGCTTCGGTGCCGTGGCCCATGAGGCACAGCGCCGTCTTGCCGTCGTCGAAGGACGCCATGTTCTCCTTAATGGCTGCGGCCACCTTCTTGTAGTCGTCGTCGGAGGTGAGCAGCGGGTCGCCGAGCGAGATTTTGTCGAACTTGTCGGCGTACTTGTCGAGCTCGTCTTTCACGTCGGTGTATTCCAGGCCACCCATGAGATGCGTCGGCTGCACGACGATTTCCTTCACGCCGTCTTCCACGCAGCGGTCGAGCGCCTCGTCATGTTGTCGATCGTGATGCCGTCGCGCTTCTTCAGCTTGTCGATGATGATCTGCGCGGTGAAGGCGCGGCGGATGTCGTAGTCCTGCCAGTACTTCTCGCGGATAGCGTCTTCGATGGCGCCGATGGTGATGTGGCGCGAGTCGTTGTAGCTCGTGCCGAAGCTCGTGACGAGGATGACCGGCTTCACGGCCTTCTCATTTTCACTCGATTTCTCGGAACTCGCGGTGGTGTTGGAGCAGCCCGCGAGCGCGACTCCGGCGAGCGCGACGGCTCCGGTTGCTGCGGCGCCCATGAATGCGCGGCGTGACATCTGGTCGGACATGGTTTTTCCTTTCCTCGGTTTGCCGGTCCCCCGGCGACAGTTGCTTGTCGGCACAAGCGAAAGAAAAGCGCACCCCTCGGGGTTCACAAGGAGCTAACGCCACGGCGATGCCGTGAGGAAAAGGCGAAGCAGTCTGGCTTGGGGCGCGAGGCGGTTCGCCCGCGCGTCCTATACAGTAATGTCCCTTGCCCAGGATTCCCACCTGGTTCCCTCCGCAAGCCAGCGCGGGCTGTGCGGGCGCCGCGCCGGTCATTTCCTTTTATCCGATTGTCATATGCTCGTTGCCGAAACTTTTACTATGATAGTGGGCACTTGTGAACGTGTCAAAGCCAGGGCGGTCGGCATTGCGCCTCCTGCCTGCGTATTTGCGCCGATTGCCGCTGCGGGCGCCGTGTTTTGCCCGCTGCGCGAATGGCGGCGTAAACGGTTGCGATGAGAAACGGGAAGGGAAGGCTCGGATGATTCATATCGTTGGCGCTGGCTCGGGCGCCGCCGACCTTATTACGCTGCGCGGGGCGCGCCTTCTGCGCGCGGCCGACGTGGTCGTTTGGGCGGGGAGCCTTGTGAACCCCGAGCTGCTCGCCGAGTGCAAGGAATCCTGCGTTGTCTACGACAGCGCGCACATGACCTTGGAGGAAGTGCTCGACGTGATGTGCGCGGCAGATGCGCGGGGCGAGGAAGTGGTGCGCCTGCACACGGGCGACCCGTGCCTGTACGGCGCCATCCAGGAGCAGATGGACGCGCTCGACGCGCGCGGCGTGGACTACGAGGTGGTGCCCGGCGTGTCGAGCTTTTGCGGTGCCGCGGCGGCGCTTCGCCAGGAATACACTCTGCCGGGAATCAGCCAGTCGGTCGTGATCACGCGGCTTTCCGGGCGTACCCCCATGCCCGCGGGCGAGGGCATGCGCACCATGGCGGAAAGTGGCTCGACTATGGTCATCTTCCTGAGCTCGGGTATGCTCGCCGAGCTTTCCGCCGAGCTTTTGGCCGCGGGCCGCAGCTCCGACGAGCCGGCGGCGCTCGTGTACAAGGCGACCTGGCCTGAGGAGCGCGTGGTGCGATGCACAGTGGGCACGCTCGCCGATGCGGGCGCGCGAGAGGGCATCGACCGCACGGCGCTCGTGGTGGTGGGCCGCGTGCTCGGAGCTCGCGGCGGGCTTGCGCACAACGGCGCGCAAGCGGAGTCCTACTAGCGCAGCAAGCTTTACGACCCTTCGTTTGCCACGGGGTATCGGAAGGCGAGCAGCTAGCGTGGCCTTCGAGCATTACATATATACTGGGACGACCCGCCTGCGCTGCGGCTACACCACGGGGAGCTGCGCCGCGCTCGCGGCGAAGGCAGCCTGCGAGATGCTCTTGTCACGAAAGCCCGTCGGCCTCGTGTCGATCGTCGCCCCCGGCGGGCTGCCCGTCGAGGCGAACGTGGTCGACGCATACATCGGCGAGGGGTGCGCCCAGTGCGCCGTGCGAAAGGACGCAGGCGACGATGCCGATGTGACTGACGGCGTGCTCGTGTACGCGCGCGTGGAACATGCGGGGTCGGGCACGGGTGCTGCGGGCAGCAAGGGCGTGCCCGCGCGCGAATCGGAAGTTTCCGTCGATGGCGGCGTGGGCGTGGGGCGCGTGACGTTGCCCGGGCTCGAGCAGCCGGTGGGGGCGGCCGCCATCAACGCGACTCCGCGCGCGATGATCACTTCGGCGGTGCGCGAGGTGTGCGCCGCGCACGGCTTTTCTGGAAATATTGCTGTGACAATTTCGGTACCCGAGGGTGTTGCCCTTGCCGAAAAGACCTTCAACCCGCACCTGGGGATAAAGGACGGCATCTCCATCCTGGGCACGACGGGCATCGTCGAGCCGCGCAGCCTCGCTGCCTTGCGCGACAGCATCGAGCTCGAGATCCGGCAGCATGCGGCTATGGGGCGGCGCGGAGTCGTGCTCACGCCCGGCAACTACGGCGCGCAGTTCATCTCGGGGCATTTCCACCTAAACGGTGCGCCGGTGGTCTTCATCTCCAACTTTGTGGGCGATGCGATTGATTGCTGCGTTCGTGAGGGATTTACCAATGTCCTTCTTGTGGGACACATCGGCAAGTTGGTGAAGGTCGCGGGCGGCATCATGGACACCCATTCGCGTACCGCCGACTGCCGCTCGGAGATTCTGGCCGCCCACGCGGCCTTGGCCGGCGCGGGCGCGAAGACCGTGCGCGAGATCATGTCTTCGGTCACGACCACGGCGGCGCTCGAGGTAATCGAGGCCGCCGGCGTAGGGGACGCTGCGCGCGCCTCGCTCGCTGCGGCAACCGAGGACAGGTTGCGCCGCCGCGCGGCGGGTGCATGCGATATCGCCGCGGTCGTGTTCGACGCCGGGCGCCGCGAGCTTTTCCGTACGTCGGGCGCCGATGCAGTTATCGGGGAATTGGGGGCGACGTATGAGTAAAGGCGTGCTGTACGGGGTGCGCCGCGCAATCGGCTGGCCGGGGACGAAGGTGGTCATGAAGGCGCGCCGCTCGCTTGAGGGCACGAAGCGCATCCTTCGCGAGGAGGGCGCCTTCGACGGTGCCGAGCTCGTAGAGGACTGTGGACTTCCGGGCGAGCGCGTGTACCGCTCGCTCGACGATGTGCCCGATCGGGGCAGCTACTTCTCGACGATGGTGGTGCGCTAGATGAGGGTTTTCTGCATAGCGTTCACCGAGAGGGGGTATGCGTTGGCGGAGCGCACCGCACGCGCGCTTTCCGATTGCGCGCAGACAGGTGAAGATGACCCTGGCTGGGACGTTTCCGTTTCGCGCGGGTTCGGCGAGGGGAAGGCCGACCTGCGCACATGGACGGCGCTCGCGTGGGAAGCGTCGGACGCGCTTCTGTTCGTGGGTGCGGCGGGCATCGCCGTGCGGGCGATCGCGCCGCATGTCGCCTCGAAGGCAACCGATTCCGCGGTTGTGGTGATTGACGAGGCGGGGCGCTTTGCCGTCCCGCTTTTGTCGGGGCATTTGGGCGGTGCGAACGAGCTTGCGCAAACTGTGGCACGCGCGGCAGGGGCCATCCCCGTCATCACCACGGCGACCGACGTCCGCGGCGTGTGGGCGGTGGATACGTGGGCGCGCTGTGCGGGGCTCGCCGTTTCGAATCCCGAGGCCATCAAGCGAGTGTCGGCGCGGCTGCTTTCGGGCGGGCGCGTGGCGCTCTATTCCGACATGCCGATTTCGGGACAGCCACCTGAGGGGGTTGACATTGCGTCCGACCGCGCTCGGGCCGATATCGTCGTGTCGCCGTTCGCTGGCGCGAATGCAGGTGCGTCCGTTCGCGCGTCGGAGACAACGGGCGAGGTCGTGCCCGCCGGTGAGACGTGGAAGCCGGCGGGCGTGCGGGCGCAGGCGCCTGCGCCC
>DXMG01000040.1:17467-18482 GCA_019414325.1 Collinsella sp. | reverse complement strand
CACCCATACCGCCCACACGGCTCACCGTGCCGGCGAAGTACGCGTTGACAAACTCCGGCGTAAAGCCCACGGCCTCGAAGATCTGCGCGGAGTGGTAGCTCTGCACCGTGGAGATGCCCATCTTGGACATGATGGAGACGATGCCGGCGGTCGCAGCCTTGTTGTAGTTGGCGATGCCCTGCTCGGCTGTCACGTCCAGATCGCCGTGCGCCGCCAAGTCGCGAATGCACGCATGCGCGTTGTACGGATAGATGCCGCTCGCGGAGTAGCCCACCAGCGCCGCAAAGTCGTGCGGGGACACGGCGTCTCCACACTCCACCACGATGTCGGCAAAGGTACGCACGCCGGCACGGATCAGGTGGTTGTGCACGCAGCCCACGGCGAGCAGCGACGGCACGGGCACCTCGCCCGCAGCGGCACGGTCGCTCAGCACCACGATGTTCACGCCATCGCGAACCGCAGCCTCGACGTCTTCGGCAAGCTGCTTGAGCGCAGCCTGCAGCGCGCCCTCGCCGGCATCGCGGCGGTAGACGGCACGGAAACGGCGGGTCTTAAAGCCCACGCGGTCGATGGCGCAAATGCGGTCGAACTCCTCCTCGCTCAGCAGTGGGCGCTCCAGGCGAACCAGCTGGCAGGCCGTACGAGAGTCCTCGAGCAGGTTGCCGTGGTTGCCCAGGTAGAGCGTGGTCGAGGTGACCATATGCTCGCGAAGGGCGTCGATGGGCGGGTTCGTGACCTGGGCGAACAGCTGATAGAAGTAGTCAAAGAACGAGCGCGTCTTCTTGGACAGGCAGGCCAGCGGCGCATCGATACCCATCGAGGCGAGCGGCGCCTTGCCCTGCTGGGCCATGGGACGCACGACTTCGTCAACATCATCCCAGTGATACCCGAGCTTGGCCATGCGCACGGCGGCGGGCCCCTCGGTATCCTCGGCGGGCGTGGGCGCGACGGGCTTGTCGAGCGCGTCGACGGTCAGCGTCTCCTCGGCGATCCAGTCGCGATAGGGCTTTTCCTT
>DXMG01000040.1:5264-17457 GCA_019414325.1 Collinsella sp. | reverse complement strand
TCCTTGGCGTAACGAGCGCGCAGCTCGTCGTTGTAGATCACGCGGCCGCGGGCAAAGTCGACCTCGAGCATCTGGCCCGGCCCCAGACAGCCGCTCGTCAGGATGTTCTCGGGGCTCACCTCGATGGTGCCCACCTCACTCGCCAACATAAAGCGGCCGTCGCGCGTCACGTAGTAGCGAGCCGGGCGCAGGCCGTTACGGTCGAGGGCGGCACCCAGCGTGCGACCGTCGGTAAAGGCGATGGCGGCCGGACCGTCCCACGGCTCCATGAGCATGGACTGGTAAGCGTCGTAGGCGCGGCGCTCCTCACTCAGGCTGTCGTTGTGGTCCCACGGCTCGGGCAGCAGCATGGATGCGGCACGCGTAAGCGGGCGACCGTTCATGACCAGGAACTCGAGCACGTTATCCAGAATCGCGGAGTCGGAACCCTCGCGGTTGATGATGGGCATCACGCGCTCAAGATCGTGCTGCAGCACGGGGCTGTACAGGTTGGGCTCGCGGGCGCGGATCCAGTTGACGTTGCCCTTGAGGGTGTTGATCTCGCCGTTGTGGATGATAAAGCGGTTGGGGTGCGCGCGCTCCCAGCTGGGCGTGGTGTTGGTGGAGTAGCGCGAGTGGACGAGCGCCACGGCCGTCTTGACGGCGGCGTCGTTGAGGTCGATGAAGAAGCGGCGCATCTGCGTGGCGACCAGCATGCCCTTGTACACGATGGTGCGCGAGCTCATGGAGCACACATAGAAGATCTTGTCGCGCAGGGCAAACTCGGCGTCGGCCTTCTTTTCGATGGTGCGGCGGCACACGTACAGGCGACGCTCAAAGGCGTCGCCCGCCGGCGTGTCGTCGGGACGGCCCAGAAAGGCCTGCAGGATGGTAGGCATACAGGCGCGGGCCGTCTCGCCCAGGTCGTGCGGATCGACCGGCACCTCGCGCCAAAAGAGCAGCGGCACGCCGGCCTCGGCACAGCCCTCCTCAAACACGCGGCGGGCATCCTCTACGCCCTTGTCGTCCTGCGGGAAGAACAGCATGGCCACGCCATAGTCGCCCTCTGCCGGCAGAATCTGGCCGCACTTTTGGGCCTCTTTACGGAAAAAGTGATGCGGAACCTGGAACAGGATGCCAGCGCCGTCGCCGGTGTTCTTCTCGAGTCCCGTGCCGCCGCGGTGCTCCAAGTTGACCAGAATGGACAGTGCATCGTCCAGAATCTGGTGATGGCGCTCGCCGTTGATATCGGCAAGTGCGCCGATGCCACATGCATCGTGGTCGAATTCGGGGCGATAAAGGCCCTGCTGCTGAGCGGAATCTGCCTGCATCGCGATCCTCCCCTAGATATTAGACAGTCAGTTGAATAGGCATACTAGGAGCACCGCCGGCCCGTTGTGTTTCCCACCCGTTTCGAAACAATCGCGTAACGCACGCCCTACGAGTGGACACCGCCGACCTCAAGGGCGACAACATAGGCCCCAAGTTCGGCCTGTAAGCTCACCGCTTCAAACATCTCAATCTGTAACAGTAAGACCCAATTTCGACGACTAACTGTTACAGATCAAGATGTTTTCGAGAGACGGTTCCGAATGTCTCAATCTGTAACACGAAGGGTCAGTTTTGGCGGTCAGCTGTTACAGATCGAGATTTTCCATAGGACCATTTCTTCCTGTCTTGATCTGTAACACCTAGACCCAATTTCCATCCCCAGTTGTTACAGATCAAGACATTTCGGCAACCCCCTTTCCCCACCCCATTCAAATACAACTATTTTGTTAGTCATAGTTAACTTTTGAGCCTAAAACGGGTATCCTTTGCGGCGTCAAACAAACGGCACACAGGAGCGCACCATGCTCAACCATCTCAAACAACATTTTGGCTCCCGACGCACCGGCGGTCACGGAGGCCTAGACATTGCGCGGCATATCGGCCCCGGGCTGCTCGTGACCGTCGGCTTTATCGATCCGGGCAACTGGGCCTCCAACATGGCCGCCGGCTCGCAGTTTGGCTACGCGCTGCTGTGGATCGTCACGCTGTCCACGATCATGCTCATCGTGCTGCAGCACAACGCGGCGCACTTGGGCATCGCCACGGGCACCTGTCTTGCCGAGGCCACGACACGCTACCTCCCCCGCATCGTGGGACGCGCAGTACTCGCCAGCGCCTATCTCGCGACCATCGCCACCGCCATGGCCGAAGTCCTGGGTGGCGCGATTGCCCTTCAAATGCTCTTTGGGCTGCCCGTGCGCGCGGGCTGCGTCATCGTGGCGGCAGTATCGATGGCGATGCTCATGACGAGCTCCTACAAGCGCGCCGAGCGATGGATCATCGCCTTCGTAGGCGTGGTAGGACTCTCGCTTTTGGCTGAGCTTACGCTGGTCAAGGTCGACTGGCCGCAGGCCGCCGCAAGCTGGATCACACCCAGTATGCCCACCGGCTCGGCCGCGATTATCGTAAGTGTCCTAGGCGCGGTCGTTATGCCCCACAACCTCTTCCTGCACTCCGAGGTCATCCAATCCATGCACTTCGAAGGCCAAGGCGAGCAGGTTATCGAGGAACGTCTGCGCTACGAGCTCTTCGACACGCTCTTTTCGATGGGCGTGGGCTGGGCGATCAACTCGGCCATGGTCATCCTGGCCGCAGCGACCTTCTTTGCGCATGGCATTGTCGTAGACGACCTCGCCGTCGCAGCGGACACGCTCTCCCCCATTCTGGGCCCGGCAAGCTCGACCATCTTTGCGGTGGCACTGCTGTTTGCGGGCATATCGAGTAGTGTGACGGTGGGCATGGCGGCAGGCACCATCACCGCGGGCATGTTCGACGAGGAATACGACATCCACGACCGACATTCCTCGATCGGGGTGGCGGCCTGTTTCGTCGGCGCAGTGACGGCGTGCTTGGTCGTCCCGAATCCTTTTGAGGGTCTCATCTGGAGTCAGGCGCTGCTGTCTCTTCAGCTGCCGATTACGGTCTTTGTGCTCATACGGCTCACCAGCTCACGCCGCGTCATGGGCAAATACGCCAACTCGCGCCCGCTCAACGCGCTGCTCGTAGGGATCGGTGCCATCGTGACGATTCTCGACATCGTGCTGCTAACGGGAATGTAATTGGGATGGCGTGGCTGTCCAGATATAACGTCTTAATCTGTAACACGTGAGACCGTTTTAAACCGTCAGATAAATCAAAAGGGTCCCGGCCGAGAATTCGACCGGGACCCTTGGACAGAGCTATGTTCGGCTTTCGCCGTGTGCCTGCGAGTTACTCCTCGACGAGCTCAAACTGATCGGGACCGACGCCGCACACCGGGCACACGTAATCCTCGGGCAGCTCGGGCGTGTCGACCTCAACCTCGTAACCGCAAACGGTGCACACAAACTTATACGTCTTCTTTTCCTCAGCCATGATGTTCTCCTCTCGAACGTGACTGCTAGTGTACTTACTTATTAGTATATATTCTCAATAGTATAATGCAAGTATTTTTAGAACATTTCTAGCCTTGATACGACGAGGCTTTGGGCGGCGTCTTGCCCTTTAGCACCTTGTGATAGTAGTCGTACGTCAGCGGCGTCTCGTCGCTCAGGCGCTCGGCATCCTCGACCTCGCCAATAAACAGCAGATGCGTGCCCACATCCACAGTGTCGATCAAACGGCAGCTAAACAGGGCCGCCGCGTGCTCGGGCACATAGGGCATGCCCAGAGCCGTCTCGCGGGTCTCGTATTTGGCAAACTTGTCATAATCGCTGCTGGTGCGGAACCCAAAGTTACCGATGTAGAGCATGTCGGCCGTCTGATCGATCACGGTCAGCGCGAACGCTTTGGCCGATGCGATGACGCCCGAGGTGACATTGTCCTTGTTCACGGCAACCGAAATACGCGGCGGCATGGACGTCACCTGCACCGCAGTGTTGATGACGCAGCCGGCGCGCAGCCCGTCTGCCGCAGCGCTCACCACGTACAGACCGCTCGGCATGGTAAAGAACGCAGTTTTGTCCATAACGATCACTCCCCTAGCTCGGGTTGGAACCTCATGAATGTATGTACCCACAAAAAAGGCGGCACCCATAACGGACGCCGCCTTTGAGACATATGTGTCAGAACAGTAAGAAAGATGAGACGCCCGCAGTTGCGGTGAAATAGGGACTGAATAGCCCCTCAAACAGGCAAAACAGTCCGTATTCCACCGCAACTTATACAGAGTGCCTAGCGGTTGCGTTCCTTAAGGGCGCGGTCGATCTCGCGTTGGACATCACGCTTGGCCATGTCCTCGCGCTTGTCGTAGAGCTTCTTGCCGCGACCCAGACCCAGCAGCAGCTTTACGCGGCCGTCGGTATTAAAGTAGAGTTCCAACGGAACCAGCGCATAACCACGGTTGCGAAGTTTGCCGTCAAGAAAGTCGATCTCCTTGCGGTGCAGCAGCAGACGACGCCGACGATCGGGATCGCGATTCCACACGCCACCATGGCTATAAGGGTGGATATGCAGTCCGACGAGCCAGCACTCGCCGCCACGAATCAGCGCAAAAGTGTCAGTGATCTGACAGGCGCGCTCGCGAATCGACTTGACCTCGGTGCCGCTCAGCTCAATACCGCACTCAAACGTCTCATCGATAAAGTACTCGTGATGTGCCGAGCGATTCTTGGAAATGAGTTTGCGCTCGCGCTTACTGGGCATCGCCGGCCTCCTTGGCTCCATCGGCGTTTGAGCCCGCAGCCTCACGCTTTGCCTTGCGCTCGGCATTGAGCTCGGCATCGCTCTCGCGCACCAGTTTGATAATCGCCGCGCAGGCCTCCTCGCCCACCAAGTCGCGAGCACGCACCGTCAGGCGCGTCGCCTCCTGCTTGTCGCCGTCGCTTGCAGCATCGGTCGCGCACATAATCAGGCAGATGGCAATCTCGGCCGAAGGCGAGGTCGGCACGCCTTGCAGGGCCAGTTCACCCATCACGTGGTCGTCGCTCTCATCAGCGGCATCCGGATAGGTGGTATGGATCTTGTTGAGCAGGCGCGTCGTATGCGCATCGTTGGGCGCCAGGCGCAGCGCCAGACGCGCGCAGCCCACGGCAGCCGAAACGTTCTCGGTCTCGGGCTCCAAGAAGTACTGACCTAGATTGGCGTAAGCGCGGGCGGCGCACTTGCCATCGCTTGCACGCTCCAGCACCGAGAACGAGAGCGATGCCCATTCCTGCTTGTCCTCGAGTGCGCGGAACAGCTCGGCCAAATCCAAGCGATAGTTGCAGTTCATGGGGTCCCAACGCACAGCCTGCATCAGGGCATTACGAGCGCTCACATAATCCTGCTGGCGAATGTAGGCAAACGCCATGTCAGAGTACAGGCGGTCAAACGGCACCTCGACCTGCACGAGCTCGCGCGGATCCTTCTCCACGCGGCGATAGGCCAAGCGCTCAAACTTGCTATCGAAGCTAAAGTATTGACGCTTCTCCTCCGTCTTGCACTCAGCATCAATATACTCCTCGGCGAGCTCCACCAGACGCTCCAGCAGCGGCGTCGCCGTAGCCAAGTCGCCCTGCGCCAGATAGTTCTCGGCATACGTGATGTCTTGCAAGCTGATGGGCAGATCCATGGCTACTCCTCGATCTGAGCGAAACACGGCAGGCGCCGTATATACGGTCAATACACAAAACCCGGGTCTCTTACGAGGCCCGGGCGTTCAATTTTGGTAGCCCGTACCAGATTCGAACTGGTGATCTCCGCCTTGAGAGGGCGGCGTCCTAAACCGCTAGACGAACGGGCCATATGTAGCAAATGCAATGGCTGGGATGGAGGGAGTCGAACCCCCATTGACGGAACCAGAATCCGCTGTCCTGCCATTAGACGACATCCCAATGACTGCATCGCTGCGCTCGGCTGTGCCTTTGCGCAAGAAAGAAATATACGGGAAGTCTCGCCGTGACGCAAGCCCCGATTTTGACTTTTTTGAAATTCAGTCAAATTGGCCTAATTTAGTCCAACCCGTGAAGGACCTGTGAAGCCAACCGCTGTACGCGAAGGGCAAAACGCCGCGAGCGGTAGCCGTCAACCGTTGGCAGATTCTACCGTGAAAACGATAGCGCCAGGCAACACAATCGAAGTATCAATGATCGCGTAGATATGAGGCGCCATGGACGAAGAGCTTGATTACCTATGGGAGACCCTGGGCCTCGAGATCACTGCCGACCTTTGGCCCGAACGGGACAAAATCCATCCCACACTGCGCCCCGCCATTACTGTGGTGCAGGCAAAATACCGCCGTGCATCCTTTTTGATCATGCGGATGTCATGGCACGCGGGACTCCCCGACCTTAAGCGAATCCAGGCAAGCCTCGTCGAGCTGTCCGGCATGCCGACCGTCATATCCGAGGCGCATCTGGAGCAGCGCCAGCGCGAGCGACTGCAACAGCAGCGGATTCCCTTTATCTGCCCCGGCATTCAGGCATATCTGCCCTTTATGGACGAGGAGTACTGGAGCGGCAAGCCCAACAAACACGTAAAGGTCTACGATCCGCACGAATGGGCACAGCTGGCGGACTGACTGGGGCAGGCCCGCCGGCGGAAAGTGCGTCCCAGATTTCAAGCTCAAACTGGTCCCCACTTTCCCGTCGAGCCCTCAACCGGAAACCGTGTCCCACAATCGAAGCTCAGAATGGGACGTGCTTTCCGCAACCGGCCACTTTGGGAAAGCGCATCCCATTCTGGAAGCGAATTCCGGGTCGCACTTTCCGCAGCCGCTACAGCAACGCCTCGGCCCAAGCCGCTTCCCTAAAGCCGGGAATCGCAAAGTCGTCGCCCACCAGCAGCGGACGCTTGACCAGCATGCCGTCGGTCGCCAGCAGCTCGTAGCACTCCCGATCCGTCATGCCCGCATCCAGACGCGCCTTCAGGCCCAGCTCTCGATATTTCATGCCCGATGAATTAAAGAAGCGCCGCACCGGCAGCCCCGAACGAGCAATCCAGGTCGCAAGCTCATCAGCCGTGGGATTGTCCAAAACGATATCGCGATCGATATACTCTACCCCATGTTCGTCCAGCCATGCCTTGGCCTTCTTACAGGTCGAGCACTTGGGATATTCAACAAACAGTACAGTCATGGGAATCCTCCGAATATAGATCGGCCAACGCAGGCACACGCCACACGAGGCGCCTTCGTATGATGGGCCAATTGTAGCCCGCGGGTCACACGTTAAACGAACCGTACCCCGAATCCGCGCTTGATAAACGGCAGCAGTTCCATTGCCTCGGGCGTGATATGGCCCGCAACGTTCATGCGCTCGTCACCGGGAAGATCGACCCGCGCAATCTCAAGCTCGCCTTCGTAGCGCCCATATCCGCTATTGCTCACAGCGATCGACCCCGCCTTTCGCGGCAGGCCGGCTCCGGCATCCGTCGGCACGGAATCCGGCTTAAGCTTCGTACGTGACTCCTGAGACCTAAAGATGAGGACACTCGAGTCGGGCCGGTCGTGATGAATCTGCCCGCGCACATAGGCATAACCGGGCTCAAGCTCGCATTGCAGGTCCACGTATCCGGCGGAAACTTGAGCAAACTGCGCCCAGCCCGCATCGGAAAGATCGGGGTCGCCGACCAACACAATGTCGCAATCGGCGCCATGTGCAAGCTCAAGCATATTGAGAGCAACCTTTGACGCGCGACCGCGCTGCGCCTCGACCGTCGGCAGTCCCTCGAATACCGGCCCGCGAACGTTAGCATCACCCGGCACAAAAGCCATGATTTCGAATCCAAGCGCCGCAAGACGAAGATTCGTCCGAGCAACATCTTCAAGAGCTAAACCGGTATAAGGCTTGGGGTAAAAATTGTGGCAGGCGGCAAAACGAGTCACATCGGCGCCGGCTTCACGCCACGATGCGATTTCATCAGAACTCACCGTCGATGCATTGACCACAATGCGAAATACACCGGACAGCTCCGCGACCCGCTGGGCGCTAAAGCCATAGTCCAAACGAAGGTATTCCAACCCCAGATCGCGCAGGTCCTCGATACGCTCAAGCCCGAGCAAATCGCACGTACGCGGCCCCACATCGGCAATGAGCGCAATGCCGCGGGCGGAAAGCAGCGACAGCACATGACGGACCTTATCGGCATACGCCGCTCCCCCATCCTCGGGAATATGCAGCGAGGTGAACGCATAGCGCGCACCCGCCGCGGCACCACGCTCAATCGTCCGCTCAATATCCTGCAGAGGGCTGGAAAGATAAATCGAAATACCCGTTTTCACGCTTCAACGCTCCTTTAAAAAAGGCCGGCGGAGCAGTTAGCCCCGCCGGCACAACCATAGCATCAAGAAATCTGCCGCGCACCGCGAGCCCCGAGCAACACGGCTCGCGATATCAAACTACTCGCCAAAGAACTCGTTGATCTTCTGCTCGTCGACGCCAAAGAACCACGTCAGGACAAAGCCGGCGGCATAGGCAAGCAGCATAGCGGCAACGTAGCCGAGCTGCTGGCCAGGAACAACGATCAGTAGGCCAAACAGACCGGAAACGCCCTGAGAAACCGTGCCGATGTGAAGCAGCGCCGCGAGCGCGCCGCCAAATCCGGCACCCAGGCAGGCCGTCACAAACGGACGAACGAGCGGCAGCGTAACAGCATACATCAGAGGCTCGCCCACACCCAGGATTCCAACGGGAATGGACTCTGCGACGTACTTCTTGAGCTTGGCGTTCTTGGTCTTAAAGTACAGCGCCAAACCGGCACCGACCTGGCCGCCGCCAGCCATCATAAGGATGGGAAGCAGGTAATTGATACCCTTGGTAGCGCCGTCGGGATCGTTGAGCATAGCGTGGATCGGCGTGAGCGCCTGATGCAGGCCGACGGACACCAGCGGCAAGAAGCCTGCCGACAGGATATAGCCGCCCAGGACGCCCAGTTTCTCGAAGATAAAGGTCAAAACGCTAAAGATGGCAGTCGTCAGCCATGCGCCAACCGGCTGGATGACGAGCATCAGAGCAAAGGCGCCGATGATGAGCACCAGCAGCGGGGACAAGAACGTGTCGAGTGCGTTGGGCATAACCTTGCGAATCTGACGCTCCATCCAGGCAAAAAATGCACCAGCGATGAGAGCCGCGATCATGCCACCCGCCGCGGGGTTGTACTGCGCATTGGTGAGCGGCAGCAGAATGGCAGTGGCAGGATCAGCCGCGCCAGGCGCAAGCAGGGGCATGGCACTGTTGGCGATACACATCATGCCGGCGATGCCGCCCAGCGCAGCGGAGCCACCAAACTCACGTGCCGCGTTATAGCCCACCAAGATGGGCAGATAGGCAAACAGGGCCCAGCCCATGGAACGAATGCCCTGGTACCACCACTCGCCTGCAAGCGCGCCTGCCGTCGAGACGTTAATGACGTTGCAGATACCGTTGATGAGGCCAGCCGCAATGATGCCGGGAAGCAGGGCGACGAAGACATTGGAAATCTTCTTGAGGAAGGCCTGAACCGGCTTGGACTCGTACTTGGCTTTCTGCGCGGCCTTGTTTGTGGCCGCAGCGTCAACCACGCTCTCGTCGGCAACGCCTTTCGCAAGGCCGGTGAGCTTGGAGAACTCCTCGAGCACCTTATTCACCTTGCCCGGACCCAGCACGATCTGCATCGTGTCGTCCTCGACCAGGCCCATCACGCCGTCGAGCGCCTTAATACCCTCCGTGTCGACGTTGCCCGTGTCTTTGACGGTCACGCGCAGGCGCGTCATGCACGCCGCGTTTGCGAGCACGTTGTCTTTACCGCCCAAAAGGTCCAGCAGCTTTTGAGCCAGCTCTTTGTTCGTCATAACTCCTCCTTGTATTGGGTATCTCGTCTAGATGTCATATCAGCTCACGCCGTGCACCTATTGGACATCGGCATTGCTCTTCTCATGGCCACTCACCGCAGTACGGACATGGCCGTGCGCCCGTTCAAGAGCTACCGCAGCCTGCTCGGCATCGCAGTCCAACAGCACCGAGACAATAGCGGTTTTTACGTGGCCGCCGGCATCCGCAAGCGCCTGAACAGCGCGCTCGCGCGTGCAGCCGGTCGCCTCCATCACGATGTTCTGGCCGCGCACCACCAACTTCTCGTTCGTCTGCTGCACATCGACCATCAGGTTTTGGTATACCTTGCCGATCTTGACCATGGCACCGGTCGAAATCATGTTGAGAATGAGCTTTTGAACCGTTCCCGCCTTGAGCCTCGTTGAGCCGGTCAGCACCTCGGGACCGGGCACGGGCTCAATGGCAAGATCTGCGCTCTCCCCGATCTTCGACCCTTGGTTGCAGGCAATTGCAATGGTCTTGCACCCAGTTGCCTTGGCGTACGCAAGGCCGCCCACCACATAAGGAGTACGGCCGCTTGCCGCCAGGCCAACGACAAGATCCTTGTCCGAGAGTCCACGCTCCCGCAGGTCGCTCGCGCCAAGCTCCTCGCTGTCTTCGGCACCTTCGACAGCCTTGATAAACGCCGTCTCGCCTCCGGCAATGAGCCCGACAATCAGATCGGGTGACACGCCAAACGTGGGCGGACACTCCGAAGCGTCGAGTACGCCCAGACGACCGCTGGTGCCTGCGCCCATGTAAAAGACGCGCCCGCCGCGCTCGAGTGTCTCAGCAGCCCAGTCGATTGCCATGGCAACCTGGGGCAACACTTTCGTGACCGACTGGACGGCACGAAGATCCTCATCGTTCATCGTCGTGACGATTTGCAGCGATGTCATCGTATCGAGGTCCATTGACCTTTGATTACGCTGTTCGGTCGTGAATTTTGTTAAATCGAGCATTTCATTCACCTCATCTTTCCTGTTTCTCGATGTAGTTTTGCTTTATGACATGCGTCGCCCGTTCGTAGTCGCTGGCAACGTAAGCAGCGTACAGGGCATCGACAACCATAAGCTGGGCCATACGCGAAGCCATGGCACCGCTGCGGACCAAGGGTTCACTCGCGGCGACGCCGAGCACGGCATCGGCCATGGTGGCAAGCTTGGATGATCCATCTACTTTGGTAACGGCCACAACGGGACAGTTGTGACGTTGAGCCTCGGCGGTGCAGTCCAGCACCTCTTGCGTCAAGCCCGAGTAGCTAAAGGCGATTGCCATATCGCCCTCATGCATGTTCTTGGCACACAAGAGCTGATCATGCCAGTCGTCGTACAGATGGCACTCTTTGTCGACACGCATGAGCTTTTGCGCCAGATCGTGTGCGACCAAACGAGAGGCACCAATACCGAACAGATTGACCGCGCGTGCCCGCTTAAGACGGGCCGCGCATCGCTCCAAGACGGTGTAATCGAGCGTTCGTGCCGTCGCCTCGATCGTGCGCACGTTGCTTTTCATCACCTTCCCCACGATACGTTCGACGCTGTCATCCATGGAGATGTCCTCGAGAGCTACGTCTTTCTTGTCACCTAAGAGCGCCAGCTCGGCAATCAGTTCGCGCTGGAACTCCTTGTAGCCCGCAAAACCCAAACGCTTGCAAAAGCGCAAAATGCTCGAGGGCGAGGAGAACGTGACATCGGCAAGACCGCGGACGGACAGCCCGACCACCTCGTGCGGATGAGCGCTTACATATGCGATGACATTGCGTTCCGCCGGGCTCGCGCTGAGCTCACGCTCGCGAAGCCGCAAAAGCAATCCGTTTGCCATCTCAAACACCTCCGTTGAAAAGAATTAAAGACCAACGAACGATTCGTACCGGATACAAACAGCTTTTGCGGTACATTGTGCCGCATCGTGGCGCACAAAGGGCGAGCGTTCTACCGCTCGCCTCTCAAATCCGACCGCTCGGAAATACGCGCGACACAAAATAATTCAACGAGGCCGCATTATCAGAAACGGGTTTGTTACCGGCTAGCGCCTCGCATGGGCGCCGATCGGCCGAGTCGCATGGCGCACCAACGCCGCCGCCAGCAATACCAACAGCATGGCGGTGACATAGCCCGCAGCGTCGAATCCTAAATCGATAACGTCGAAATGCCTTCCGGGAACAAAGATCTTATGCACCTGATCGCCAACGGAGCAGGCGGCGCAAAAGAGCAATACGGGCACGCAACGGGAGCATACGCTCCACGGACGCCTGGAAAAGCAAACCACGACCACGGAGGCGAACAATCCGACGAAGAAAAACTCTACGGTATGGGCAACGCGACGGACGTTTGTGCCCACCCACATGCGAATGGAAGCAAGTCGGCCAGACCGGACATTCGAGGCAGTCGAATCGGCGCCCCCGGTCATTCCGT
>DXMG01000040.1:0-5254 GCA_019414325.1 Collinsella sp. | reverse complement strand
TTCCGTACTCCGTCTGGGCTTCACCCGTGGCATCGACAGCCTGAACGCCCGTAGCCTGGCCCTCCACCACACGCGCGGTGGACTCGCTCAGCAACGACGTCTCCACCGCATTTTGCTCCGTCAGCACCCAGATGCCCGCCAGCGTTGCAGCGAACAGAACGATCGCGGTCAATCCGATTATTTGTTTTACTCGCGCCAAGGGCCAACCTCCTTTTTTGAATATCAGCGAGTGTAGCCCCAAATGGCATCGTCACCGTATCAAAATTTGAATCGCAACAGGAAGCGACAAAGCGACGCAAACCCCCTACCCCGCCTCGCGCATCCAGCGATCGAACGTCCCCACGCACACGCCCAGGCACTTTGCTGCCTGGCTGCGGGTAACATCGCCTGCCTCATAGCTATCGCGCACCAGCTCAAACTGAGGAGGGCATGGCTTGCGAGGTCGACCGAAACGGACCCCTCGCGCCCGCGCCGCTGCAATCCCCTCCGCTTGGCGCCGATGGATATTCTCGCGCTCTACCTGCGCCACGTAGCTCAGCAGTTGCAGCACAATATCGGCAATCAGGACGTTGGTCACATCCGGCGCGCCGCTGGCCCTAGCGCGCGTGTCAAGCAATGGCATGTCCAACACCACAATGGCAACCCCGAGCTCCTTGGTAATGCGTCGCCATTCCTCAAGAATCTCGGAGTAATTACGGCCAAGTCGGTCGATAGAAAGCACCACCAGTACGTCCCCGTCTCCCAGGACGTGCAGCAGCTCGCGATAACGCGGTCGATCGAAGTCCTTGCCGCTCGCATGGTCGGCATAAATATTCGCCGAGCCCACGCCATAGGCGCCCAGCGCATCCAGCTGCCGATTAAGGTTCTGATCGCGCGAACTCACCCGCGCATAACCGTACACCGTCGCCATCTCATCCCCGCTTTCTTGTAAACCTGCCAAAAAGGGACAGGTTTATTTTGGTAGGTTTTACCTCTCAAATAGCAGGTAAGCGGGCGGCCGAGTAGACGGCAAGGTAGCCACGATTCAAATGCGAAGGACGGTCTCGAAAGGCCGCCCTCCGCTCCCCCACCATGAGTCGGGATTTGGCTAATGGATAAGCTTAAAGTCCAAGTGCCCACGCGTGGTATTGACGCGCGAGACCTCGACAATCACGCGCTGCCCCAGCTCGTAACGGGTGCCCGTGTCGGCACCTGTGAGCGTGAGCGCGTCCTCGTCGAACTCGAACCACTCGTTGCCCAGACTCTTGATCGAAACCAAACCTTCGACCTGCGTTAGGTCCAAGCGCACAAAAAGGCCCATGCTGCTAACCCACGAGACGGTTCCGGCATAGCGCTCGCCCAGACGGTCCTCATAGTACTGGGCAATCTTGATCTTTTGCGTCGCATGGCTGGCGGCATCTGCCGCGCGCTCGGCATCGCTGCATGCGCGGCAGATCTGCGGCAGAATGCGTGGCAGGGACTCGCGACCTTTACCGATGAGCCGGGGCGTGCGCACCAAGGCGTCCTTGCCGCCCAGCTGCTCGTAGGCCAGCTGCAGCTTGAGTACGCGATGCACCACCAGATCGGGGTAGCGACGGATGGGACTCGTAAAGTGACAGTAGCACGGCGCGGCGAGCGCAAAGTGGCCCTCGTTGCGCGGCTTGTACAGCGCGCGCTGCATGCTGCGCAGAAGCAGCGTGTTGACGAGCGGCGCGTTGGCCGTACCGGCGGCAGCATCGACTGCAGCCTGCAGCTCATCGGGACTCCCCAGGGCAATACCGGCAGCACGGCGATCGTCGATGATGCCTAGCTGCGCCAGCGCAACGGCGGCACCGTGCAGGCTATCGGGGCTCGGATCCTCATGCACGCGATAGCAGGCCTCGATATCACGGTCTGCCAGCCACTCTGCAACGCACTCGTTAGCGAGCAGCATGGCTTCCTCGATAAGCGACGTGGCACACGAACGCTCACGCGCCACAATCTGCACGGGTACTCCGTCCTCATCCAATAGAGCGCGAATCTCGGCCGTGTCAAAATCGACTGAGCCGCGGGCGCGACGAATACGACGGCGAAGTTCGGCGAGTTCGTTGGCGGCGACAAGGAAATCGCCGAGGTCGATGTTGTAGCCGCGGGCGGTCTCCTCGCACGCAAGACCGCGCTCAAGCGCTTCCTCGCGCGAGGTCTCGGCAGCCGCAACATCCTCGGCGGCGCCTTCCAGCACCGAATACTCAACCGCGCCGGCACGCACCAGCAGCGCCTCGGCGCCGTCATAGTCCATACGCACACGCGAGCGAATCACGCTGGGGTACGGATCGTAATGCCGCACGCGACCCTGCGCATCGAGCTCGATATCGACGGTAAACGCAAGACGGTCCTCGTCAGGGCGAAGCGAGCACAGGTCACAGGACAGGCGTTCGGGCAGCATAGGAAGCACGCGATCGGCCAGATACACCGATGTCGTGCGATGGCGAGCCTCAAGATCGATATGCCCGTCCCAAGCCACATAGTGTGAAACGTCGGCGATATGCACACCCAGCTTGTAGCCACCCTCGGGCGTGCGCTCCAGCGAAATGGCATCGTCAAAGTCGCGCGCGTCGACCGGGTCGATCGTGATGACAAAGCGGTCGCGCAGATCGCGGCGGAGCGGGTCCTTAAGCGCCGCGGACACATCGAGCGAAAGCCCCTCGGCCTCGTCTAGCGCGGCCTCGGGATAGCTATCGGTATAGCCGTAACGCGCCATCACATATTGAACGCCCAAATCGGGCGCGTCATCTCCGCCAATGCGGCGTTCGATCGTCACAGTGCCCGATTCCAGGCGCGTCGGGTAGGTCAAAATGCGCGCGACAACAGCATCACCCGGGTGGACACCCAGACGAACCGCCGAGGTGTCCTCGGGCAAAATGAAGAAGTCGGCCTTCAGGCGCGAATCGAGCGGCTCAATCACACCGAGCGGACCGGCGGTCTGGTACGTGCCCACCACGCTTATAGCTGCGCGCTCAACCACGCCCTCGATCACGGCGCGACGCTCGCCATGCGGGCTGTTCTTAATGCTCACGGCAACGGTATCGCCGTCCATGATCTCACGCTTGCCGCGACCCATGACCTTGTAGTCGCCATTCTCGGTTATGACATAGGCACTGTGCTCATGGAGCTGCACGCGCCCGGTCAGGCTCGGACGGCGTTCGCTGCGCACCGGCCCGCGCTTATTGCGAGCTCCACGCTTATGCTTGTTATTGCGCCCCATGGCGCCTCCTAACTATCGATTGCCGACTCCAAAGAGTCTACCCAAATGATTCGCCATCCTGCCGTCCCCTAGGGATCAAAAAACGGGCCGCCCCATAAGAGACGACCCGTTGGAAGGGATGAATTCCAGGCATGCCTACACGCGCAGGTAGCGGCGCATGGCGATGGCAGAACCAAAGAGACCGATAATCACGCCGACCAGAATCAGCGCAGCATAGGTCACCAGGTAGTACTGCATCGGCAGGGCAAACGACATCCAGCCGATGCTCTCCTGCAGACGCGGAATCATCAGATTGCGCAGCAGCTCCAGAACGCCGATGGAAAGCAGCGAGCCCAAAATGGCCTGCAGCACGCCCTCGGTGATAAACGGGCCACGAATGAAGCCGTTGCTGGCGCCGACCAGACGCATAATCGCAATCTCACGACGACGCGCCGTGATGGACAGGCGAATCGTGTTGTTGATGAAGATGAATGCGATAAAGGTCAGAAGGCCAACGAGCACCACGGCGGCGATGCGGATGTAGTTGGTCACCTGGAACAGGCGGCTCACTTCCTCCTGGCCGTACAGCACGCTCGCGTTGACGTCGCCGTCATCCGCGATCTTCTGGAAATCGGCATCCTTCTTGAGCTTCTTTGCCGTGCTCTCGACCTTGGACGGATCGTCCATCTCAATAGCGAAGGAAGCCGGCAGCGGGTTCTGGCCATCGAGCGCGCTCATGGTGGCGTCGGCGTTGCCCGACATCTTGCTCGTATACTCGGCCAGCGCGTCGTCCTTGTCCTTATAGGTCACGGACTTGACGTTATTCCACGTCTTAAGCTCGGCCTCAAAAGCCTGAACATCGGCCTGATCGGCGTCATCACTAATGAACGCGTTGATGACAACCTGATCCTCGACGGTGCCGATCACGGAGTTCAGCATCGCAGAGCCCATGATGAACAGGCCGATGATAAACAGCGAAAGGAAGATCGTGAGGACGGCGCCGAGCGAGGTAGTCCAGTTACGGAAGAAGTGGCTGATTGCCTCTTTGAAGGAGTAGCCCACGTTAGTTGGTGCCATAGTTGCCGTAACCTCCCCTCTCCTGGTCGCGGATGACGTGGCCGCCCTCGAGGGCGATCACACGACGGTGCATGCTATCGACCATCTCGCGGTCGTGCGTGGCGACGATCACGGTGGTGCCGGTGCGGTTAATACGCTCGAGCAGTTTCATGATGCCCAGCGAGATCGCCGGGTCGAGGTTGCCCGTGGGCTCGTCGCAGATCAGCAGCGGCGGACGGTTGACCATAGCACGGGCGACGGCAACGCGCTGCTGCTCGCCACCGGAAAGCTGGTCGGGCAGCGAGTCCATCTGATCGGCCAGACCGACCAGGCGCAGCACCTCGGGCACCTGGCTGCGAATGACGCCCTTGGGCTTGCCGATGCACTGCAGGGCAAACGCCACGTTTTCGTAGGCGGTCTTTTGCGGCAGAAGCTTAAAGTCCTGGAACACGGCGCCAATCTGGCGGCGCAGGAACGGAACCTTGCGGTTCTTGATCTTCATGAGGTCCTGACCGGCAACCAGGATGCGGCCGCTCGTCGGCTTGACGTCGCGGTTGAGCGTCGACAGCAGCGTGGTCTTACCCGAGCCGGAGTGACCGACCAGGAAGACGAACTCGCCCGGATAGATCTCGATGTTGATGTCGTCGAGTGCAGGCTTGTTGGGCTGTGCCGGATAGATCTTGGTGACATGCTCCATAAGGATGACGGGCTCGACACCGGCCTGCTTGGCCATCTTCTTGCGGCTGGCCTGCGGATCGATGGGCGCAAACACCGACGTAAAATCGGGGTTGTTGAGCGCGTTATCGAGGCTTGCGACCTCGGCGGCCTGATCGCTCTCGACCACCGGGGCAGCAGGCTGCGTGGGGTCGGGAATAGCGGCAAAGAGACCGGACTGCGCAGGCTGAGGAGCCGGCGTCGCAGGGGCCATGGGGTCGGGAATAGCGGCCATGGTAGGCTGCAGCGTGACGGCGCCAGCCTGAAGCTGCTCCACGCGAG
>DXMG01000004.1:34720-88345 GCA_019414325.1 Collinsella sp. | reverse complement strand
CCTATGTGCGGCGTAGGCCGCTTATTAGCCCGTCCAAGAATTGGGGCGCAGTTCATCGCGCGGCGGGGGCTCCTCCGTCCTGCGGAAAGATTTGGAGAGTAACCCTGTGCCCGGCCTGCGATAACTAAGGGGTCGCTGCGTTTATCTTGGGGTGCTGCATATACAAAGCTGGAAGGGTCTGAATTGCGCTTTGTCGATATATGCCCTTTTCCCTGATGGGACCGTGCTTGAGGGGCGTCTTCATAAGTTGCGGTGAAATAGGGACTGTTGAGCCTTTAAGCTGGCAAAACAGTCCTTATTTCACCGCAACTGAAACAGGGGCGCACTCCAAGAGAGCGCCCCTGCCGGGTTTCCATAGTACTGGCGAAACAGTTTTATAGTTCTGGCGAAGCAGTCCTTGAGATCCGCCTTGCCTTATGCCAAGAACTCCTTGGTGGTCGCCACGATGTTGGCGGCGTCCAGGCCGTACTTGTGCAGGAGCTCGGCGCCCGGGCCGGACTCACCGAAGGTGTCGTTGACGCCGATCTTCTTGAGCGGCGTCGGGCACTGCTCGCACAGGACGTCGGCAACGGCGCTGCCCAGGCCACCGATCACAGAGTGTTCCTCGACGGTCACGACGTGGCCGGTCTTGGTGGCGCTCTTGACGATCAGGTCGGCATCGATGGGCTTGATGGTGTGCATGTTGATGACCTCGGCATCGATGCCCTCGGCAGCAAGCTGCTCAGCGGCCTCGAGCGCCTCGCCGACCATCAGGCCGCAGGCGATGATGGTGACGTCGGTGCCCTCGCGCATGACGATGCCCTTGCCCACCTCGAACTTGTAGGTCTCGGGGTCGTTGATAACCGGCGAGGCCAGACGGGCGAAGCGCATGTACACGGGGCCGTCGCACTCGTAGGCGGCGCGCGTCACGGCGCGGGCCTCGACGTCGTCGGCGGGAACGATCACGGTCATGCCGGGGATGACGCGCATCAGGGCGATATCCTCGCAGCACTGGTGCGTGGCGCCGTCCTCGCCCACCGAGATACCGGCGTGCGTGGCACCGATCTTAACGTTAAGGTGCGGATAGCCGATGGAGTTGCGGACCTGCTCAAAGGCGCGGCCAGCAGCGAACATGGCAAAGCTGCTCGCGAAGGCAACGCGACCGGTGGTTGCGATACCGGCGGCAACACCCATCAGGTTGCTCTCGGCGATGCCCACATCGAAGAAGCGGTCGGGGCAGGCTGCCTTGAACTTGCCGGTCTGCGTGGCGGCGGCCAGGTCGGCGTCGAGGACCACAAAGTCATCGTGCTCGTTGGCGAGCTCGACGAGGGCCTCGCCGTAGCTTACGCGCGTGGCGATTTTCTTGACGTCTGCCATCCTAGAGCTCCTCTCCGGCGGCCGTGAGCTCTGCCATGGCCTGCTCAAACTGTTCATCGTTGGGGGCCTTACCGTGCCAACCCACCTGGTTCTCCATAAAGGAAACGCCCTTGCCCTTCATGGTCTCGGCGATAATGGCAGTCGGCTGGCCCTTGGTAGCGCGAGCCTCGGCAAAGGCGGCGCGGATCTGGTCGAAATCGTTGCCGTCGGCAAGCTCCACCACGTGGAACTTAAAGGCACGGAACTTGTCGGCGAGCGGCATGGGGTCGTTGACCTCCTCGACGGGGCCGTCGATCTGCAGGCCGTTATGGTCGACGATCACGCAGAGGTTGTCGAGCTGCTGGTTGCCGGCAAACATGGCGGCCTCCCAGACCTGGCCCTCCTCGCTCTCGCCGTCGCCCAGCAGGGCGTAGGTGCGATAGTCGTCGCCCCAGTGCTTGGCGGCAACGGCCATGCCCACGGCGGCGGAGATGCCCTGGCCGAGCGAGCCGGTGGACATGTCGACGCCCGGGGTGTCGTTCATGTTGGGATGACCCTGCAGGTGGCTGCCGATATGGCGCAGCGTCTCGAGATCCTCCTTGGGGAAGAACCCACGCTCGGCGAGCACGGCGTACAGGCCCGGAGCGCAATGGCCCTTGGAAAGCACGAAGCGATCGCGGTCGGCCTTGCGGGGGTCGGCCGGGTCGACGTTCATTTCCTCAAAGTACAGATAGGTCATGATGTCGGCAGCGCCAAGCGAACCGCCCGGATGGCCGGACTTGGCAGCGTGCACGCCGGTGACGATGCCCTTCCTTACCTCGTTGGCAACCTTTTTGAGCTCTTCGTCGCTCATTGTGCCTTCCTTTCATCCTCATTAGACAAAATGCGCACGGCACCGAAGGTAATCCCAACACAGCCGCAATGCACGTACGTCATTCATTATGCTGGAAACTGATGGCTTTACCAGAGTTTTTATCATTATTTGAACAATTTAGCAGGCAGAACCGCTGATGAAACGGTTTATCAATGTGAACGTCTTTTGGATGGAACGCGGTCGACCCTACGCGCTAATGTCCTTGAATCCCTCGCCGAAGGCTTCCGTAACGTCAGCGACCGTCACAATGGCGTGAGGATCGCGCTCGCGCACGATCGTCTTGAGGGTATTGAGCTCTCGACGGCTCACGATGACCATAATCACCGGCTTCTCGGCACCCGAATACATGCCAGTCGCCTTAAACTTGGTACAACCACGACCCAGGCCATACATGATATCGGCAGCGATATCAGGGAACTTGTCCGAGATGATGAGTACCATACGGCGTTTGTTGCCACCATCGACCACGGCATCGATCACGTAACCGCTAATGACCATCGAAAGGCCTGCATATAGTGCGTTTTCGATTGAAAAGACCGGAGCCGACAGCGCGCATACGGCAACATCGATCGCCATGACGGTCGAGCCCACCGGCAGCGAGGTGTTACGCGAGATGATTTGGCCAATCGTGTCCGAGCCGCCGGTGTTGGCGCCGGCGCGCAACACCATGCCGTAACCGATGCCCGTTATAATGCCGCCCCACATGGCAGGGAGCATCAGGTCCGCATCCGCCAGAGGTGCTACAAACGGGGCGAACAGATCGGTGAAGAAGCCCAGCAGCACAAAGCCCGTCGCGGTCTGCACCACGTAGAACATGCCGCCCTCGCGCATAACGACCAGCAACAGCAAGGCGTTCATCACGATCGTCTGAATACCAACGGGAAGCGATAGGCCGCGCGATGCACCGACCGCCTGGATAATGGTGGCAAGGCCCGTAACGCCACCGGCAGCAAGGCCGTTGGGAATCAAAAACAGGTCGGTCGCAATAGCGGCCAGAGCGCACCCCAACATAATCTGGGGCAGGTCGTGAAAAAAGTTCATCGAAAGAATGCGCTTGATGTCCAGACGATATGCCATGCTGCCTCCCTCAAAAAAGCGCACCCAAACGGATGCGCTTCGAACTTCTTGCTGTATTCGATTCTACCGATTCGCCGGGCAAAAACCACCCCTGCGCAGGGTTTGCTCTGGATACAAAACCACACCGCTCGGAGGGTTTTAATCCATTTCCACATAAACCCGGGCGGTTTAAGCAGACGGGGTCTCCGCGTCAGCGTTGCCGGTGGCCCAGCGATGGTAGCCAATAACAAACGGGTCCAGGTCGCCATCGTCAAGAACGGCCTCGACATTGCTGGTCTCCACGCCCGAGCGCAGATCCTTGACCATCTGGTACGGGTAGAGCACGTAGCTGCGAATCTGGTTGCCAAAACCAATCGTGGTCTTGGGTCCGCGAATCTCATCGAGCGCCTCGGCGCGCTTCTCGAGCTCAATCTCGTACAGACGAGCCTTGAGGATCTGCATGCACGCGGCCTTGTTCTGGATCTGGCTGCGCTCATTTTGGCAGGTAACCACAATGCCGCTCGGGAAATGCGTCACGCGCACGGCGGAGTCGGTGGTGTTGACGCCCTGACCGCCCGGGCCGCTCGCGTGGTACACGTCCACGCGGATGTCATCGGGACTGATTTCGATGTCGATATCATCGGGTAGCACGGGGATGACCTCGACGCCGGCAAACGTGGTCTGGCGGCGCTTCTTGTCGTCGGTGGGGCTAATGCGAACCAAGCGGTGGACACCGGCCTCGGCGCGCAGCATGCCAAATGCGTCCTTGCCCTCGACGGTAAAGGTCGCGCGGTCGATGCCGATGACCTCGGCCGCGGGACAGTCGTTGATGGTGACCTTCCAGCCGCGACGCTGGCAGTACTTCATGTACATCTTAAAGAGCATGAAGGTCCAGTCCTGGGCCTCCAGACCACCCTGTCCGGGCTTGATGGTCACAATGGCGTCGCCATGGTCGAACTCCCCGGTAAACCAGCTCGCAAGCTCAAGCTCGTCGATGGCGCGGGAAAGGCGCTCCGCCGTGGCTGTAGCCTCCTCGCGAAGGGCGACGGCATCGGGGTCATCCCCCATCTCCTCGGCAAGCTCCAGCGCGGCGCGGGCATCGGAAAGCTCGCCCCGCGCGGTATCCACGGCAGCGATATCTTCCTTGGTACGCGCGATCTCCTCCATGGTGGCACGGGCGGCGTCGGCGTCATCCCAAAAGCCAGGGGCAACACTTTTGGCCTCGAGCTCGGTCACGCGCGTGCGCTTTTCGTCCAAATGGAGATACGACTCGACCTCGCCGAGCCGGTCCGCGAACGCGTCCAGCTCGGCGGGCGTTACCTCTAAAGCCTCAGCCATTAACGATTCCTGCCGTGGCAGTACTTAAACTTCTTGCCGCTACCGCAGGGGCACGGGTCGTTGCGGCCCACGTTGACGTACGGATCGTCGCTCTCGGACTTGCGATAGGTGGTCACCTTGCCACCGTTGTTGACGGCAGCCGGACCACCCTGGACGGCGGTGCGGGCCTGCACCTGCGCCTGCTTGCGCAGCACCGAGTCGCCGTTATCACCATCGACCTCGGCAGGACCGGAGAAGCGCGCGCCCTCGAGCGCGGGCTCCTCCTTGTGCTCCACGGCACGCGGGGCAGCCTTGATCTCGATGCGCAGAACCGTGCGCAGGTAATCCTCGTACATGGTGTCGACGAGCATCTGGAACGCGCCGTAGGCCTCGGTCTTGTACTCGACCAGCGGATCGCGCTGGCCAAAGCCGCGCAGGCCGATGCCGGTCTTGAGGTAGTCCATCTCCTGCAGGTAGTTCATCCAGCGGGTATCGATGACGCGCAGCATGACCTGGGTGTTGAGCTCGCGCATCAGGTCCTCGCCCAAGCGCTCGGCCTTCATGTTGTAGCACTTCTCTACATAAGCCAGGACATCGGCAGCCAGGGCCTCATAATCCTCGTCGGGGAACTTCGGCGTATCGATGTGGCCGGTGAGCTCCACAACCCACTTGCGCAGGCCCTCCAGGTCGCGCTCGCCATCGTGGCTGTCCTTGGTGCAGAACTCCTGCACGCAGCGGTACACGGTGTCGTGCATGACCTCGGTGATGTGGTCGGTCAGATCCTTGCCGTCCAGAATCTTGTTGCGCTCGGCGTAGATGACCTGGCGCTGCTTGTTCATGACGTCGTCGTACTCGAGGACGCTCTTGCGCATGGAGAAGTTAATGCTCTCGACCTTGTGCTGGGCGCTCTCGACGGCCTTGGAGATGATCTTATGCTGAATGGGCATGTCGTCGCCCATTTCTGCCGTGACCATCATCTTGGAGACGCGATCCATCTTGTCGCCACCGAACAGGCGCATCAGGTCGTCCTCGAGCGACAGGTAGAACTGAGTCTCGCCCGGATCGCCCTGACGACCGGAGCGGCCGCGCAGCTGGTTGTCGATACGACGGGACTCATGGCGCTCGGTGCCGATGACGGTCAGGCCGCCGGCGGCAAGCACGCGCTCGCGCTCGGCCTTGCAGGTCTCCTTGGCCTCGGCGTTAAACCGCTCGAGCTGCTCGGGCGTCACGTCCTCCATGGTCAGGCCCTCGTACTCAAGGCGCTCGCGCACCAGCTCGTCTGGGTTGCCGCCCAGCAGGATGTCGGTACCACGACCGGCCATGTTAGTAGCGATGGTCACGGCGCCGTAGCGTCCGGCCTGGGCAACGATATGAGCCTCGCGCTCGTGATGCTTAGCGTTGAGGACCTCGTGCGCGATGCCGCGCTTGGTAAGGGCGGCCGACAGCTTCTCGGAGCTTTCGATGGAAACGGTGCCCACCAGGACCGGCTGGCCCTTGGCGTGACGTCGCTCGACGTCGTCGGCAACGGCGTTGTACTTGGCCTGGATGGTGCGGTACACCAGGTCCTCGTGGTCAACACGCTGAACGGGCTTGTTGGAGGGGATGACCTCGACGGGCAGCTTGTAGATCTCGCGGAACTCGGCATCCTCGGTGAGTGCCGTGCCGGTCATGCCGGAGAGCTTGTCATACAGACGGAAGTAGTTCTGCAGGGTGATGGTGGCCAGGGTCTGGTTCTCCTCGCGTACGAGCACGCCCTCTTTGGCCTCGATGGCCTGGTGCAGGCCCTCAGAATAGCGGCGGCCTTCCATAATGCGGCCGGTGAACTCGTCGACGATCTTGACCTCGCCGTTGGTGACCACGTACTGCTTATCGCGGTGGAACATGTACTGGGCCTTCAGCGCCTGCTGCAGGTGGTTGACCAACTGGCCGGAGAGATCGGCATAGATGTCATCGATACCCAGGCGGCGCTCGATTTTCTTAAGGCCGCGCTCGGTGGCGGCAATGGTGTGCTTGGCCTCGTCCATGACGTAGTCGCCCGTGGGCTCCACGTCCTCGGTGGCGGTGAGCATGTCGTGCGACACGTCCTCGCCGCGCTCAAGGCCACGCACGGCACGCGCGAAGTCCTTGTAGGTACTGGCGGACTTGGTGCCAGCGCCCGAGATGATCAGCGGGGTGCGGGCCTCATCGATCAGGATGGAGTCAACCTCGTCGACGATGGCGTAGTTGTGACCGCGCTGCACGCGCTGCTCGGGACGGGTGACCATGTTGTCGCGCAGGTAATCAAAGCCGAACTCGGAGTTGGTGCCGTAGGTGACGTCTGCCTGGTAGGCCGGACGCTTGAGCTCGAGCGGCATGTTGTTCTGGAGCAGACCGACGGTCATGCCCAGGTACTTGTAGATGCGGCCCATCCACTCGGAGTCGCGCTTTGCCAGGTAATCGTTGACGGTAACGACATGCACGCCCTTGCCGGCGATAGCGTTGAGATAGCCGGCCAACGTGGAGACGAGGGTCTTACCTTCGCCGGTCTTCATCTCGGCGATGTGGCCCTCGTGCAGTGCCATGGCGCCAATGAGCTGCACGTCAAAGTGGCGCATACCCATGGTGCGCTTGGAAGCCTCACGCACGGTGGCAAAGGCCTCGGGGAGCATGTCGTCGAGCGACTCGCCGTTGGCGTAACGCTCGCGGAACTTATCGGTCTGGCCGCGGAGCTCCTCCTCGGTCATCTTCTCAAACTGGGGCTCAAGACCGTTGATCTGGTCGACGATCTTGTAGTAGCGCTTAAGGTCCTTATCGGATCCAAAGGACAGCAGCTTTGACATGAATCCCATGTGGTTTTCCTTTTTGGCCATCGCCCACGTCGTGCAGTTGCGGGCGAGTTAAACACAGATGATTGTACTTTAGCCAAACAAGGCGCGGCCTATACGGTCGACCTCGACCGCCACGTAATAACTACGACCAACCTGCCACAATGGGACAGGTTAATTTTGGCAGGTTTTATCTGGGCAAACGCCGCCTCTCTGCCATTTGGTGCAATGGGGGCAGGTTGGTTTACACCAATAAAAAGAAAAGGACCGCGCACCCAAACGGATGCACGGCCCTTATGCCATGAATACGAGTGATTCCGCGGCGAGCTATTTACTCAGCAGCCTCGGTGGTCTCGGCCTCGGCAGCGGCCTCCTCGACGGGAGCCTCTGCGGGAGCCTCGGCGGCCTGCTTGGCAGCCTCCTCGGCAAACTTAGCAGCACGCTTAGCCTTCTCGGCAGCCTTAGCCTCAGCGGCGGCCTTGCGAGCAGCCTCGGCCTCAGCAGCCTTGGCGGCCTTGGCAGCCTTGGCCTCCTCAGCCTTCTTGAGCTGGGCGGCAGCGGCGCCACCGAACTTGTCGGCGAAGCGCTGGACGCGTCCACCGGTGTCGACGAACTTCTGCTGGCCGGTGTAGAACGGGTGGCACTCGTTGCAAAGCTCGACCTTCATCTCGGACACGGTAGCGTGCGTCTTGAAGGTGTTGCCGCAGGAGCACGTCACCGTGCACTCGACATACTGGGGATGGATACCCTGCTTCATGGTAGGACTCCTTATTGGTCAGGCGCTGGTTACCGATCAGCGCATAAGGCGTCTTGGTTTCCGACCAAGACAACAAACTCGGCTATGGTACCACGGCGCCGCGCGTCCCACAAAAGGTTCACGGTCTTTGTGCAACGCGGCGCGACCAACCGCAGCGGACACGCACCCTGTTGCCCCTTCTCCCATGTTGCAGACGTGTAACGCCGCAGTAAGCACACCCCTTTTGGCGCCAGACAGGTACAATGATGAACACTGTACCGTAGCGGAGCGCCCCGCGCGCGCCGCAATCACGCGAAAGGGTTTCCCATGGCCGAGATCTCGTCCTCCCGTATCGTCATCACCGTCCTTGGCAAGAACCGCCCCGGCATCGTCGCCGGCGTCACCCGTGTCCTGGGCGAGGCCAACGTCGACATCCGCGACATCACGCAGTCCATTATCGAGGACATCTTCACCATGACCATGCTGGCCGATACCGCCGAGTCCAAGCTCGACTTCGCTGAGCTGCAGAAGGCCCTGGCCGAGGCCGGCGAGCTTTCGGGCGTCAACGTGTCCATCCAGCGCGAGGACGTCTTTAACTTTATGTACCGCCTGTAGCGAACAGGCTGCGTGGAGACGGCCCAACGTGCGCCCAGGCGCAACGTCACCACATGGCCCGGAGAGGAGCGCACATGGCCTACGACGCCAAGAAAATCTACTACCGCTTCGACGACCACTTGAGCCGCCTGGTTCTGGATTACGAAGCAAGCCGCCAGATTTCGCCTGAGAGCGAAAGCCTCTACCACGGCCTGCCGACCGACCCTTATGACGAGGGCCTGTTTGTCGAGCACAATGTCAAGCGCGGCCTACGCAATGCCGACGGCTCGGGCGTGGTCGCGGGTCTCACTCGTATCTCGGATGTGCACGGCTACAACAAGGTCGACGGAAAGGTCGTGCCCGATCAGGGCAAGCTCACGCTTCGCGGCTACAGCATCGAGGATCTGGTCAACAATGCCCAGGCCGAGAATCGCTACGGCTACGAGGAGGTCGCCTATCTGCTTATCACGGGTTCGCTGCCCAACAAGGAAGAGCTCGACGGCTTTTGCGAGCGCCTGGGCGCCTTTAGACATCTGAGCGACGAGTACGTTAAAGAGTTCCCTATGACCACGGTGTCGTCGAGCATCATGAACGTGCTCCAGCGCGCCGTACTGCTGCTCTACGCCTTCGATGCCGAACCAGACGCGATCACGCCCGAGCACGAAATCGACGTCGCCATTTCCATGCTCGCACGTCTCCCGCGCATCGCCGCCTTCGCACACATGGCCTCGGTCGCCAAGCTTCGCGGCTCCGAGGTTCACGTGCCGCACCCCACGCCCGGCCTCTCCACCGCCGAGACCATCCTACAGGTCCTGCGCGGCGGTATGGCGTTCACCCGCGATGAGGCGATGCTGCTCGACGTTATGCTCATGCTGCATGCCGAGCATGGCGGCGGCAACAACTCCACGTTCGCCTGCCGTGTGCTGTCCTCCTCGGCCACCGACCCGTATTCCGCCTACGCCGCGGCTATCGGCTCGCTCAAGGGCCCGCGCCACGGCGGTGCCAATGCCAAGGTCGTGTCTATGCACGAGGACATCCGCGCGCATGTCTCCAACTGGGAGGACGAGGACGAGGTCGCGGCCTACCTGGGCAAGATCCTCGACAAGCAGGCCTTCGACGGCACGGGCCTCATCTACGGCATGGGCCACGCCGTCTATACGCTCAGCGACCCGCGCGCCGAGGTCTGCCGCCGTTACGCGCACACACTTGCCGCCAAGAAGAACCTGGGCGATGAGTTCGCACTCATCGAGCGCATCGAGCGCCTGGCACCCCAGGTCATGCGCGACCACGGCATGACCAAGCCCATCTGCGCCAACATCGACCTGTACACGGGCTTTATCTACAAGATGCTCGGCGTGCCCGAGACGCTCTTTACGCCGCTATTCGCCGTCGCCCGCATGGCCGGCTGGTCGGCACACCGCATGGAAGAGCTCTTCTGCGCGCACCGTATTATTCGCCCGGCCTATCGTCCGGTGATCGAGCCGCTGGAGTACAAGCCGCTCGCCGACCGCTAGGACGCGGACCGTTATAGAACTCGAGCGTGGCCAGGGAATCACCGCCCTCGGCCACGCTTTTTATGCCAGCAGAAAGGGCTGCATCAAATGATTGTGTTTTCCGATATGGATGGAACGCTGTTGACGAGCGATAAGCAGATGAGCGATGCCACCTGGGCGATGCTCGACGAGCTCGCACGTCGTGGCATCGAGTTTGTTCCCTGCACGGGACGTCCACTGTCGGGCATCTTTGAGCCCATTCTCGCCCATCCCGCCGTGCACTACGCGGTCTGTGCCAACGGCGCCAGCGTCTGGCAGCTCGACGAGGATACGCCCACCGACGCCTCGCGCGCCACGTGCATCTTGAGCCGACCGCTCGATTGCGGCGTTGCCCATCGCATCCGCCGCATCGCCGCCGGCCACGATGTGACCTTCGATATCTTCGCGGACGGGCAGTGCTTCCTCCCCCGCTCGCTCTACACGCGCCTGGATGAGTTCTGCGGCGGCGACCCCCACATCGCAGCTTCGCTCAAGCGCACACGAACACCGATCGACATGGATATCGACAGCAAGATCGACGAGGTCGAGACGCTCGAACGCATCGCCATGTACTGGCACGACCCGGCCGATCGCGACGCCATCGCGGCGGCGCTCGACACGCTCGGAGGCATTGAGGTCACGCGTTCGTACGCCATGAATATCGAAGTCATGGGCGAGGGCGCCACCAAGGGGACGGCCCTCACGTGGCTATGCGAATACCTGGGCAAGCGTCTCGCCGACGCCTGGGCGTTCGGCGACAACATCAACGACATCCCCATGCTGCAGGCAGCGGGCCATGGCATGGCCATGATCAACGCCGAGCCCGAAGATCGCGAGGCCGCCGACGCCATCACCGAATACGACAACGACCACGACGGCGTCGCCTGCACCATCATGGACGCCCTCGCCTAGCAGCAGCAGCAACCCGGCAGGGTAGCTAATTTGGGACGGGGCTTTTTAGCTACCCTGGTCACAGTAGTCGTTGGGGGCACTCTTCGCGGGGCGCTGCAAGGATTGTCCCCATCTGCCGAATTAGGCGAGACTCTCCAGCACGCGACGGAGCTCCTGCTGGACGGCGTGGTCGCGGTTGCACCCCACCACGCGATCGGCGACTGCCTTGAGCGCGGGGCGCGCGTTTTCCATCGCGCAGCCCGTGCCGACAAAGCGAATGATCTCGTAGTCGTTCATCGAGTCGCCAAACGCCATGACCTCGTCGCGTTCGACGCCATAGTGCTCCATGAGCTGTGCGATGCCCGAGGCCTTCGACACACCGGGCTGCATGGCATCGATCCACGCGTTGCCCGAAGGCGCAAAGGTAAAGAGCTGACCAAGTTCGCGCTGTAGCACGTACGCACTGTCCATAACCGCACTGTCGTCGCAAAAGATACTCGCTTTGATGATATTTACGCTGGGATCGGGCAGCTCCCAAATGCGCTCGGCATTGGGAAGGTCCTTATCGACCTCACGCACGAACTTGCACTCGTCATCGAGCAGGAAGGACTTGGTTCGGTCAAAGAGCGCAAGATGCAGATTGGGAAACGTCCTGACGGCTTGGGCGAGCCTTCGAATCGCCAGGTGGGAATACACCTCACGGTCTACCATCTTACCGTCGGCGTAGACCTGGGCGCCGTTAGCGGCGACAAAGTCCATCTTGTCGCGAACGGGCGCAAAGAACTCGCACAGGCGATCGTAGCGACGACCTGACGATGCGGCGAAATGCACGCCACGCTCGTGTAGCGCCAGAATCAGTTCGTAGGTCTCGGGAGGTACCTGGCCGTTTTCGTCAAGCAGTGTGCCGTCCATATCGGATGCAATCAGTTTAAACATAGAAAAGCTCCCTTCGGACTTGTTGGAATCGAACGTGTATCCGATTCCAACGTACCCAAAGGGAGCTCAAATAAGACTCCGCGGGCGTAAACGTTACAAGGACCTGGCAAATAGCTCACATATGCCAGAGGCCCCACGGTCGCGACGTCAGGCGGCCCGCCAAAGAGTATCCCCAACGACTAGTCGTTTAAGAACGTCCCCGATGACTAGTCGGCGTAGGTGAAGGTTGTGACGTCGAACATGCCCTCGGGGCGGATGCGGAGCGTCGGGATGACCGGCAGGGGCAGGAAGATGATGCCCATGATGGGGTCGAGCGGCGGCTCAATACCCATGGCGCGCGCCTTGACCATAAAGTCGTCGTGCTGCGCGGCAACGTCCTCGGCCGTGCCTTCGCTCATCAGGCCACCGAGCGCCAGCGGAATGCGCGCCACGACCTCGCCGTTACGCACCAGCACGTGACCACCCTGGCCCACGGCCTCAACGGCAGCCATCATATCGGCAGCGTTATCGCCCACCACGCACACGTTGTGCGAGTCGTGGCCGATCGTGGAGGCAATGGCACCACCGGTGATGGTGAAACCGCGCACCCAGCCGCGACCGATATGCTTGCCGACCAGGCCCAGGCCAGCGGGGCCGTCGCCATCGGCGCCCTCGGCCTGCAGCGACACGCCACGGCCATGGCGCTCGATCAGCATAATGCGGCGCAAGTCCTCGGCGCTCTCGGGGCGGGCCATACCCGTGATAGCCATACCCGGGATGACATCGATAACGGCCTCGCCCGGCTTAAAGGCATAGTCAAACACGTCGAGCGAAAGCTTCGGCAGCTTAACGGAAGCGCGCAGCTCATCGGCAAGGGCTGCGACCTCGGCCGTCTCGGGTGCAATCTCGCCCACAAAGGTGCCGTCCTGCGCCACCAGGGCACCGGCGGCATATACGCGATGCGGAGCCTCAGCAAACGTCAGGTCATCGAGCAACAGCAGGTCAGCGCGCTTGCCCGGGGCGATTGCGCCGCGGGGCTCGTGCGGGTCGCGACAACCGTGGTCCAGACCAAACGCCTCGGCCGTAGAAAGGGACGCCATAGAGATGGCAACCACGGGGTCAATACCGGCCTCGATAGCCACGCGGCAGGCGTTGTCGATCATACCGGTCGAAAGCGCATCGGAGGGAGCACGGTCGTCAGTCGCAAAACAGCAGCGGCGGGCGCGCGCGGGATTCTCCAGCAGCATCGGGGACAAATTGGCCAGGTCGTGGCTGCACGTGCCCTCACGCAGCATCACATACATGCCGCGGGATAGCTTGTCGAGCGCCTCCTCGGGAATCGTCGACTCGTGGTCGGCGATAATGCCCGCTGCGGCATAGGCGTTGAGGTCCTTACCGGCAACGAGCGGCGCATGGCCGTCGACCTGCTTGGACGGCGTCTGGTTGGCAGCATCGATGCGAGCACAGGTCTCGGGGTCGGCCATAAAGACGCCCGGCAGGTTCATCATTTCGCCCAGACCAAAGACATCGCCTGGATGCTCGGCAAAAAACGCCTGCATATCGGCAGCCGAAATAACGGCACCGGCCTGCTCGTCGGGCAGCGCGGGCACGCACGAAGGCATCATGTACTTGATGGAGATGGGTGCGCGGCGGCCGTCCTCGATCATAAAGCGCAAGCCGTCAAGACCGGCAACATTGGCAATCTCGTGGCTGTCGGCAATGGCGGTGGTAGTACCGCGCGTCGCGGCCATGCGAGCATACTCGGCGGGGCGGATGTTCGAAGACTCGATATGCAGATGCCCGTCAATAAAACCGGGAGCGAGATAGCGACCCTGGCAGTCGATGACCTCAGTTGCCTCGTAGGTGCCAGCAGCATCGTCGCGACCATCGTAGAGCACGCCGACGATCACACCGTCCTTGACGGCAACGCTACCGGGCGCCACACGCTGGCCATACACGTCGACGATCTGCGCATTGGTAAACAGCGTGTCGACGGGCACGCGCCCCTCGGCAGCATCGATCACAGACCTCATGACCTCAACGGACATACATACTCCTTTAACCGTAGAAAAAAGCTGCGGAGCGGACGAGCCTTCACCGCAGCAAGCCAATAGCAATTGTATGCCCAAACGATAGGTCAGCAATACGCCCCTCCGCTTAACGGCACACGCCGCTTGGCGCAATGGGGACAAGTTGCTTTGCGCCAATGACAAGGAGAGTGTCCCAAAGTGCCGGCACAAAAGGAACGTCCCCAAGTGCCAGGTCCAAGAGTGTCCCTTCCGACTAGTCATTTAAGAACGTCCCCAATGACTACTTGCGACCAAGGCGACGCCGATGTTTTGGCAATGACAGCGAGCGAGCCGCATTTGAGACAAGGTGACGTGAAACGAAAGGGCGCTGACCTTCTGGTCGCGCCCTTGAAGTTGAACGTCAGATTGTCCAAATGCGGCCCGCGCAGCGTCGGCCGGTCCGCCGTTCGGTAGAACGGCGGAACTAAACCAACTTGAAGCCCTTGCGCTTGCCAACGGAGAGGGTGTCGCCCAGCTTGAGGGCGCTGGGGTCGATGTTGTAGCTCTTGGGAGCCACGGCCTTGCCGTTGATCTTGACGCCGCCGCCGTCGATGTCGCGACGGGCCTGGCCGGCGCTCGCCGAAAGACCCAGATCCTTAAGCAAGCCGGCGAGGTAGATCTGGCCCTCGTCGTTAACAGTCAGCTCAACGTGCTTCTCGGGGAAGTCAGCGAGCTGGCCCTCCTTGAACACGCGGTCGAACTCGGCCTGAGCCTCGTCACCGGCACCGGCGCCGTGATAGGTGTCGCACAGGTCGCGGCCCAGTGCGCGCTTGAGCTCATAGGGATCGGCGAAACCGTCGGCCAGGGCGGCGTCGATCTTGTCGACCTCGGCCGGGGTGAGCGAACTGGCCAGACGATAGTACTTGCCAATCATCTCGTCGGGGATAGACATGGTCTTGCCGAACATATCCTTGGGAGCGTCGGTCAGACCGATGTAGTTGCCATAGGACTTGGACATCTTGCGCACGCCGTCGGTACCCTCGAGCAGCGGCATGGTGAGCGCGATCTGCGGCTCCATGCCCATCTTCTCCATAAGCTCGCGGCCGGCGAGCAGGTTGAAGAGCTGATCGGTGCCGCCCATCTCCACGTCGGCCTTGATCTGCACGGAGTCGAATGCCTGCATCACGGGGTACAGGAACTCGTGCAGGGCGATCGGCGTCTGGGACTGGTAGCGCTTGGTAAAGTCGTCGCGCTCGAGGATGCGGGCGACGGTGAACTTGGAGCACACCTGCAGCAGGCCGGCAAGGTCCATCGAAAGGATCCAATCGCCGTTGTGCACGATGGTGGTCTTCTCGGGATCCAGGATCTTCATGGCCTGGCTCACGTAGGTCTCGGCGTTGGCCTCGATCTGCTCCTGCGAAAGCTGCGGGCGGGTGGAGTTCTTGCCCGAAGGGTCGCCAATCAACGCGGTACCGTTGCCGATGATGAGGGTGACGTTGTGGCCCAGGTCCTGGAACTGACGCATCTTGCGCAGGGGCACGGCGTGGCCCAGGTGCAGGTCGGGGCTGGTGGGATCGACGCCGAGCTTGATGTTGAGGGGTTCGCCCTTCTCAAGCTTCTTGCGAAGGTCGGCCTCGGGGACGATCTGCGCTGCGCCCGAGGTGATGATACGCATTTGCTCGTCAACAGACAGCATTGGGTATCCTCCTTTTGCTATAGCACCCTCGCCGAAAACGGCGGTGCTGGAAGTCCATAAACTCTCACATGATAACAAACTGACGCGACGCGGCACCTACGACAGGAAAATCCTCGTCCTGCCGCACGCGTCAACGGCGACCAGCAGACTTGTGCCGTCACGTTCGACCAAAAAGCGCGCCTGCTGACGGCGCGAGCAGTCACGACAATGGACCCGCCCCGTCGCATCCGTAGCGCAGACGCCCTCGGCGGTCAGCAGGCAGTGCTCGCACACCATGAGCTCGGGGCAATCGGCGTCGACGGGCCCCAAGACACCAGGACAAGCGGCAAGCTCGGCAACACGCTCCGCGTCGTCGGTGACAAGCTCGGCCGGCAAGTACACCCGCCCCGCACCGAGTCCGCGCAGCCAGGTAAGCGTGGCCCGATTCGCGCAGAACACCGGCGCCGCCACGTCAAACGTCACGCCCAGCTCGCGAGCGATCACCACCTGTCCCAGGTTGCGGCAGACGACGCGCCCGGCACGCTGTATCAGTGAGCGGGTCCGGTCAGCGCCACCCGTGCGGCACACTTCGTCAAGCACCACAACGGCGTCGGACAAATCGAGTTCTCCGCGCGGGTCGGCATCCATCAGCCGCCAAGCAAAAACCATGCGAGCGGGAACCACGCACTCCACCAACTCCGTCGACGCACCGCCATCCACCGCAACGTCCTCAAAGGGCAGCACCTCAACGGCACGCGCAACGGGCGCAATCGCATCCGCCTCGGCCCGCATGCACTCCAACACCGCCGCCGTTTGCCCCAACACGCCGGCGCTGCGAATCAGGTATACCTCGCAGCCCGCGTCCACTTTACGCTTGCAATGCACGACGACGCGCTCCCCCGCTGCGGCATCCACCGGACAGGGCACCTGCGGCCAGCGCTTGGGCACATCGGGACGCGCGTCGGCACCCGGATAGAACCGAATCTCGAGCGTGTCACCCGCCGCCACGGCGGCATCGAGCTCAACGGTCACCTCTTCGTGGCCCGCAGCGACCAAGCGCCCCACGCGCACGCCCTGGTTAATTGCGCGCTCAAAGCTCATCAGCTCGGCACCCGAACGCCCTCGCAGGTACGCATCGGTAAACCCACGGTTAAACGACCTTCCCAGCTCGCGCTCAAGCTCTTCCACGGCACCGGGGTCCCACGCGCCGTCGCACAGCATATCGAGTGCCCGGCGCCACACCCGCACCACGTTGAATACGTAATCGGGGTTCTTCATGCGCCCCTCGATCTTGAGCGACGCCACGCCGGCATCTACAAGCTCGGGCAGATGCGCAATACCCAGATAGTCGCGCGGACACAGCAGGCGATCTCCCTCGACGGCGACAACGCTCTGCCCCGCCTCGTCCACCAGGTCGTACGCCAGACGGCACGGCTGCGTGCAGTCGCCGCGCATCGCCGAGCGCCCACGCCGCAGGGCCGAGAACTCGCACGCCCCCGAATAGCCGATGCAAATCGCACCGTGGCAGAATACCTCGATGGGCACGCCCGTGGCACATAGCGCCGCAATCTCGTCGACCGTCAGCTCGCGTGCCGTCGTCACGCGCTCGACCCCCAGCTCATCGGCGGCAAGCCGCACGGCACCCTCGCTATGAGCGCCCGCCTGCGTGGACAGGTGAATCTCGACCCCGGGAATCGCCGCGCGCAGCGCGCAGACCAACCCGGCATCGGCGACAATCAGAGCATCGGCGCCCAGCCCCAGCGCATGAGCTCCCAACGCCACCGCGTCGGACAACTCATCGTCAAACACGAACACGTTGAGCGTCACGTACACACGCACGCCATGGGCATGCGCCACGGCGCAGCCGCGCGCAAACTCGTCATCCGTAAAGCCATGGGCGCTCACACGGGCGTTAAAGCCGCCCAACCCCGCATAGATGGCATCGGCACCCGCGGCGATGGCCGCAAGCATCTGGTCGAGCCCGCCCGCCGGCGCCAGCAGCTCGGGTAGCGCCGCACCGGCAGCATCCAATCCAGTCTCGTATTGTCCGCTCGGCCCCATCGTCCGAATCGCCATCGACAAACTCCTTACCAAGGTATGCATTCACTCTGAAAAATGCCGTCTTCCAGCATACACGAGGCCTCGCGCGCCCCGTTTGGTTTATCGTGTAATAACTTATGTCCATCCTGCCCCGACGGCACATCCGCCGTCCGGCACGACATACCTGGAGGTCAATATATGGGTCCTCGCCAACGACAGGGACACAGCCGTTCAAAGACGCACGCCCTGCCCATAATCCTGCTCTCGTTTTTGGGCTTTCTGCTGATTGCGGGCATGGCGTTTGGCATCGGCATGGTCGGCAACGTCAACCGCTGGCTGTCCGATCTGCCCGACTACACCGACGCCAACGCGTATCTGGTGAGCGAGCCCACCGAGATCGTCGACTGTAACGGCAACAAGATCGCGAGCTTCTACACGCAAAACCGCAAGTCCATCACCAAGGACGAGGTCTCCCCCTACGTGCTGCAGGGCACCGTTGACGTCGAGGACGAGCGCTTCTACGAGCACGGCGGTATCGACCTGTGGGGTATCGCGCGTGCTGCGGTGGCAACCCTCGGCGGCGGGCACGAAGGCGCCTCGACGATCACCCAGCAGCTTGTGCGCAACACCATCCTGCAGGAGGAGCAATTCGACTCGACCATTGAGCGTAAGGTGCGCGAGGCCTACATCGCCATCAAGATGGAGGACATGTACTCCAAAGACGAGATCCTCATGATGTACCTCAACACCATCTATTACGGCCACGGCGCCTACGGCATCGAGGCCGCAGCCGAGACCTATCTGTCCAAGAGCGCCGCCGACCTCACCCTGAGCGAGGCCGCGCTACTCATCGGCCTTCCCAACTCGCCTTCGCAGTACGACCCCACGGTCAATCCCGATCTGGCACTGTCTCGCCGCAACAAGGTTCTCGACAACATGCTGCGCCTGGGCCACATCACCCAGGAGGAGCACGATGCCGCACAGGCCGAGCCCATCACCCTCAATGTGACCGAAATCTCGGGCAGCGGCGTCGACGTATACTCGCAGCCCTACTTTGTCTCCTACGTCAAGCAGCTGCTGGAGCAGGAGTTCTCGACCGACGTGCTCTTTAAGGGCGGCCTGACCGTCAAGACCACCATCGACCCCACGATGCAGCAGGTGGCAGAGAATGCCGTCCGCGAGCAGCTCGACACGCTCTCGCTTGACGGCCTGGACATGGGCATGGTCGTCGTCGACCCCAAGACCGGCTACATCAAGTGCATGGTGGGCGGCTACGACTACAACGCCGACGAGAACCACGTAAACCATGCCACGGCCAAGCGTCCCGTCGGCTCCACCTTTAAGGCCTTTACGCTGGCAACTGCCATCCAAAACGGCATGAACCCCAACGTCACCCTCAACTGCAACTCGCCGCTCAAGGCCAAGGGCACCACGACCGAGGTCCAAAATTACGCCAACCAGAGCTACGGCAACATCACGCTTAAGCAGGCGACGGCATACTCCTCCAACACCGGCTACATCCAGGTGGCGGAAGCCGTCGGCAACAGCAAGATCATCTCGCTCGTCAAAAAGCTCGGCATCGACCCCGCCAAGGACAACATCGAGGACGTTCCCGTCATGACGCTCGGCACCGGCTCGATCTCGCCACTCGAGATGGCCGCCGCCTACGCGACGTTTGCCAACGGCGGCTACTATCGCCAGCCGATCGCCATCACCGAGATTGATTCTCGTACCGGTTCGGTGCTGTACCAGCACACCGACAATCCCTCACAGGTGCTTACCGAGGGCGAGGCCGCCGCGGTCACCGATGTTCTGTCCGGCGTCATGAAGGGCAGCGGTACGGGTGCTGCCGGCGCCCTGAGTGTCAACCAGCCCTATGCCGGCAAGACGGGCACCACCGACAACACCACCAACCTTTGGTTCTGCGGCTATACCCCGCAGCTGGCGTGCGCCCTGTGGACCGGCTATTCCGCGGGCGAGATCCCCATCCAAAAGTACGGCACGGACCTGCTGGGCGACAGCACCAACCTGCCTGTCTTTAAGCGGTTTATGAACACCGTTCTGACCGGTACCGAGCGCGAGGAGTTTGCGACCGGAACGGCGCCCACCTACAAGAACAACAGCGTCTGGAAGTTCTACGGCACCAACAACACCAAGAAGTCGGAGAACGACGACGAGGACGAGGACGAAGAGGAAGAGGAAACCACCACAACAACTACCACGACGACCACGACCACCGAGACCACGGGCGGCGACACCACCGGCGGCACCGGTACGACCGGTGGCTCGACGGGCAGCTCCACTGGTGGCTCGACGGGCAGCTCCACTGGTGGCTCGACCGGCGGCGATGGCGGCACGCCTACGCCTACGCCTACGCCCACTCCCGACCCCTCGCCCACGCCTGACGATACGGTCGGCTAAGAAGTACGCGACTAAAGCCAACAAGGCCCCGAGCAGCTTATTGAACTGCTCGGGGCCTTTTAGTTTGAAGCGACCTGGTGGGCGGTCTTTATACCGGCAAACAAAAAGGGGTACCGACCAACGTCGATGCCCCTTACAAGCCACTATGTCAGCGCACACAATGCCGAGCGCACGACCCGCACACCTACTTGCGAGAATTGCTCAACTTATTGATCAGCGCCTCGAGACGCTCGCCGTCCTCGGCCGTCTGGGCAATAACCAAAATCGTATCGTTGCCGGCAAGCGAGCCAAGCACATCGGGTAACTCTGCCGCATCAACGGCGGCGGCGATGCCGGAAGCCGTGCCAGGCTGAGCCTTGATCATAACCAGATTATCAGTACGCAGAACGCCCGTTACGAGCTCGGAAACCATACGCTGCAGGTGCAGGTCCTCTGCCAGAACATAGATGCCCTCAGGGAGCTTACGCAGCCCCATATCGGCAATATCGCGAGAGACAGTCGCCTGCGTGCAATCAAAGCCCATAGCACGGAGCTCATCGACCAGCACGCGCTGCGTGCGGACATCCTTATTGCGCACAATATCTCTAATGGCATCCTGGCGCCCATTGCGTTTTTTAGCCATACAAACCCTCTCTCCAAAAGATGGCGGAGACAATCAATCAGTGATTGAATAGTTTAACGCTATTTGAAGGCTTTTGTGTATAAGAACGCATTTCGAAACAATTCTATGCAAGTTTGTTTCGTAATGAGCCGTTTAGGCGGTTTTTGCGCCCGTCCGGTTAAGAAAAGCTGCCAGATGCGTACACATCACGCAGCGCGCGGGCTTGGCGCTGGCGATCGGCCCAAACAACAGACCGAGTCCCCGATGGTTATCCCTGAGCGCGGCGACCATCTGACGGGTTCGAGGCGCCTCGAGCATATCACGCATGCGGGCGGAACGCTCGATTGACGACACCCCATGCGGGCTCAGACACAAATTCTCGATGCAGGCGACCAGTCCGGCAAAGTAGAACTTTTGGCTTGCCAGCTTGAGCCGACCACCGCTATCTGCTTCCGAGAGTGAGTCCGCAAGCTCGTCGAGCGCTCGAGTGTCATCGGATATCCTGGCATACATGGTGGGATCAAAGGCATCTGTAAGCTTAGGTGCCGCCGCGTGGAAACAAGCGTCGCCGCAGCCGGACACGAATCGTGCCTGCGAGAGCGCATAAGCCATAAACTCAACCGTACGGTACGCCTTGCCGCGCGACAGGCATGCCTCAAACAGCGGACGGCTATACATCACGCCAGAGGTCTGAGCGACTAGGCCGCCCAAAATCAACTGGGGCAGCCCAGTCACCATAGAAGACTCGTCTTCTATGGCAATAGAGGCAGCATCCAAGACACGCGAATGGCGCTCTCGATGTGCATCATAGCGGTCGAGCGACACCGTGGGGAACACTATGTCTGCCGCAGTATCGCACGCGATATCGACCATCTTGGAAAGGGACTGCGGAGCAAACCACTCATCGGCGTTCATAGCGATGATTTGAGAGCCGCGCGAGGCAGCAAAACCGGCACGAAGACAAGCGCTGTGCTTCGCGTCCTCGACGTCAATCAAATCAATATGGATGTCCCTGTCGGCAGCAACTTGAAGCGAATGGCGCACACCGGGCGCAGTATCGCGACAGACAACGACAATCTGCAAATCGTAGAGGTCTTGGTTCTGGATACTCTCGAGCGCACGCATCGCATAGCTGGGCGAACCTTCTACCACAAGGATCACCGAAAGTCGCGGATGCGAGCCACGTCGAACCAAGTTTTCCATCCTCTCGATAGCACCAAATCAAACTGTCGTTCATGGTACACCCGAGCTATAAAAGCAACGAGCCGCCTAACATGTTGCACGCCAAGAACAGATGTTGCACACGCGCAGCTCACACATAGTATGTGCAAGGCACAGACGCGCCGAGCACTCCCCTAGTCGAGCACGACAAGCTCGTCGGGGCCGTAATCCACACCCATAAACGTAAGGCCGCAGGCAGGCGCCGTGGGACCCGCAGCGGTTCGGTCACGGGCGTCAATAACCTCGCGCATCCACTGGGGATCGCGACGATGCATGCCAATCTCCACGAGCGTTCCTACAATGGTACGCACCATCGAGTGCAAAAACGCATTGCCCTCGATAGTGAAGGTCAGGATATCCTCGCCAAAAGCGACCTCGTGGCCAAACTCCGCACGCATCACGCAGCGGTGCGTGGGCTTGCCCACAGCAGAGGCAACCTTGCAAAAGCTCTTAAAGTCCTGCTCGCCCAAAAGCGCAGGGCAGGCGGCCGCCATCGCATCGACGTCGAGGGGATAGCGATGCCACCACACGGCACCGCGGGACAGCACGGGGCGCGCATCTCGATCGGCAATACGGTACGTATACGTACGGGAACGCGCGTCAAAACGCGCAGAAAAGCCTTTACGGGCCTTGTAGACCTCGTTTATGGCGATATCTTTGGGCAGCAGGGCATCCATAGCCCGCAGCCACCTACGGCGCGTACAAGCGAGCTCAGCGTCCGTTACGGGCACGCTGATGTACTGAGCCACGGCATGCACGCCGGCATCGGTACGCCCCGCACACGTCAGATCGATCGGGCGGCGAAGCAGCGTCTCGATGGCTCGACGTAGCTCACCCGCAACCGTCGTCTGGCCCGGCTGCTCGGCAAATCCGCTATACGACGAGCCATCATAGGCCACGCGAAATACGAGCGTGGCGTCAAGCTCGGAAATCGAATTGAAATCAGACGGCGCAGTCATGGGCGCTCCCAACAAACAAGCAACGGTATCGCGACAAAAAAAGAGGGGTACGCGAACGTACCCCTCGAATATAGCCTATGCAGACGGAATGTCTACTCAGCGGTCTCCTCAGCAGGAGCCTCCTCGGCAGCGGTCTCCTCGACAGCCTCGACCTTCTTGGGAGCAGCGGCCTTCTTGGGGGCCGGAGCAGCCTTCTTGGCCTTAGGCGTGCAAGGCTCGGTGACGAGCTCCATGATAACGATGGGAGCGTTGTCGCCCTTACGGTTACCGAGCTTCATGATGCGGGTGTAACCGCCGTTGCGGTCCTGCCACATGCCCTGAGCAGCCTTGTCGAAGATCTCGGCAACGAGCTGCTTATCGCCGAGCTTGGCGATAGCCAGACGACGAGAGTGCAGGTCGCCCTTCTTGGCCCAAGTGATGATCGGATCGACGACCGAACGCAGCGCCTTAGCGCGGGTCTCGGTGGTCTTGATGCGGTCGTTCTCGAAGAGGGCCTTAGCAAGGCTCTTCTTCATGGCCTTGGTGTGGCTCGCATCGGTGCCGAGCTTAAGGCCCTTCTTAACGTTGTGACGCATGGTCTAGTTTCTCCTCAAATATGCGAAGCATTAAGCCTTCAGGCTCAGGCCCATGGACTCAAGCTTGTCCTTCACTTCCTCGATCGACTTAACACCGAAATTACGGATGTTGAGCAGATCGTTCTCCGAGAACTCAACGAGCTGACGGACCGAGTGAATGCTGGCGCGCTTAAGGCAGTTGTAGGAACGGACGGAAAGGTCCAGATCCTCGATCTGCTTGTCCAGCTCGGCGTTGTCGTTGGTGACCTCGGGAGCGAAGATCGAAGCCTCCTCCTCGACCTCGGGGGTCTCGGCAAGGTTCATAAAGGCGGCCATATGCTGGTTGATGATATTGGCAGCCTGGACCACGGCGTCGCGCGGGGCGATGGAGCCGTTGGTCTCGATCTCGAGGACAAGGCGGTCGTAGTCGGTATGCTGACCGACACGGCAAGCCTCAACGAGCTTGGCGCAACGGGAAACCGGCGAGTACAGCGAGTCGACATGGATCACACCGATGGGATCGTTGTCGCGCTTGTTGGCCTCGCCAGAAACATAGCCGCGGCCATAGCCGATGCGCATGCTCATGGTGAGATGGCCACCCTCGGTGAGCGTAGCGATGTGCTGCTCGGGGTTGACCAGCTCAAACTCGGACGGAATAAAGAAGTCCGCACCGGTGACCTCGCAGGGGCCGTCAACCGAGATGGTGGCGGTCGCCTCGTCGGTCGTGCCGAGAGCCCTGAAGACAAGACCCTTGACATTCAGGACGATGTCGGTGACATCCTCGACCATGTTAGGGATGGTCATGAACTCGTGCTGCGCACCATCGATCTGAATAGCCTCGACGGCGGCACCCTCGAGCGAGGACAGAAGAACGCGACGAAGGGAGTTACCCAGCGTATCGCCGTAGCCACGCTCGAGCGGCTCGACGGAGACACGAGCAGACGTCTCGTTGATCTCTTCGACCTGAACCTGAGGCCTAATGAATTCTGACATGTATTACCTCCAGCCTCAGCAGCCCGGATGGACTACTTAGAGTAGAGCTCGACGATGAGCTGCTCGTTGATATCACCGCTGATCTGCTCACGCGTCGGCAGAGCGAGCACGTTACCAGACAGCTTCTCGATATCGACCTCGAGCCAGCCAGGGACCTCAAAGCGCTCGGAGGAAATCAGAGCCTCCTTGATGGGGAGGAGGTCACGGAACTTCTCGCCGACAGCGACGACGTCGCCGGCCTTGACGCGGTAGGACGGGATGTCCACGCGCTTGCCGTTCACGGTGAAGTGACCGTGACGGACGGACTGACGAGCCTCTTTGCGGGTGCGGGCGAAGCCAAGACGGAAGACGACGTTGTCGAGGCGAGACTCAAGGATGATCATGAGGTTCTCACCGGTGACGCCGTTCATCTTGCGGGCCTTGTTGAAGTAGCCGTGGAACTGCTTCTCCAGAACGCCATAGATGAACTTGACCTTCTGCTTCTCGCGCAGCTGCATGCCGTACTCAGATTCCTTGCGACGGCGCTTGGGCTGACGGATAGATTCCTTCTTGCTGCTGTAACCGAGCTCAGCGGGATCGATCCCGAGCTGACGGCAGCGCTTAAGAACAGGAGTCCTGTCGATTGCCATATTGATACGATCCTTTCAGTTACACGCGGCGACGCTTCTTGGGGCGGCAGCCGTTGTGCGGAATGGGGGTCTTGTCCTGGATGCTCGAGACCTCGAGGCCAGCAGCCTGGAGGGAGCGAATGGCGGTCTCACGACCGGAGCCGGGGCCCTTGACGAAGACGGAAACCTTCTTCATACCGTGCTCCATGGCCTGCTTGGCAGCAGCCTCGGCAGCCATCTGGGCAGCGAACGGCGTGGACTTACGGGAGCCCTTGAAGCCCACCTGGCCAGCCGACTTCCAGGAAATGACGTTGCCCTGGGGATCGGTGATCGAAACGATCGTGTTGTTGAACGTAGAACGAATGTGAGCCTGGCCCACGGAAATGTTCTTACGGTCCGCGCGCTTCAGACGGGCAGCGCGAACGTTCTTCTTAGCAGTAGCCATCTATCTAGCGCTCCTTATTTCTTCTTCTTAGCACCGATCTGACGCTTCGGGCCCTTGCGGGTACGAGCGTTAGTGTGGGTGCGCTGGCCGCGGACCGGGAGGCCCTTGCGGTGACGAAGGCCGCGGTTGCAGCCGATGTCCATAAGGCGCTTGACGTTCTGGTTGCGCTCACGGCGGAGGTCGCCCTCAACCATGATCTGGTTCTTATCGATATAATCACGGATGGCGTTAACCTCATTCTCGGTGAGGTCCTTAACGCGCGTATCCACGTTAACGTTGCACTCGACGCAAATCTTCGTCGCAGTGGTGCGGCCGATGCCGTAAATGTAGGTCAGACCGATCTCAACGCGCTTCTCACGCGGGAGGTCGACACCATTAATACGGGCCAACGTAGTCTCCTCTCTTAACCCTGACGCTGCTTATGACGGGGGTTCTCGCAAATGACGAGGACCTTGCCATGGCGCCTAATGATTTTGCACTTATCGCACATCTTCTTGACCGAAGGACGTACCTTCATCGTTCTTCCTTTCGGTAGCGCTCAAACTACTTCCCTACTATCTACTCGCCCAGCCGCAGGCGTTTAAAACTATGGCTGGTCTTCACACACAATCCGACCGTAGGTTGAGCTAAGCCTGCAGTCGGAAATGGAGTGCGCGTATGCGTGCCGCTATTTGTAGCGATAGGTGATGCGGCCGCGGGTCAGGTCGTACGGGGAAAGCTCCACGACAACCCTGTCACCGGGGAGAATACGGATGTAATTCATTCGGATCTTGCCAGAAATGTTGCACAGAACCGAATGACCGTTCTCGAGCTCGACCTTAAACATGGCATTGGGCAGCGGTTCCTTTACCGTACCCTCGAGCTCAATTGCGTCTTCCTTCTTCACAAGCAATCATCTTTCTCTAGAAAACGACAGCGATTGAGTATTCTACAACACGTATGCACGCATCGTAATAACTTCGTAATGGCTCCACAACTAAGTGGAACTTGTTACATTTCTCCGCCTTGGAGCGAACACCAAGCACCTTGGGCATCCGTGGTGATAATCACCGGACCGTCATTGGTAATGGCGACGGTGTTCTCGTAGTGCGCGGCGGGCAGGTGGTCGTTGGTCGTAACAATCCAACCGTCGGAGCCCGTGCTCACATGGTTGGAACCCATCGTAACCATCGGCTCGATGGCAATGACCATGCCGGCCTGGAGGCGAACGCCCCTCCCCTTCTTTCCATAGTTAGGAACGTTGGGGTCCTCGTGCATCACGCGGCCAATGCCATGGCCCACATAGTCACGAAGCACGCCGTAACCGTGAGACTCGGCGAGGGACTGAACGGCGTAACCAACATCCCCGATATGGTTACCGGGAACAGCCTGCTCGATGGCAGCCTTAAGGCAATCGCGCGTGACCTCGCACAGGGCCTTGGCCTCGGGCGTGGGTGTGCCGACAAAAAACGTCCAAGCGTTATCGCCAACCCAACCGTCGACAACGGCTCCCGTATCGATGGAGATGATATCGCCATCGCGCAGGATCATGTCGGGGTTGGGAATACCGTGGACCACGGCATCGTTAATCGATGCGCAAATGGTACCGGGGAACCCGCCGTAACCCTTAAAGGCCGGGGTGCCGCCATGCATACGGATAATCTGCTCCGCGAGCTGATCGAGCTCAAAGGTCGAAACACCAGGGCGCACCATGGCTCCAACGTGGCGGAGCGCCATCTTAGATAGCGCTCCTGCCTTCTTCATCTGCTCGATTTGCGTTGCAGACTTAATCTTGATCATAGACCGAGAGCCTCTTTGACATCCCCGTACACGGTCTCGCGAGCCTGGTCACCGTTGACCGACTTGAGCAGACCCTGGCCACGATAGTAGTCGACGAGCGGGCTCGTGGACTTCTCGTAGACGTCGAGACGGTTCTTGATGGTCTCGGGCTTGTCGTCGTCGCGCTGATACATCTCGCCGGCGCACTTGGGGCAGGTAGCATCGGCAGCGGTGCCGGTGTAACCGCAGGCGCGGCAAGTGCGACGCGAAGACAGACGATCGATGATGACCTCGGGGGCCACGTCGACCAGAAGGGCGCAGTCGATCTCGCGACCCATGGCGGAGAGCTCGGAATCGAGCGTCACAGCCTGGGCGGTGTTGCGCGGGAAGCCGTCGAGGATGAAGCCCTGCTGGGCGTCATCGGCAGCAAGGCGCTCCTTGACAAGGTCGATCACGAGCTGGTCGGGAACGAGCTCGCCAGCGTCCATGTACTTCTTAGCCTGAATACCAAGCTCGGTGCCACCCTTGACGGCAGCACGCAGCAGGTCGCCCGTGGAAATGTGAGCGACGCCAAACTCGGCGACGAGCTCCTGTGCGACGGTGCCCTTACCGGCACCCGGAGCTCCGAGCAATACGAGGTTCATGAGCAATCCTCCTCTAGCCTATTTAAAGAATCCATCGTAATCATACATCTTGATCTGGCCTTCGAGCTTATCGACCGTGTCGAGCACGACGCCGACCATGATGAGGATGGACGTGCCGCCAAATGCCTGGATCAGATGGTTACCCGTGAAGGAGAAGATGATCGAAGGCACGATGGCGATGAGCGCCAAAAAGACAGCGCTGGGAAGCGTGATCTTGTTGAGCGCGTTCTTGATGTAGGCCGCGGTAGCCCTACCCGGACGGACGCCCGGAATAAAGCCACCCTGCTTCTTAAGGTTGTCGGCCGTGTCATCGGGGTTGAACACCATAGAGGTGTAGAAGTACGCGAAGAACACGATGAGGACAACGTTAAGCACCCAGTTGAGCCAACCGGTCGAAAGCGCAGAGGCAACTGCCTGAATCCAGCCGATGCCGGGGAAGAACACGGCAATCTGAGCCGGGAAGTACAGCAGCGCCGAGGCAAAGATGATCGGCACGACGCCCGCGGTGTTGACCTTGATGGGCAGGTAGGTGGTCTGGCCACCCATCATGCGACGGCCCACGACGCGCTTGGCATAGGAGACCGGGATGCGGCGCTGGCCGCGCTCAAGGAAAACAATCAGCGGGATAACCAGCAGGATGATGGCGCAGATAATCACCATGGTGATGATACCACCGGCATTACCCTCGGTGCTGGAGAAGATAGCCTGCGGAAGGCCGGCCATGATGTTCGCAAAGATGATCAGCGACATGCCATTGCCGATACCGCGCTGGGTGATGAGCTCACCAATCCACATGATCAGCATAGCGCCTGCGGTGAGCGTACCGACGATCATGAGGTCGAAGATGATCTCGGGAGCGCCGGCGCCATTGAAGCTGATGCCGAAGCTCTTAAAGAGGAAGAGGTAACCCACGGAGTTGAGGATTGCCAGAGCCAGGGTGAGGTAACGCGAATACTGCGTAATCTTGGTCTGACCGACCTCGCCCTCGCGGGCAAGCTCATGCAGGGAAGGCACAACGGCCTGGAGCATCTGGAGGATGATCGAGCTGGTGATGTAAGGCATGATGCCCAGCGAAAACACCGACACATAGCTCAACGCGCCGCCAGAGAAAAGATTCAGGAGGGCCATAGCACCTGCGGCGACCGAATTGTTATCGGTCGAGAAAAGGCCCAGCATCCCCTGGAAGGGAATGCCGGGCACAGGAACGTGCGCACCAATGCGGTACACGACGAGCATAGCTATGGTAAAAAGAATCTTTTCGCGCAATTCTTTGATGCGGAAAGCATTCTTAAGACCATTTAGCACGGCAGCTCGACCTTTCCGCCAGCGGCCTCGATCTTGGCCTGCGCAGAAGCGCTGACCTTGTCGACCTTGACCGTGAACTTCTTGGTGAGCTCACCATTGCCGAGCACCTTGACGGGCTCGAACTCGCTCTTGGTGATGCGAGCGGCCTTAAGAGCGGCACCGTCGATCACAGCGCCGTCCTCGAACTTACGCTCGAGACGCTCAACGTTAACAGCGGTGTACTCGATACGACGGGGGTTGCGGAAGCCCGGAAGCTTGGGCAGGCGCATAGCCAGCGGAGTCTGGCCACCCTCGAAGCCGGCACCCTTGGTGCCACCAGAGCGGGAACCCTGGCCCTTCTGGCCGCGGCCAGAAGTGGTGCCGTGACCCGAAGAATTGCCACGGCCGACGCGCTTGCGGTTCTTAGTGGAACCGGGCGCGGGAGTAAGATCGTGAAGCTGCATTTGCTACTCCTCTACAATCTCGACAAGGTGCTTGACCTTGAAGATCATGCCGCGGACGGACTCGTTGTCAGCAATCTCGCGAACCTCGCGGATCCTGTGGAGACCGAGGGCACGGACAGTACGGACCTGGTCCTGCTTGCAACCGTTGGTGCTGCGGACCTGCTTGATCTTGATGGTGTCAGCCATGCTTAGTTCTCCTTACCGACGAACATCTCGGAGACCGTCAGGCCACGGCGAGCCGCGACGTCCTCAGGGCTGGAGAGCTCCTTGAGGCCCTCGACGGCAGCCTTGATGATGTTGAGGCCGTTGTCGGTACCGAGGGACTTGGACAGGACGTTCTTGATGCCAGCAAGCTCGAAGAGGGGACGCACAGCGCCGCCGGCGATAACGCCGGTACCCTCGACAGCGGGCTTGATGATGATGCGGCCGGCACCAAAGTGGCCGAGAACCTCGTGCGGGATGGTGCCCTGCTCGGTCACCGGCACGTGGAACATGTTCTTCTTGGCATCGAGAGACGCCTTGGAGATGGCCAGGGGCACCTCAGCGGACTTGCCCATGCCAACGCCGACGTTGCCCTTGCCGTCGCCAACGACGACGAGAGCGACGAGGCTCATGCGACGACCACCCTTGACGGTCTTCGACACGCGGTTGATGTAAACGACGCGCTCCTCGAACTCGGAGGCCTCGCGCTGCTGCTTCTGATTACGAGCCATGTGCTACATACCTCCTAGAACTCGAGACCGGCGGCACGAGCACCGTCGGCGAGGGCCTTGACGCGGCCATGGTAGATACGGCCACCGCGATCGAAGGCGACCTTGGTGATGCCGGCCTCGATGGCACGCTTGCCAACGAGCTGACCGACCTTCTCCGCAGCCTCCTTGTTCGAGGTGTGGGTGCCCTTGAACTCGGCCTCGAGGGTCGAGGCAGAGACGAGCGTCAGGCTAGAGCCCTTGCTGTCGTCGATGATCTGGGCATAGATGTTGGCGTTAGTACGGGTCACGCGAAGACGCGGACGCTCGGAGGTACCCGAGACCTTGCCGCGAACACGACGCTGACGACGCTTGAGGCCTTCCAGCTTCGCCTTATGCTTGTTCATACGTAAACTCCTAAAAAGGTTGATCTTGCCAGCACCTGACGGGGTGCTGGTCTTATGCGAGTGAGTCGGTTACGACTACTTGGCGGCCTTACCCAGCTTGCGGCGGATGTGCTCGCCAACGTAGTGGATACCCTTGCCCTTGTAAGGCTCGGGAGGACGATGGCCGCGGATCTCAGCGGCGATCTGACCGACCTGCTGCTTGTTGATACCCTTGACGTTCACGTGGGTGTTGTCGGGAACCTCGAAGGTGATGCCCTCGGGAGCCTCGACGATCACGGGGTGCGAGAAGCCCAGGGAGAACTCGAGGTTCTTGCCCTTCTGCTGCACGCGGTAACCGACGCCGGCGAGCTCGAGCTTCTTCTCGAAGCCCTCGGAAACGCCAACAACCATGTTGTGGATGAGGGCACGGGTGAGGCCGTGGCGGGCACGGGTCTCACGCTCGTCGTCGGGACGGGAAACGGTGAGGACGTTGTCCTCGATGTTGATAGCGAGCTTCTCAAAGACATCGAGCTCGAGCTGGCCCTTGGGGCCCTTGACGACAACGTTGTTGCCGTTGACTGCCACTTCGACTCCGGCGGGAATCTGGACAGGCTTATTACCGATACGAGACACGGTGATCTCCTTTCCTTCTACCTACCGAGCGAATTACCAGACGTAAGCGATGATCTCGCCGCCGACGTTGTGCTTGCGAGCATCGCGGTCGGTCATAACGCCATGGCTGGTGGAAATAATGGCGGTACCAAGGCCACCGCGGACGCGGGGCATGTCGGCAACGCCGGTGTACTTACGCAGGCCCGGCTTGGAAATGCGGCGGATGCCGTTGATGACCTTAGCCTTCTTGGGACCATACTTAAGCGTGATGTGCAGAGTCTTCTGGGGAACGGTGTCCTCGACATCGTAGCCCTCGATGTAGCCCTCCTCGTGCAGAACACGAGCGATCTCGACGAGCTTCTTGCTGCTCGGCATGGAGACCGTGGCCTTGTTCACAGAGTTAGCGTTACGGATGCGCGTAAGCATATCTGCGATCGGGTCTGTAAGGTTCATACAGATTCTCCTTCGTTCTTGATGAACACGTGCTCTTGGTTCTTCGCCGCCCTTAACGGCAAAGCCTAACTAGCGCGTTTTCCCTGTTCCAAACGGATGCTTGAAACGCTGGTAGTGACTTACCAGCTGGCCTTCTTAACGCCGGGAAGCTCGCCCTTGAGTGCAAGCTCGCGGAAGCAGACACGGCACAGGCCGAACTTGCGGTACACAGAGTGCGGACGGCCGCAGCGCTGGCAGCGCGTGTACTCACGAGTAGAGAACTTCTGCTTGCGATTGCACTTGACGATCATCGATGTCTTAGCCACTTATATCCTCCTCACATAGAGTATTGTTCGCCCCAAGCGCCGCCCCCTTCTGGGAACGGCGCTCATAGGGCAGGTGAACCTATTTCTTGAACGGGAAACCGAAGGCGTCCAGAAGGGCCTTGGCCTCCTCATCGGTATTGGCGGTGGTCACGAAAGTGATGTCCATACCACGCTGGTGATCGACGGAGTCGAAGTCGATCTCGGGGAAGATGAGCTGCTCGGTGACGCCCATGGAGAAGTTACCACGGCCGTCGAAGCTCTTGGCGGAGATGCCGCGGAAGTCGCGGATACGGGGAATCGCGACGGAGGTCAGACGATCGAAGAACTCCCACATACGGTCGCCACGCAGGGTAACCTTGCAGCCGATCGGCATACCAGCGCGCAGGCGGAAGGTAGCGATGGACTTGCGGGCACGGGTGATCATCGGCTGCTGGCCGGTGATGGCGCGCAGGTCGCGCACGGCACCGTCGATGGCCTTGGAATCGGTAGCGGCCTCGCCGACACCCATGTTCACGACGATCTTCTCAAACTTGGGGATCATCATGACGTTCTCGTACTGGAACTTGTCCTGAAGCTGCTGCTTGACCTCGTTGTTGTACTTGGTCTTCAGACGCGGCACATACTTCTCTTCTGCCATTGTTCACTCCTTCTTGGGGTTTTAAGCACGGGGCGTGGCCACGATGGGTTGTCCTCGTGCCTCCTGGCTGCATCCGCGCCGCTCATGGCATTTCGCGGTTTGGACTCGACGCAGCAGGAGCCGACAAAACAATCGGTACTATACGCGCATCGGGAGCGTATTTCCAGAAAAACCTCGTCTGCCTGCACAACTCCACAACTCCCCCGCACAAATTGATCCCTAGGGCACGGAGGAAAACAGCAGTTACGGTGAGATAGGGACTGTTTGATGGCTTAAAAGGCTTAAACAGTCCCTATTCCACCGCAACTCATATATGGGGCGTTATTTTTGGCGCGGGAGGACCAGGTTGAGGATCACAGCAACGAGCGCGGCGACGGCAATGGAGGATCCGCCAAAAACGGTGCCAACCCATGCGGGGAATCCAGCGCCGGCAAGCGCGCCGGCCGTGCGCTCAATGCCCGTGCCAAAGGCGATAGAGAGACCCATGAGCGTGGTATCGCGCTGAGACAGGCCGTGGCGGGCAAACATGACCACACCGTTCATACCGATGGTCGCGAACACGCCAATCGTGGCGCCACCGATGACCGGCTGCGGAATAGACGTGAGCACCGCCGCACACTTGGGCAGCAGGCCCGCGATGAGCAGGATGGCAGCCGCAAGCGTAAAGACCATGCGGTTGACGACCTTGTTCTCGGCGATAATGCCCACATTCTGGCCAAAGGTTGCCGTGGGGACGCCGCCAAAAAAGCCTGACAGCATACCGACCAGGCCGTTGGCGATCAGGCCACCCGAGATCTGGCTATCGGTCGCAGGGGTATCGAGCGCAGCGGACGACACGGCGGCAAACTCGCCCATGACCTGTACTGCGTTGACAATGGCGACAACGCCCACAACGGCGCACGCGGCCGGGTCGAACACCAGGCGATGGGCGCCCAGGGCCGGCGGGGCGAACCAGCTGGCGGTCGCGATGGCCGAGAAATCGACCATGCCCAACACCGCAGCCAAAACAAAGCCCGCGCAGATACCAGCCAGGATGCTGCCCAGCCTAAGCGCGCCCTTGCCGTAGTTGCCAGCCATAAAGGTGACGACGAACGTCACAAGTGCGACGGCCCAGTTGGTGACACTGCCAAAATCGGCCGCGCCCTCCCCGCCCGCCATGGAGGCAACTGCCACTGGGCATAGCGACAGGCCAATGACAAAGATGACGGTGCCAAGCACCGGGGCCGGAAATAGAAAACTCACGCGCCTAAACAGTAGGCCGAAGAGCGCGACGAGCGCGCCGCCGATTACCTGGGCGCCCAGTACGGCCTCAAAACCAAGCTCAAGACCGACTGCCTTGAGCGCCGGCACGAAGGTAAAGCTCGCACCCATCACAATGGGCAGGCCCGAACCGACGACACCTTTTATAGGAAACTGTTGAAGGAAAATGTCAAGCGCCGAGAGGACGAGCGACGCCTGGATGACAGCGGCTTCCTCTTGAGGGGTAAAGCCACAGACCGACGCGATAATGATGGCGGGCGTGACGATACCCGCGAATGCCGCCAGCACATGCTGCAGTGCATGGGGTAATACCTGCACAAACGAAACTTTTCCCGTACGCTCGAACAGGGCATCCCCTGCTGCCGACTCTGCCATTTGCGCCTCCCATACCCTAGGCAGCGGCCCCATGCCGCTCAACGGTCGGACATTATAGGGCATATGGCACAGGTAGCATTTTGACCCGCATGCGGCAGAGGGCTGGGGCAGCTCATTTGGGATGCGACTAGCGCTTGCGGGGGACGAGTTTGGTGCGACGCAGGTGGATCATCTCGGCGGCGATGGAGATGGCGATCTCCTCGGGGTCCTCGGCCTCGATGGCGACACCAATCGGCAGGTGCAGCTCGTCGATCTGCTCCTGCGTAAAGCCCTCCTGCTCCAGGCGGGCGCGCACAAAGGCGGTCTTGCGGCGCGAGCCCAAGCAGCCCAGATAGGCGGGTTTGGCGCGCATGGCCTGAATCACCACATCGATATCGGACTTGTGACCCGCCGTGGCGACGACCACCAGGTCGCGCGGGCCGATGGGGCACTGCTTGCTCAGGCTCTTGTAGTCGACCAGACGACGGTCGTAGACACCGGGCACCCAATCGGGGGTCAGCGTGCCGGGGCGGTCGTCGCAAGCCACGACGGCAAAGCCCGCCGCCGTGAGCACGCGAGCCGTCGCAGCGCCCACGTGGCCGCAGCCAAAGATATAGGTCAGGCCCTCGGGGCAGAGCGTCTCGATGTGCGCCGTGGGAATCTCGGAGGCGGCGTTGGTGTAGGTGACCTTACTCCCCTCCTCCACCAGCGAAAGCCCGGGGCAGCCCGCAATGGTGCGGCGCGATTCCTCGCCATGGTACTCGGCCACATCGCCCTCGAGCACGCTCGCGATAAACGGCTCAAAGTCGATGACGAAGTCGCCGATGCGCCGATAGGCCAAGATGTCGGCAACCGACTGGAACAACGGCGCCTGCGATACATCCAGGCGCAGATAGCACAGGCAGATGGCTCCGCCGCAGATCATGCCGGTATCGGAGTTCTCGCCGCCCATGGTGTAGCGGACCAGACGCGACTGTCCCGCGCTCAGGAGCTCGCGCGCCTCATCCAGCGCAAAGAGCTCAATCTTGCCGCCGCCGATAGTGCCCGCCTGGCTGCCATCGGCAAAGACGGCCATCCAGGCGCCCACACCGCGCGGGGACGACCCCGCCGTACCGGCCACGACCACCAGCTCGCACGTCTCGCCAGCACGCAGGGCGGCAAGCGCCGCATTCACAACATCGAGCTTTTCCATTGCCGCCTTCTATCCTCTAAAGACATCGGTGAGCATAGCGAGTGCCTCGAGCACGCCGCCGCCGACCGACGTCGCTTTGTCCGAAATGTAGTTGATATAGCTGGCATCGCCGCGTGGATCGACATCGGCGCATTTAAAGCCCTCAGTCACCTGCACGCCGTTCGCCAAAAGCCCGCGCAGACAGCCATCGATCTGCGTGCACATGGGCGTATCGCCCGCGTAGCCAATCACGTCTCCGGCGCTCACGATGTCGCCGATTGCGCGGTCGGACCGAAACACGCCGGCGGCGGGGCTGTGGATAACACGTTCCTTGCCATAGCCGGCGATAATGCCCGGCACGCCCGTGTTGGGCTGGGGCGAACCTTGGGTAATGACACGGCCGAGAAAATGCCCACGCATGGTCTCGACCACGGCGTCGCAGTCAACCGGCGCGGTAAAGCCCGGCCCCACAGCGATGACGGCAGGCGCCATGTCGCGCGTGGTGCCCAAGTTGCGCTTAGCCAAAATCGCGTCGACCACAGCCGCGGGTTTCAGCTCGCCGAGCATCTTGGCCTGAGGGTCCACCACAACGGCGACGTCTCCAGCCTCGGTAATCTCAAGCGCCTCAGCCGGCGTCCGTGCCAAGCGAGCGCGAATGCCTTCGACCTCGACCTCGCCCAGGCGAATGGCCTCGCAAAAACAGATTGTGCGGCGGATGCACGTGGGAACCGCGATATCGGCCATAACGACCGAAACGCCGGCGCGCACCAAGCGAGCGGCGACGCCCGTGGCGATATCGCCGGCGCCGCGAACATAAACGAGCATTCCCGGGGCACCTCCCTGTGCTACGGTTTGAGCAGAGCAAAAGCGGTTCGGCCGCTACTCTGATGATTATTTATTATCACAGTATTATACGGCGGTGAACAGATGGAAACGGTTAGCGGCAATCTTGCCTCCGCGCTCAGGATCGAGTCGGGCATTACCGCGATTATCGGCAGTGGCGGCAAGTCGACGCTGCTGAAGACGCTGGGTCTCGAGCTCATGCGCGCTGGCGGCCGCGTGCTCCTCTGTACCACCACGCACATGTTTCCCGTCGCCGGCGTGCCATGGGATGGGTCGAGCCGTCGCCTGGACGCCGCGCCTTGGAAGCCGGGGACCCTACATGTTCCCGGCTGCACCTGCGAGGCATGCGCGGGACTTGTCCGCGGAAGTATCTGCCAGGCGGGTGTTTTGAACCCGGAGACAGGCAAGCTCTCCGCCCCCGCCGAGCCGCTCAACGAGCTGGCGCAGCGCTTTGACTATGTGTTGGCCGAGGCAGATGGCAGCAAGCGACTCCCGCTCAAGGCACATGCCGCCTGGGAGCCGGTCGTTCCCGCCGGCACGGCAAACGTTGTCTGGGTCGTCGGCGCCTCGGGGCTGGGCAAGCCCGTCGCCGAGGTTGTCCACCGCCCCGAGCTCTTCTGCGAGCGCTGCGGCTGCGAGCCCACCGACGCTGCCACCCCAGAGCGCGTCGCCCAGGTGCTCAATGCCGAGCTGCAGATGCTGAACCTCAGCAATGCCCGTATCATGCTCAACCAAGCCGACACGCTTGCCGACCCAACAATGGCAGATCGCTTCGAGGCAGCCCTCAACCGCCCCCTCATCGCCACCAGCCTCCAGGGGTAGCAAATTTGGGACGGGGCTCTTTTTGCTACCCCGTCCCAAAAAATCATCTCCCAAATTAGCTACCCCGGCGGTCTTCCCGTTAGCGGGGCACGTAGCGGCCGGGTTGGGCTCCGGTGGGCTCGCCGTCGCGTGCCGCCAGCACGCCGTTCACAAACACGGCCTTGGCGCGGCCATGTGCCTCAAAGCCCTCGAGCGGCGTGTAGTCCACGGCCTGATGCTGCGTCGCGGCGCTGATCGTCCAACGCGCGCACGGATCCCACACGCACACGTCGGCATCGGCGCCCTCGGCAAGACAGCCCTTGCGCGGATACATGCCAAAAACGCGCGCCGGATTCTCGCTCATCAAGCGGCACAGATCCTCGGGACCCAGCTGTCCCTCAAAGCTCGTGGCAATCGCAACGGGACGATGCTCCACGCCGGGCCCGCCGTTGGGAATCGCGCGGAAATCATCGCGTCCTCGGTCCTTTTGCCCGTGCAGGTTAAAGCTGCAATGATCGGTCGCAATAGTATCGATCTCGCCAGCCACAAGCGCCTCGCGCAGCGCGGCACGGTCACCGGCATGGCGCAGCGGCGGGCTCATCACGTACTTGGCGCCCGCAAAGCCGTCCTCTCCCTGTTCAAGGTAGCAGGTGTCGTCGAGCATCAGATACTGAGGGCAGGTCTCGACATAGATGTTCTTCTGCCCGTGCGCTTTGGCAGCGCGAATGGCCTCGAGCCCCAGCTTGGTCGAAAGGTGCACCACGTTGACCGGAGCGTCCCCGGCCAAGTGCGCCAGATACAGCAGGCGGCTCACGGCCTCGGCCTCACACACGTCCGGACGGCTGAGCGCATGGCCCTCGGGCCCGTGGATACCCTGCTCAAACACGCGCTTCTGCAGCGCGTTGACCAACGTGCCGTTCTCGCAATGCACGCACAGGATACCGCCCACGCGCTTGAGCTCCTCCAGCACCTCGAGCGTCTCGGCATCGTCCAGGCGCAGATGGTCGTAGGCAAAGTAGGTCTTAAACGACGACACGCCCGCCTCGCGCATGGCCGAAAGATCGGCGCGGTTGCGCTCATTCCACTCGGCAAGCGCCATATGGAAGGCATAGTTGGCGGTGCAGGTGCCGTCGGCGCGGCGATGCCACTCGGCCAAGGCATCGGGCATGGTCACGCCGCGATCGGCCGTCGCGTAGTCCACAATGGTCGTCGTGCCGCCGCAGGCAGCCGCGCGCGTGCCGGTCTCAAAGCTATCGGCTGTCCAATCCATGCCGGTCCAGCACTGCATGTGCGTGTGCCCATCGATAAAGCCCGGGAACACCCAGCAGCCCGCGGCATCCTCGACGGTATCGCCCTCGGCCGGCTCAATCGCCGCGGCGATCCGCACGATCTTATCGCCATCCATGGCAAGATCGGCGCGACGAAGCCCCTGGGGCGTCACGAGCGCGCCGTTTTTGATGATGATCATAATTGCTCCTTATTGATTGATGCAGTTGGCCACGCGATCAAAATACGAGCAGGCGGCGATATGCTCCGTTATGCGTCGCTGTCCCTTGACGGTATCGACGTCCCACAGTTCGTAAGCACGCGCATCAACCAGCACCACGTCGATACGGTCCTTGAGGATCGAGCCGCCACCGTCCTTGCCCTCAAGACACATAAGTGCATCGAACAGTTCCGCCGGAAAGAGCACCGGGCTCGAAGGCTCACCGTTGCACGCAAGACGCACCGGATACTTGCGGCCACGCTCATCAAACGCGCGAACCATGGCCTCAAAAGAATCCGAACTCACGAGCGGCTGGTCGCCCGGCAAAAAGAGGCAACCCTTCCAGCCGCGGCTCGCCCCCCACGAAAGGCCCGCACGGACGCTTTCGCTCCTGAGCTTGCCATCGTGCAGCACGCACGGGCAATGCTTGTCCTCGCAAATCTGGGCGACCTCGGGCCAACGCGTCGAAACCACGACGTCAAAGCCCCGGGGAACCGAATCGATAGTCCGGGCAATCAGCGGCTTGCCATAGATATCGGCAAGCATCTTGTTAGAGCCAAACCGCTTGCCCTCGCCCGAAGCCATAATGACGCAACCGAGTTTCATGGCGATACCTCCCCTGAAACCATCGTACCCATAACTCGCGTCGCGGGGCATCTACATCGAAAGCGCTTATCCCGCACGCCCACGATGCAAAAAGGGGCACCCCGCCGGTTGGCAGAGCGCCCCCTTTACATGGCTTACCTCAGCGCGGCTTTAGGCCTGGAACCAACGGGCGGTGTTGCGCTCGTCGAGGGCCTTGAGGGTAGCGGCGGGATCGGCAACCTTCTGCAGGAACATCATAGCTGCGATGGCGTACGGCTTGTAGCTGGCCTCCTTGTACATGCCCACGCGGTGCATGTCAAAGACGTCGGCGTTGACCTCGCCGTGCTCGCAAGAGACACCGGAGATGTCGGCGGGCAGCGGGTGCATAAAGATGGTGTCCTGGCCGTTGGCGGTCTTCTCCATGAGCTCGGTCGTGGAGCACCAGTCCTGATGGGTGGCGTTCTGAGCGAGCAGCTCCTTCTCGAGCGCTGCGATGCCGGCGTCGTCGCCCTCGGCGTACAGGTTGGTACGCTTCTCCATGGCGGCAAACGGAGCCCAGCTCTTGGGGATCACGATGTCGGCGCCCTCGAAGGCCTCGGCCATGGTGTTGACCTGCTTAAAGGTGGTGCCGGACTCGGCGGCATAGCCCTTGGCGCGCTCGACGACCTCGGGCATGAGGTCGTAGCCCTCGGGGTGGGCCAGGGTGACGTCCATGCCAAAACGGGGCAGCAGGCTGATCAGCGACTGCGGGCAGGACAGCGGCTTGCCGTAAGAGGGTGAATAGGCCCAGGTAACGGCAACCTTCTTGCCCTTGAGGTTCTCAAGACCGCCAAACTCGTTGATGAGGTAGAGCATGTCGGCAGAGGACTGCGTGGGGTGATCGGAGTCGGACTGCAGGGAGATAAGCGTGGGACGGTGATCCAGAACGCCGTCCTCGTAGGCCTGCTGGACAGACTCGGAGACCTCGGCCATGTAGGCGTCGCCCTTGCCGATGTACATGTCGTCGCGGATGCCGATGACGTCGGCCATGAAGGAGATCATGGTAGCGGTCTCGCGGACGGTCTCGCCGTGAGCGATCTGGGACTTCTTCTCGTCCAGGTCCTGCAGCTCGAGGCCGAGCAGGTTGGCGGCCTTAGAGAAGGAGAAGCGCGTACGGGTGGAGTTGTCGCGGAACAGGGAGACGGCCAGGCCCGAGTCGAAGATCTTGGACGAAACGTTGTTCTCACGCAGCTCGCGCAGGGCGTCGGCAACGATGTAGAGAGCCTTGAGCTCATCGGTGGTCTTATCCCAGGTGTGCAGGAAGTCGCTGCCGTACATGCCCTTAAAATCGAGGCCGTTCAGCTGCTCGACGAGCTCGGTAAACTTGGCGTCCATGGAAATGTCCTTTCAAAAGATGAAACGATCGCAATGAGTAGACGTGCTCCGGCATGCGCGTGTGGCTAGAACATGCAGAGCACTATGACGAGGACCCGCCACCGTTGAGGAAGCATGGGAGATAACGACCGCGGGCCCCGAGTCAACAGGGGGTGCCGGGGACACGAGCGGCCCCCGGCTCAACAAAATCGAGGAATGGGACTAATCGATCTTGTTGTTGGTCAGACCGGCGCGGAACACGGTGGCGTCGCCATCGGCCTGGCTCGGATCGTAGAGGTTCAGGGCAGCCACGTACATGGCGGCAGCGGTGACCAGGTCGTCCTTGTAGGTGACCTCGTTGGGAGCGTGAGCCTGAGACTCGGCACCCGGGCCAAAGCCCACGCAGGGGATGCCGTAGCGGCCCTGGATGGAAACGCAGTTCGTGGAGAAGGTCCACTTGTCGCACAGCGGGCGACCGGTGCGCTTGTCCATGCTGGGCTCGCAGCCGATGCGCTCGTCACCGAACATGGCCTTGTGGGCGTCGACGAGGGCCTTGACGTGCGGAGCGGTCTCCTTGTTGATCCACGTGGGGAAGTAAGCCTCGGTCTCGTAGACCTCGCCGGTCCAGGACGGACGGTCGTACATGTACATGGAGACCTTCACGTCGTCGCCGTACTTCTTGGCGGCCGGCAGGTTGCGGATCTCGTCCAGGCAGGACTCCCAGGTCTCACCGGCGGTCATGCGACGGTCGATGGAGATGGCGCAGGAGTCAGCGACAGCGCAACGGCTGGGGCTGGTGTAGAAGATCTGGCTGACGGTGCAGGTGCCGCGGCCCAGGAAGCGGGCATCCTCGAAGTGCTCGGGGTTGTACTTGGGGTCGAGCATCTTGACGAGACCCTTGATGTCGGTCGACTCGTCACAGCCGTTGTTGTTGAGGGCGCGGACGTCGGCGATGATGTCGGCCATCTTGTAGATGGCGTTGTCGCCACGGTCGGGCGCGGAGCCGTGGCAGGAGGTGCCGTGAACGTCGACGCGGATCTCCATGCGGCCGCGGTGACCGCGATAGATGCCGCCGTCGGTGGGCTCGGTGGAAATGACGAACTCGGGCTTAATGCCGTCCTTGTTGTAGATGTACTGCCAGCACATGCCGTCGCAGTCCTCTTCCTGGACGGTGCCGACGACCATGATCTTGTAGCCCTCGGGGATGAGGCCCATGTCCTTCATCATCTTGGCAGCGTAGGTAGCAGAAGCCATGCCGCCCTCCTGGTCGGAGCCGCCGCGGCCGTAAATGATCTCGTCGGTCTCGTAGCCCTCATAGGGATCGGCATCCCAGTTCTCGATGTTGCCGATGCCGACGGTGTCGATGTGGGAGTCGATGGCGATGATCTTGTCGCCCTCGCCCATAAAGCCCATGACGTTGCCCAGGCCGTCGACCTTGACCTCGTCATAGCCAAGGCTCTCCATCTCGGCCTTGATGCAGGCAACAACCTCACCCTCCTCGCAGGACTCAGAGGGGTGAGAGATCATAGCGCGCAGGAAGCGAGTCATATCAGCACGATGAGACTCAGCCGCAGCCTTAATGGCATCAAAATCGAGTTCTTTAGTCATAACAGTCAACCTTTCTACAAGGGTTTACCTACAGGTAGATATTTCAGATAGATCACTTGTGCCAAGCGGCGTGAGGTTGAGCACCCCACAAGCAAGTAACCATAGGAGGCAGACGGAGGACTTTGCTCCGTCGCGAGTTCCGCACGAGCCGGAGAGCACTTAATGTGCTCTCCGTGCGAGCAGGACTGTCCGAGCAGGGAGTAAAGCCCTCCGGCTGCCTCCGGACAGGTCAGACCCGCTAGCAAGTCGGATACTCGCCCTCCCAGACGATGCGACGGTACTGATCCGGATCGGTGTCGCCCTCGGTGGAGAAGCAGAGCACGGAGCTCGTCTTGTCCAGGCCGATGAGTTCCTTGAGCTCGGCGTACTCGGGATCGAGCATGAGAGTCTCGACCAGACCGGTGGTCACAGCGCCGGACTCGCCAGAGATGACGCGCGGGTCGCCCTTCTCGGGAGCGCCCAGAGTGCGCATGCCGCGAGCGGTGACCCAGTCGGGGCAGGACACGAAGGCGGTGGTGTGGTTGCGCAGGATATCCCAGCCCAGGATGTTGGGCTCGCCGCAGCACAGGCCGGCCATGATGGAGGGCATGTCGCCGTCCACGATGCGCGGATCGCCGTCGCCGGCGGCAGCGCCCTTGTACAGGCAGGCGGCAGGCGCGCACTCGACCACGACGAAGGTGGGCGGGTTATCGGGATACAGGTTGGTGAAGTAGCCCACCACGGCGCCGGCGAGCGAGCCCACGCCAGCCTGGACAAAGACGTGCGTCGGGCGGTTGATGGCCATCTCGCGCAGCTGCTCGGCAGCCTCGGAAGCCATGGTGCCGTAGCCCTCCATGATCCAGGACGGGATCTTCTCGTAGCCCTCCCAGGCGGTATCCTGAACGATGACGCCGCGCTCGCAGGCGTCGGCCTCGGCGGCGGCCATGCGCACGCACTCGTCGTAGTTGACCTCTTCGATGGTCACCGTGGCGCCCTCGGCGGCGATGTTATCAAAGCGGGGCTTGGTGGAACCCTTGGGCATGTGCACGACGGCCTTCTGGCCCAGCTTGTTGGCAGCCCATGCCACGCCGCGGCCATGGTTGCCGTCGGTGGCAGTAAAGAAGGTGGCCTGGCCAAAGTCCTTGGCAAGCTGATCGGAGGTCAGGTAATCGAAGGTGCACTCGGCAACGTCCTTGCCGGTCTCGTCGGCAATGTAGTTGGCCATGGCAAACGAACCGCCCAGGACCTTAAAGGCGTTGAGGCCAAAGCGATAGCTCTCGTCCTTAACGCACAGGTTGGAAAGGCCCAGGCGCGCAGCCTGACCATCCAGGCGGGCAAGCGGAGTGACGGTGTACTGAGGGAACGACTGGTGGAAGGCGCGGGCCTTCTTCACGTGGTCGAGGCTCATGATTCCCAAGTGCTTGTCATCGCTCTTGGGCATCGTGTTGCCCGCCCACTGGATCTTATCGGCCATACGGTGAACTCCTTAAGTCCTCTCTTGCCGGCCCCCGCATACGCGTTTCAGCCCATTCCCATTCATGCGACTGAACTTTTATGTGGATGCCAAACAAAAAGTTTGTTAGCACTGTTCTATCACACTTTTTGATTGGTAAACCTAACAAATTGTTTGTTGCCGTAATCGGTACCTTTTCGCCGCCGAACGGTCACATAACGCAGCGACGCTTTCGTTATTTGCGAACAAGTGTGGTTTATGGCAAAGTGTGCCCAAACTAATTTTTAGGAAGGCACCCATGACCCCCGCACAGATTGAGTTTTATAAGCGCCTTGCACACGGCCTGGCGCTCCAATTTGGCCCCAACTGCGAAGTCGTCGTCCACGATCTGGAGACCGAGGACGTGGACCACTCCATCGTAGTGATCGAAAACGGCCACGTCAGCGGGCGCAAACTGGGTGACGGCCCCAGCCATATTGTGTTTGAGTCCATGCACGAGGGCACCACCGACGTGCACGACCGCGAGCCATACCTCACCAAAACCACCGACGGCAAGCTGCTCAAGTCCTCGACCATCTTTATCCGCAACGACGAGGGCAAGCCCGTCGGCATTTTGGGCATTAACTTTGACATTACGCTTATGAAGGCTTTTGAGCGTTCGCTCGACGCCTTTACCGGCACCGGCGGCACGGGCTACACCGAGCCCGAGCCCATTACCAAGAACATCGGCGACCTGCTCGAGGACCTGCTGCACGAGTGCGAGCAGTTTGTGGGCAAGCCCGCGGCGCTCATGACCAAAGACGAGCGCATTCGTGCCATTGGCTACCTCGACCGTCGCGGCGCCTTCCTCATTTCCAAGTCGAGCGAGCGCGCCTGCGAGTTCTTTGGCATCTCCAAGTACAGCTTCTATAGCTACCTCAATGAGGCCAAGGCGGCGGCCGACGACAAGTAGGCACTCGCCCAGATTGCCCCTCCCCTTTTGGGCGCGAGTTCTGGAGAGCATGAATCCAAGACCGAGCCGCTTGGAAAGTTCCATATAATCGATGTCATTAGTATTTCGAAAGGGTGGAACAGAATGGCGTTGAGCAAGGCATCATGCACCGGTCGCGGATTGATTCCGGCAATTGGTGGACATGTGCACCGCATGTTCGATGAGGGTGAAGACGACCTGTTTTCGCTGAGCCTTGACGACGTGATGGATGATCGCCCGTGGACCGCCGACGAACTCATGGGCGGTGGGGTTCGCCCGTCAAGCCCCAATTCCGCACTTGCGCCTAAGCCCGCACCTGCGCCGACTCCTGCGCAGTCGCCTGTTTCGACGCCCGCGTCTACGCCCGCACCCATTTCGGCGCCCACGCCCACTCCCCGCCCCGCAAGCGACCCGTCCGAGACGGCGGCATTTCTCGCTGCGGCGACGCGGAACAAATCGGCCGACAGCACCGTTATGTACAGCGCCCAGCAGTTGCCTGTTCCTGCGGCACGCAAGTCTCCGGTCACAAGGCTCGATGAGCCCGTTGCCCATCAGGTTGCCTACGATTCCTGGGCTGCAGCCGATCTGGATGAGACCTCTACCGGCATGCCGGCGCTCGACGTTCCAGTTAACCCGCTTTTTGCCGCCAACACGAGCGCCGCGGACTATGAGGGCGGTGCGGCATATTCCGATTATTCCGATGGCTATGCTGGCACCGATCGCATCGAGACCGAGGATTATGGCACCGCATCGAGCGATTATCTCAACGATCCGTACGCTGCCACGCCTGCACCGGAATATGACCCGGAGGCCGCGTCCGCGCCGGCGTATACCAAAAGCACGGGCGAAGAGCGCTTCGCCGATTATTACGCCGAGGAAAAGGCACTGCATTTCTCGGAATTTCCGCAGGCAGTCAAGGTTGCCTTTATCGCCATTGTCATTGCCCTGCTCGGCGTCATTGCGTTTGAGGGATTCCGTCTGTTCTCCGGCCCCACCCAAGCGGAGTCGGAGACCCAGCAAAAAGAGAACGATGACGAGTACCTGGACATCAACACCCTCAAGGGCGACCCCAACGACGGGGACGATGAGTAGCGAGGGCTGAAGGCGGCCGCAGGATCCCGCATCCAACACCGGCTTCTAAGTGCTGTTTTGTCATCCAGCTACACTTTTCCGAAGTTTTAAGGTGCCTATTTCGACACTTTTCCGTACTTTTACACGGCTGATTTCGACACTTTTCCGGATGAAAGCCGAATAATCACTTGGGAAACCAACGCCGTTCACGCGTCATTTCGCAGGCGGCGCTTGATTTCTGTCCGTACACGTTGATAGACTTCCTCTTGCCCGCAAGGAGCGGGCGCGTTTTATCCAGAGTCGGGGTAGAGAGTTGGCTCCACGATCCCGACGCCAACCGGCCAAGAGGCACGGTGGCCCTGCCAACATCGATGAAAGGAGTCCGTATGGACAATTTCTCTGTGCGCAGCGAGCGTAACTTCCACAACCTGATCGTCAAACCGAATCACATGCATCTTCTGGACAAGCCGAACAGCTATGCCTCGGCCATGGTCAAGAGCAGCCTCTCCCACCAGATGCGCTTTACGGTACAGAAGCTCGAGGAAGAGCTCCGTGCCGCCGGCGGCCCGCACGTACTGCAGATCAGGCTGTCCGGCGACAACTCGCGCGAGCCGTCCAGCTGGAAGCTCTTTGCTGACGGCAAGTGCGTTGCGGACGGATCCGGCGCCTTTGCCCGCGAGTGCTTCTGCGAGGGAGCTGAGGTGTTTCTAGACCTGTGCCGCGACGCCGTCGAGACCGCCGAGCTGTGCCAGTGGAGCGAGAGGGAGTACGAGCTGTTGGGTGCCGCGCGCGGGATTGCGGGGGGTGTAGGAACAGAAGCCTCATGACGGTGGCCTCAGCTGGAATGACGTATCGCTCGATAAATGATCTCAACAACGTAGCCGATGCGCCGCATTTCACCTCAAAGGCATTGAGCGATCGGGAGACGTCCAGCATTTCTTTGATATCCCCAATTGATTGTTCCGAGAAAGTCTCTTCATGTCCTTATAATCGCCCTTACGAGAAACGTGGACGAGACAGGCGTCCATATGCCGTCTCTAAACTAACGAGCCGTTCGCGGAAAGAACATCTGGCTAGCATGGGCCAAAGATATACTGGTATCGCTGCAACAATTATGGAAGATCGGCACCACCAATGACCTCCTTGAAATTCTCCAGGCGCTTCGCGCTTAGCCTGCTCGCCTCGCTGTCCGCCACCGTAGCGCTTGCTTTGCCCTCAACCGCCCTAGCCGCGTCGGACCCGAACCCGCCCAGCATCTCCAACGTGACGATATCCGCGACGACAGTCACGGCCGGCTCCACGCTGCATGTCGGCTATAGCGTCGATGACCCTGACGGGGTACGGTCCGTCACGCCCATAGTCGAAGTCGTTGTCGAAAACGATACCGGAGACCATGGAATCAGTTCCCGTCTCGCCTTCTCGTCGACCGGCAACACGACCGCGGGCTTCGATATCTCCACCTCCCCGAGCGACCGGCCCTGCAGGTACCGGATCATCGGCCTCGGCGTGACCGATAGTCTTGGATGGGTTACCGATGTCTACGACACGACGTATGCCGAGGAGAAGGGGCTCGACTGTCCGACCTTCACCACCGACCCCCTCGAGTATGAGGTGACCGAGGGACCCGAGGACCAAAACCCGCCGACCGTGTCCTCCGTGTCGCTCTCGAGCAGGGAGGTCGCAACCGGTGCCGACTTCCACATCTCTTGGACCGTCTCCGATGCCGACGGCGTTCGTTCCGTTTCCCCCATACTGCGGCAGGGCTGGGAGAATTCGGACGACGGCTGCTCTGTTTCGTCAGCCTATTATCACGGAGGCTCGTCTATCGACGGGTTTGACCTCACATTCGACAGCAATAGGATCGGAAGGCACAGGCTGATCGGCCTTTCGGTCACCGATGGCCTAGGGTTCGAGACCGATGTGTACGAGAGTTCCTACGCCAGGGCCAACAGCATTTCGGGCGCGACTTTCTCGGTTGGCGACCCGAGCGAGCTGTGCTTCGAGGTGACCGGCAGCGCGATCGACCGGAACCCGCCCACGGTCTCGAACGTTTCCATCTCCGCGAAGAGGGTCCCCGTCGGCGGGATCCTCCGTATCTATTGCAATGTAGGCGACGCGGACGGCGTAAAGTCTGTCTCCCCGATCCTCGGCGACCCCGGCTATGTCGAGGACCCGAACTCTTTAAAGACCCGCAAAACGTTGAGCTGCAGCTACGATGCGGCAAGGGGCTATATCGAAATCGAGTTCCCCACGTCGCTCTCGATGGGCTCGTTTGAAATCCAAGCCCTCGCGGTCCTCGACAAGACGGGCCACGAGACCTTCGTCTACAGCTCCGCCTACGCCGAGCGTAACGGCAAGACCGGCGTTCAGACCTTTGATGTCGACGACGCGGGGGACGTCACCTTCGACGTGACCGCTCCGCTGTATGCCGCCACCAAGGGCGACGGGCAGGCGTATGCAAAGGACGGCGAGGCCGGTCTGACCTTCCGCTTCAGCGGTCCTCTCGATGAGTTCACGCGTCTCCTCGTGGACGGAACTGAGGTCTCCGCCGAGAACTACACCGCAACCAGGGGCAGCACGATTATCGAGCTCAGGCCGTCCTACCTGGACACGCTCGCCGCCGGCGGACACACCGTCACGGCCGTCTGGAAGGACGGGACGGCAACCGATGCGTCCTTCACCGTGGAGGGGAAGGCCCAAGGGGAGCAGGCGGGCGGAAAGACCGACGTAGATTCACCCGGCGACAACAAAAGTGATCCTGCCACTCCTGAAAAGGACGCCGACGAGGCGGCTACAAAAAAGTCGGGACGCACGACAGCCGATGAACCAAATCTCGCTGCAACCGGCGACTCCACTTGGATGGCCAGCATCGCATTGGCCATGGCGGCCACGACCTGCTTCACGGCAGCGAGAAGGCTTGAGCCCAAGCAGCATAGGCACGAACAGTAGCTCAAAGCGAACTCAACTGGGAAGGGCAGATGGATAGCCGTCCTTCTCTTATAATCAACCCAATCCGCTGAAATGCAATCAGTTAACGAGTTTCGCCAGACGCTCGGCCTCTACCTCGCTCTAGCAAGCCACCAGGCGATGAGATAATGCCCACGACTATCAACGTAAGCAAGGAGCGCGCTATGGCAGACAACGAGACCAAACCCTCGGCGAACGACGGCCGAGAGGAGCTCGTGGCAAAACAGCTCGCATCGACCAAAATCCACCTCGCGCTCACTCAGAAGCGGGTGGACGTCTCCGGCGCCATCAAGCTACCGCTCGAGCGAATTCCCCAACTCGGCGTGGCGTTCGCCTCGCTCCCCTCGATGTTTCGCACCGTCACCAACACGGTGAGCGTGCCCACGCTGCTCCAGGCGACTGACAAATATGGTAACCCGCTCGATCCGTCGAAACTCAACTCGTTCAAGGACGGCAGCGGTCTCACAGGGGGCTACCGCGACGCCGCCAAGGGCCTTGGGCAGGTGCGCTTCCACGTAGTCGAGGGCGACATCGCCACGAGCGTCACGCAGGTGCCTTACGATCCAACATCGCTATTCATGGCAGCCGCAATCGCGCAGATAAACCAAAAGCTCGACTCCATCCAGGAGTCCGTCGACGAAATGTTCGAGTACATGCGTCAGCGCGACAAGGCCAACATGCGTGGCAGCCTCAAGACGCTCGCAGACATCCTCAACGGTTACGGACTCAACTACGGCAACGCCACCTACATGGCAAACGCCCATATGAAGGTGCTCGACATCAAGCAGTCGTCCGCGCAGGACATGGAACTCTTCCGCTCGCAGGCACAGGCAGATCTGAAAAAGAAAGGGTTCATCGAGGTGCGAGACGGCTTGGGCAGACGCCTCGACAAGGTGCTCGACTACCTCAAAGACTGCCAGCTCGCCACCTACATCCACGCGTTCTCGCTGTTCCTCGAACCCATGCTCGCCCAGAACTTCGAGCCCGCAAAGCTCGCGGACGCCGCTGCGATGGACTCGAGGCTGATTCGATCGCGTACCGCGAGCTCTACACCGACTGCTACAACGCACTCGAAGCGGGGGCTGTCGACACCGTCGATGCGGCACTGCTGGGCGGTATCGCGTCCGCGGGCAAATTGCTCGGTCACGCCATCGCAAAGACCCCCGTGGGCGACCATACACTCATCGACGAGGCGCTCGAAGGCACAGGAGAGAGCATCGGAAAGTTCAACGACAAGCAATCCGAGAAACTCCTCGAAAAGCTCCATCAGGCAAAGACGCCCGACGTCACGCCGTTCAAGCAGAGCGTAAAGGAGATCGACACCCTCTACAACCGCCCCGCGCAGATCGCCGTGGACGCCGAGAACGTCTACATCTTGCCTGCCAAGCAGCAGGAAGAGTAACGATACGCGACAGGCACGCGCCATGCAGACAGCTAACGCCCCTACCTTCCCGCCGCCTTCAGCTTCAGCAGCAGGTCGCCCAGCTCGGGGCACTTGCTAGAAAGGCGCGTCTGAGCTCGCTCGCCCATCCCCCACCGCTGGCGGACTTCCTGGGCGCGCGGGCTCACGCGGTAGTCCCCGTCCATCACCTGCTTGAGCAGCTTGGCGGTCACGCGCGCATCGGCAAGGGCGCTGTGGGCGTGACCCGTCGGCTCGTCGAACTCGATGCCAAACCACGTCGCCGCATCACTCAAAGAGACGCACCCGTGGCTGCCCACGTCCATGATCGAAGTGTAAAAAGCCTGCAGGTCGGCCCAGACCGTAGGAAATACGGAAAGATCGATGTGCTTTGCCTGGCACTCGGTCAAAAGCTGTCGCCGGTCCGCCCCGCTCCAGCAAACCACCTGGGCGGAGTAGCGACCAATCCAATCGCTGAGCCTTTTAATCACCACATAGAGCGGATCGGCCATCGCGGTGTCCACGGCTGATATCCCCGTAAGCTCGCGGACGGGAGACGCAACACCTTCGGTAAATTCCGTCTGCACAAACTGCGAGAACTCGCCCATAACGTTGCCGTGGTAATCGAGCTTGACGGCGCCGACCTCGATAATCTCGTTGCGCAGTCCACGGCGCTGGCGCTGCTTTGGCACCGGCGCAAACTCAAAGTCCAGCACGATCTGGCGCGCAAAGTTCGTCGTATCGATAGCCGAGATGCACGGCGTCTTTTCAGCTGACACGGTTAGGGCCTTTCTCCGTCAAATGCCGCTTGTTACATAAGCGACTACATTGCCGTAAGGATAGGCGCTCGTGCGGACATGAAAGCCCGGCGCAATGCCATGCGCCGGGCGCACGCCATGCAGACGGCCCCAAGAGAATCGCCCGCTCTATTCAAATGCATGAAAAAGATTTAGGCCCGGTGACTTGAATCAGCGGTCATCCCGGACCCATCAGAGCTCGTAGAGCTCTTGGTTGCTTTGGTCTCGCTCTTCACGGCGCTTATCGAACTTTCCGAGGCACTCAAGCAGCATTCGAAGCATAACAAGTCGCTGCCATTAAGGCACTGACCTCTTGACCAAGCAACGGCGCTGCCCAGCTATCACCCTTGGGCTGCCGTCAACTTTATTCTATCCGCGAGCATCTGGTTTACCAAATGGATTTTCGGTAAAGGAAGCACGGCACGCCCGCAAAACCACTACGCCCCAAGTGCCGCCATGGGAATCACCGCCACGCCGTCGTCGCGTGTGTAGGCAATGCTCCCCTTTCCAACCACGACCGCCAAAAACGCCGGCGTGGCATTCTGGGCGGCAGGATTGGAGAGCACTTTCCTCTCCAGCGCCTTGAGATTTCTCGCTCCATCGTCTGCTTTCGCATCACTCAGCTTGACCTCGATGGCTCCCCAGCGCCCGTCGTGCTCAACGATCAGATCGACCTCAAGGCCCTTCTCATCTCGGAAATAATGGACACTGTTGTCGACACCGCCGTAGGTGGAAAGGAACACGCGCACGTCGCGCAGGACGAGATTCTCAAAGAGCATCCCCAGCGTTTGCATATCGCCAAGCAGCCGCTCAGGGGTAGCCCCCAGCAACGCCGCCGCAAGTGACGGGTCACAGAAGTAGCGCTTGGGGCGCACGCGAACGCGGGCCTTCGAGCGCACATACTGGCTTGCTCTCTCGCACAAGCTCGTCCGAAAACCCAAGGTTTGCAGGTCACCGCTCCTGCAGCACCAGCGGGCGACGTCATCCTGCGAAATTACGCCATTCTCAATGCAGTTCTTACGCCGTTTTCATTGTAGGTTTTACGCTCGGCATCCTTGGCGCGGCGCTTGCTCAACCACCGGACCAGCGAATTGCCCGGATTCTGGGACGTGCTTTCCGCCAAAGGGAAAGCGCGTCCCATTCCGAGCATCACATCAGAGCGCGCTTGGTTATCTCCGCTCACACATCTCGGCAAACGAAATCAGCTTGGCATCTCCCCTGCTCGCCGCAGCTTCCTGACATCCTTGCGTAAAGCCTCGCTTCGAGAAGATCGCATAGCTTTTGTGCTGCCGCCTAAAGAGCTCGCTTCGATGCACGAGCTTTTGCAGCACGTCTTCGCCCACCGGTTCATTGCGCCATTTGCATTCCGCAAACAGCGCAGTGCCCTCGCCATCGTCAACAATCAAGTCGATTTCTTCCTGCGTATGCGTGCGATTATCCGTCCCCCACCAGCGCCCAACGCTTGCCGGAACCACATCAAGCTGGCCCGCCCGCGCGAGTTCGTACACGTATTGTCTGCATATAAGCTCAAAGACCGTACCCATGTAATCCGATACGTGTGGCTCAATGCGCTTATACGCCATCTCGGCCATATCGTTTTGAATCAGCCCGATGTTCTGCGGAACAAACTTGTACCAAAACCTAAACATCTGGTCGCTCAGCAGATACACGGACCGCTTATTGCTCGTCTCGTTTAGAGGCAGCTCGCGCTCGACAATCCCAAGCGACGCCAGCTTATTCACATAGCTCTTTACGTTGCTCGCAGGGATTCCCGTAGAGCTCGCAATCTCCGAGATCTTCGAGCGTCCCTGGGCAATTGCCTGCACGATCGCATCATATTGCTCGGGATTGCGGCACTCTTGCAATAGCAGGTTACTCGGCTCCTCAAAGAGATAGCCCGTAGGAGTAAGAAAAAGACGTTTGATGTTGTCCTTGAGCGGCGCGGCAGGATCGACTTTCTCGATATATGCAGGAATGCCGCCCGTCATGCCATAGCAAACCGCAGCGTCTTCGCGACTCATGCCCCGCCACAGGCCGAGGGTCGTCATAAAATCGAGCGGCATGATCTTAAACTGGGCCGTACGCCTACCGTATAGTGGGCTCTCGTAGCCCAACACCTGCTCTTCCATGAACGAAAGCGACGACCCGCACAGGATAAGCATGAGCTTGGTCTCTTTGTACAAGTGATCGATCTTGTCTTGCAGCAACGAGCTGATCTCGGGATTCGATTGGGCGAGATAGGGATATTCGTCAATCACGACAATCAAACGTTCCGTGCGAGCCATGGTGGCCAATGCATCGAACGCCTCGTCAAAACTACGAAACGACACGCCTGCAGCACCAACCGAACCCGCAAGTATCGCCTGGCTAAAGCCGTGCAGATTTGCCTCTGCATTGGTACGACGAGCTTGAAAGTAAATAGCCTTCTTGCCTTGGATGAACTCTGTGATAAGACGCGTTTTACCCACACGACGGCGGCCGTAAATCACAGGCATCTCAAAGGAGCCCGTGCCATACAGTCGATTGAGCTCGGACATTTCCGCTGTTCTTCCGATAAACATAGGACCATCCTTCCTTTACGTTATAGCTAGCTATATTATACCTTCCTATAATATAGCTAGCTATAACGTAATTCGACAGGCAGCGCACGCAAAAGGGGCGGTACACCACCGCACGTGGACCGTTCCGGAAAATGCATCCCGTTCTGGAGCCAAAA
>DXMG01000004.1:30395-34620 GCA_019414325.1 Collinsella sp. | reverse complement strand
AGTTTCCGCAGATACAAGGCGACAGTCCGCCGCCCTTATCACATGCCTTCAAATATGCGATCCAGAAACACAAAACAGCAGATAGAATGCTCTTTTTCAAAAAGTACACGTCCCGAAACTTACCAAGACTTCATATCCAGTTACCGTTCACGGTCGCCGATTACCGCCCACCGATTCAAACAAGAAATATGTTGCCAAAAGCAGGTCATCTACCTGCATGGTTAGATTTTGGTCAGCTTTTGGTCAGCTGAGCGGCAAGTTCCAGCTGATACGTTTTTGCTACCCAAAAGGAGGCGGTAGCTCATGACCCATTGCAATGACCAGCTCATCGACCAACTGCTCACTCAAGCCGAACAAGAGGGGCGCTGCCTGATTCCCCCGAGCACGGCGATCCGAAAAGCGCTCCTTCGGCGCACCGGCGGCACGGTTGTCTCGCCCATGCCGGGGTTGTTTGCGCGAAAAACGCGCTGGGATGAACTCAACCGAGCGCAACGCCATTGCGAAATCCTCCGCGCCCTTGCGATCATCCACCCCGATTGGACGTTCTGCTCGTTTTCAGCCGCCTGTCTGCTGGGGCTCGAGGTCTCGTGGCGACACCTGAATGTCGTGCATGTCTGCAGTACCACCAAGCCGTCGGCTCGTCCGGGCGCACATATTCAGCGGCACCAGATTGAGCCGGCCGGAGCAAAACGCAGAGCCGGCATATCGGTAACGCCGCCCATCCAAACGGTTACAGATTGCCTGTTGCAGACCGGTTTTGCCGACGGTATGCCCATTGCCGATTCGGCGATCTCAAAGCTCGTCCTTGTGCGGGAACAGCTGATGGAGGCCGTCGAGCAACGAGCAACTGCCCGCAATGGTCGCGCGATTCGTACGGCTCTCACAACGCTTCGATATGCCGACGCCCGCGCCGAGAGCGGCGGGGAATCGGTCGCCCGAGCCGTCATGATCGAGACGGGCTTTGCGCCCGATTGGCTTCAATACGAGCTGACGGACCCCTTCAATTCGGCCAAGCCCATACGAACGGACTTTGCCTGGGAGCGCCAGGCGCGGGAACTCACGCTGGGCGAGCTCGACGGGCTCATCAAATATACCGACCAGACCATGCTGGCCGGACGCACCACCGCCGAGGCGCTCGTTGCCGAACGACAGCGCGAGGCGCACCTATCGCTCTACGGTCACCCTCTGCTGCGCTTTACCATCAGCGAGGTCCGCTCGGCAGGAGTGCTCGCCAAAAAGCTACAGACGGCAGGCATCCGGCAGACCGCGCTGCCGACATGGCTCAACGAGGTGGACCTGTAGGAGCTGTTGAGCTTATGCCCGCCTGCCCATCAAACTGGGGCACACTTTCCAGTTGGCGGCACCGCGGAAACCATATCTCAGATTGAGTGCTCAGAATGGAATGCGCCTTCCATATGGCATACCTAGCGGAAACCGTGTCCCGGAATCAAGGCCCAGAACGGGACACGCTTTCCGGCTGAAGCGCCCAGCGGAAACTGCATCCCGGAATAGACGCTCAAACTGGGACGCAATTTCCGCTGAGGTTCCATCCGGAAACTGTGTCCCACTCCGAGCGTCAATTCTGGGATGAACTTTCCGCCAGAGGGTTCAGCCGGAAACGGCATCCCACTCTGAAGCGAAATTCTGGGACGCAGCTTCCGCATGCGGAGGCGCTCCAAACAAAAGGCCCCGGCTCGCGATGGAGCTGGGGCCAAAGGCGCAGCATATGCAGTTGGTGTTGAGCGCGAACAGCCCGTCAGCAATGCTGTCCGCACCCTACCCTACCCGCGGCGACGGGCGCGGCTGTAGGGCGTATCCACCATGGGCAGATCTGGACGTAGTTTGCCGTCAAACGCGCGGTAGGCGTTCTGCACGGCGGGCGCCGTGGGGATCGTTGCGATCTCGCCGATGCCCTTGCCGCCGTATGCCACGGGCAACAGCTCGTCCTTCTCCACGTAGATAGCGTGGATATCCGGAATCTCGGGTGCACGGAACAGCCCGAGCGTACCGTACCTTGCCTGGGGCACGCAGTCCTTGAGCGGCCAGTCCTCGGTAAGCGCATAGCCCATACCCATGAGCACGCCGCCTTCGATCTGACCCTGGATGGAGATGGGGTTGACCACCTTGCCGGAATCGTGCGCGGCATAGACCTCGCTCACGCGGCCGTCATCATCCAAAATGACCACATGCGTGGCAAAGCCGTAGCAGATGTGGCTCTTGGGATTGGGAACATCCGCACCCAGCTTGTCGGTCGGCTCCAGGTACACGTAGCCAAACTCACATCCCTCGAGCGCCTTGATGGCTGCCGCGGGATCCTGAGGATGCATACCCTGGCCGGCGACGAGTTCCTGTGTGCGCAGCTGATAGGCGCGACCGTCGTCGTACTCGATCTTGACGCCGTCGCCATGCGCGCTCACCGGGGCGGTAGGCGCAGGCTTGCCGGCCTCGATGTCAAGCATGGCATCGCGCAGCAGGAAGGCGGCACCGCGCACGGCCTCGCCGGTCACGACCGTCTGACGCGAGCCAGATGTGGTGTCGGAGTCGGGAGCGTTCTCGGTGGAGCACTCGCCGTTGGCAATGCAGCGAAGCGGCAGGCCGCATGCCTCGGCAACGTCCTGCAAAAAGACGGTGTTGCAGCCCTGGCCGATGTCGGACGTGGCGGCATAGACCACAGCCACGCCGTCCTCGATGCGAATCTTGCAGCGGCCGGCATCGGGCAGGCCCACGCCCACGCCGGCGTTCTTCATGGCGCAGGCAATGCCGGCGTGTCCGGGATGCGCATAGTAGGCATCCTTGACCTCGAGCAGCGTCTCCTTCAGCGCCGTGGAGCAATCGGCAATTTGGCCGTTGGGCAAAACCTCGCCCGGCTCGATAGCGTTTCGGTAACGAATCTCCCACGGATCCAGGCCGACCTTCTCTGCCAGCAGGTCGATCAGGCTCTCGAGCGCAAACTCGGACTGGCAAACGCCAAAGCCGCGGTACGCGCCGGCGGGCGGGTTGTTGGTGTAGTAGCCAAAGCCGCGAATGTCGGTGTTCTGGTACTTGTAGGGGCCGACGGCATGCGTGCAGGCACGCTCGAGCACCGGGCCGCACAGCGACGCGTAGGCGCCGGTGTCAAAGTTGATCTCGCAGTCCAGACCGGTAAAGTTGCCCTCGGCGTCGCAGCCCAGCGTAAAGGTGCCGTCCATGGCGTGGCGCTTGGGATGGAACGCGAGCGACTCGGCGCGCGTGAGTTTGCACTTCACGGGACGCTGGAACTTATATGCGGCGAGCGCGGCCAGGTGCTGGATGGACACGTCCTCCTTGCCGCCAAAGCCGCCGCCCACAAGCATGGTCTCGACGACCACGCGCTCGGGCTCGTTGTCCCAGCCAAACATGTGGGCACACTCTTTGCGCGTGTCGTAGGCACCCTGGTCGGTCGACTGCACCTTGACGCCGTTCTTGTACGGGAAGGCGACGGCGCACTCGGGCTCCAAGAAGGCATGCTCGGTAAAGGGCGTGGTAAAGCGCTGCGTCACGGTAAACGCGCTTTCTGCCAGCGCCTTGGCGGCGTCGCCGCGCGTCACGTGACGGCTCTGGCACACGTTGTCCTTGAGCTCCACCGTGTTGCCAAAGGCAAAGAAGCTGTCGTGCAGGCGCGGGGCGTCGGCAGCCTTGGCCTCGACAATGTTGCGCACGGGCTCCAGCGGCTCGTAGTCAATCTTTACGAGCTTCTTGGCCTTCTCGAGCGTCGCCTCGTCCTCGGCGACCACCAGCACGATGGCATCGCCCACGCAGCGGGTGATATCGCCCTGGGCGATCATGACGTCCCAGTCCTGGATAAGGTGGCCGACCTGGTTGACCGGCACGTCCTCGGCGCGCAGGATGCCCACCACGCCGGGCAGGGCCTCGGCCTTGGAGGTGTCGATGGAGAGCACACGGGCGCGCGGATACTTGGAGCGCACGGCGCTGGCATAGGTCAGGCCCGGTTGATCGAGCCCGTCGATGTCGTCGGGGTACTTGCCCTCACCGAGCACCTTCTTGCGCACGTCGATACGGAAAGCGCGCTTGCCCACGCCGTAGTCATCGCCGCGCTCCAGGTCCTCGTCGATCTGCTTTTCGCCGCGGAGCACCGCAGCGGCCAGCGAGATGCCCTCGATAATCTTTTTGTAGCCGGTGCAGCGGCAGACGTTACCGCGAATGGCGTACTTGATCTGCTCCTCGGTGGGCTCGGGGTCCTCGGCGA
>DXMG01000004.1:20499-30385 GCA_019414325.1 Collinsella sp. | reverse complement strand
GCGCTGCACCCGCCATGACCATGCCGGGAATGCAAAAGCCGCACTGTACGGCACCCACGGCGCCAAAGGCGTACACAAAGGCCTCGCGCACGTCCTCGGGCAGGCCCTCGACGGTCACGATGTTACGACCGGCGGCAAGAGCGGTGGTCAGCACGCACGCCTTGACGGCCGCACCGTCCACATGGATGGTGCAGGTACCGCAAGCACCTTCGGAGCAGCCGTCCTTGGCGGAATGGATATGCAGGTCGTCGCGCAGGTAGCGCAGCAGCGGTTTATTCTCCGTCGTCGTGCGCTCGACGCCGTTAACGGTAAAAGTGAATTCCTGTGCCATGGTGATTCCCTTCTACACGCCGGCGGCAATGCCGGTGCGATCGTGGATGGCGCCATGCGGACAGACGACGGCGCACATGCCGCACGACAGACAGTCCGTGCCGTCGATATGGGCGCAGTTGTCCTCGATGCGGATAGCGCCGGCAGGGCACTTTTTGGCGCACATGCCGCAACCGATGCAGCTCGTGTCGCAGATCTTGCGCGCAATAGCGCCCTTATCGGTGTTGTTGCAGCGCACCAGAATGTTCTGGTAGCCGGGGACGAAGGCAATCACGCGCTGCGGGCACGCCACGCCGCACAGGCCACAGCCCGTGCACTTGGAGCGGTCCACGCGGGCGATGCCATCGACCAGCGCAATGGCGCCGTGGGGGCAGGCCGTGACGCAGGCGCCACAGCCAATGCAGCCTTCGCTGCAGCGGGCATCGCCGCCTGCGGAGGCGCAACCGCTTCCGCAGGCAACGTAGGCCACGTTATGTTGAATGGATTTGGCCATAAGAGACTCGCCTATTTCTTAAGAAGGTACGAATAGTTGTCGCGCACAGCCCTGATGGTCAGGCGGACGGCCTCGGGAAGACCGGTGTTGACGGCATCGACCGAGACGGTGCGGACCGTGCCGGCGACGCGAACCTTAAAGTGGTCCTCGTCCACGGCCAGGAAGCCCTCGTTCTCGGAGTTCTCCATGTCCTCCTCGCTCCAGAACAGGGTGAGCTTGTCCTTGTAGGGACGACCCTCCTGGTAAGGGCAGAACACGGCGCAGTTGCCGCACTCGTTGCACATGCCGTCGACATGGACGACCTGATGCTTGGCCAGGCCCGGCACCTTAATTGCCACGTTGGCGCGGTTGGGGCACACGTCGCAGCAGACCTCGCACACCGAGCCGCAGCCCAGGCAGCGGGTCTTGGTGCAGTTGCGCTTGTCGCGGCACAGCGACCCCTTGCGCTCGTAGCAGGTGTCCTCGCGACCGGCCTGCTCGTTGCAGTCGGCGTACTTGTTAAAGTCCACGCCGGCGATGGCGCGGGCGACTTCGGCGGCGTCGGCAATAGCCTCGACCACGGTGGCCGGACCGCGACGGCAATCGCCTGCAGCCCAGACGCCCTCGACGCCGGTGGAGGTGGCGGCAAGGCGGCCGCGACGGTCGTGCTCGACGCCCACAGCATCGTACAGGCTGGCATCGATGCCCTCGCCCACGGCGCAGATCACCGTGGTGGCGGGAAGCTCGACGGTCTCGCCCGTGGCGACGGGGCTGCGACGGCCGCTTGCATCCGGCTCGCCAAGCTCCATAACGTCGCAGGTCAGCACGGCGCCGTTGAGTGCCTTGGGCGCCAGCAGCTCGCAGAACTCAACGCCGTCGGCAAGAGCAAGATCAAGCTCTTCCTCGTCGGCGGGCATCTGCTTCTTGGTGCGGCGATACACCAGGCGCACGTTCTTCACACCAGCCAGGCGCTTGGCCACGCGGGCAGCATCCATGGCGGTGTTACCGGCGCCGATGACCACGACGTCCTCGCCCAGCTCGAGCTTCTCGCCCTTCTTGGCGGTCTCGAGGAACTCCAGCACGTCGAGCTCGGCACCCTCGCCCAAGCCCGCAGAGCCGGGCATCCAGGCACCGGTGGCCACGACCACGTCGGTAAAGCCCTGGGCCTTGAGCTCTTCAATGGAATCCACGCGAGCGTTGAGCTGCACCTTGGCGCCAAAGGCCAGGCAGAGCTCGGCATCGTGGGAGATATCGTCGCTCGCAATACGGAACTCGGGGATCACGTGGCGGACCACGCCGCCGAGCGAATCGCGGGCCTCAAAGATAGTGACGGGCACGCCGGCACGCGTCAGGAAGAACGCCGTCGCCAGACCGGCCGGGCCGCCACCGATAACGGCAACGTTGTGCTCGCCGTCGTTGGCAATGGCCTGGGCGCGCAGCTTGGGCAGCACGGCGGTCATGGCCTCGCGGGCAGCCTTGAGCTTGCTGGCGCGAATCTGGGCGCCCTCGGGCTCGTAGAATGCACGCTCGCAGGCACGGCCGCAGGGATGCGGGCAGATGGTACCGGTAATGAACGGCAGGGCGTTGCGCTCGATGATGATGTTGAGCGCGTCCTCGTAGCGGCCCTCGTCAACAGCCGCCAGATAGGCAGGGATATCCTGCTGGATGGGGCAGCTCGTACGGCACGGCGTGGTAAAGCAGTCGGAAAGCGGGCTCTTGCCAGCGACCTTGCGGTCGGGCAGCGGACGCAGCGGCTTCTTGTAGAGCGGGTTGGTGAGTGAGTCGGTCTGGATCGCGGTCACGGCCTCGAGAGAGACGCCCGCGAACGGCTTGCCGTCCAGATCGGTAAACTCGCCGGCCATCTGGCTAAAGCGCTCGTAGCCACCGGGCTTGAGCACGTCGGTCGCCAGGGTGACGGGCCAAATGCCGGCGTCATACAGGGCACGGATGTTGTAGACCGTGGCACCGCCGGAGTAGCTGATGCGCAGCTTGCCATCGAACTGCTCGGTAATGCGGCGGGCGGCCTCGATGGTCAGCGAGAACAGCGAACGGCCGGACATGTACATCTCGGTGGAAGGCAGCTCGTTCCTCGTCACGTCGACGGGGAACGTGTTGGTCAGCTTGACGCCAAACTCCAGACCGCGCTCGGCGCACAGGGCAATCAGGCGCTCGAACATGGGCACGGCATCAGCCCACTGCAGATCCTCGCGGAAGTGCGTGTCATCAAAGACGATGTAATCAAAGCCCAGCTCGTTGAGGCGCTGGCGGGCAAACTCATAGCCCAACAGCGTGGGGTTACACTTGATGTAGGTGTTAAGGCCCTTCTCGGTGATGAGGTAGGTCGCGATGCGCTCGATCTCGGCAGGCGGGCAGCCGTGCAGGGTAGACTCGGTGATGGAGTTGGAGACGCGTGCCGGGATGGACTCGACAAATGCGGCGTCAACATGCTCAAACTTGTCCAGGTTGGCGAGCGCCCACGTACGGCACTCGTTCCAGACGTCGGAGCCGCTGGCGTCCTTCATACCCTCGATGTAGGCGTCGACCTTGGGGCTCTTGATGCCCTCCAGGTCATAACCCACGGACATGTTGAAGACAAAACCGTCCGGGCTTCCCAGGCCGTACTCGCGAGCGATGAGGTGGCAGGCGAACCATGCCTTCACGTACTCGGCAAAGGCCTGCGGAACCTCGAGCTCGGTCGACCACTCACAGTTGTAGCACTCGTCCTGCGCCACGATGCAGGGCTTGTTCACACACTTGGAGAGCTCCTCGCCGTCCATAACCTGGACGGTCTTGAGCTCAAAGAAGCGGGAACCGGCCACGTAGGATGCCACGATGTTTTGGGCAAGCTGCGTATTGGGGCCGGCGGCCGGGCCAAACGGAGTCTCGATGCGCTCGTCAAAAATGGGAAGCGCGCCCTCCTGGTTGGTCGTGACCATCTTGCGCACGCCAAAGATGGCGTCCTGGGTCTTGTGCTCCTCGATGATCCAGTTCATCAGCTGCGAAAACGGGATCGGCCTCATGATGTCGCTCATAATGAGCTCCTCTCTGTAACGCCCGGCGAGACCGCGCGGCGGGCGCAAATACGGTGTAGCGCTAGCACAGCGCCGGCGACCCCGCGGAGGCCGCCTATACGCGCGCCGGATGTGGCGAAACATCCGACGCGCGCGAATCTACTTGTGAATTAGTAGGTGCGATCGTTGAGCGTGCTCCAGAGCTTCTTGGACTCGGCCATGGTCCACGCGTTGATCTTGTCCTCATCAATGCCAACGAACTCGCGATCCTTGTACAGGACGCGGCCGTTGATGATGGTGGTGCGGCAGTTTTTGCCCATCATGCCAAAGAGCATGTGGCCGTCGATATTCTCCTCGCTCAGCGGCGTAAAGGGCTTGTAGTCCATAACGATAACGTCGGCGGCAGCGCCGGCCTCGAGCACACCGAGCTTGCGATCGAAGTACTTGCTCGCCATCTTGGCGTTGTTCTCGAACAGCATGGTCATGGCCTCACACCAGCCCACGTTGGGCATGGCGGCGTTGTGACGCTGAATGATCAGGAAGACCTTAAGGCTCTCGAGCATATCGTGGGTGTAGGCGTCGGTGCCCATGCACACGGGGATGCCACGACGGAAGAACTCGAGCACGGGGGCGCAGCCCACGGCGTTGCCCATATTGGATTCGGGGTTGTTGACCAGCCAAGTGCCGGACTCCTTGACGATATCCATCTCGGCAGGCGTCACGTGGATGCAGTGACCGAGCATGGTGTCGGGACCCAGCAGGTTGTGCTGCAGCAGGCGCTCGACGGGGCTGATACCACCGCGGTTGAGGCGGGAATCCCACACGTCGTTCATGCCCTCGCACACATGGATGTGGAAGCCGGTCAGGCCGTTGTTGGCCTCGGCCATCTTATCCATGGTCTCGTCCGAAAGCGTAAAGGTAGCATGTCCGCCAAACATGGCGGCGATCATGTGGTTGTCGTTATCGCGACGCTCCTTGGCGGCCCACTGGGCAAATTCGGCGTTCTCGGCAATGGCCTGGTCGCACTTTTCCTGGCCGCGGCGATCGGAGACCTCGTAGCACAGGCACGAACGCATGCCCAGCTCCTGAGCTGCATCCTTAATGGTAAAGAGGCTTCCCGGGATCTCGCAGAAGCTCGCATGGTGATCGAAGATCGTGGTGACGCCATCACGGATGGAGTCCAAAATCGTGGCATAGGCGCTGGCCTTGGTGCCGTCGAGCGTCAGGTTGTCGTCGATCTTCCACCACTGCTGCTCAAGATTCTCCAGGAAGTTGGTGGGGTTGCAGCCCTTAATGGCAAGGCCGCGGGCCAGACCCGAGTAGATGTGGGTGTGGCAGTTGATGAGTCCGGGCATGATGAGGTTGCCCTGGGCATCGACGTACTCGGCATCCGGGTACTTGGCCTTGAGCTCGCGCTCGGGGCCCACTTCGACGATCGTATCTCCGTCAATGGCGACCGCACCGTTTGGAATGAACGGGGTCTGAGCGTTGCGGGTAAAGACGGAACCGTTAGCGACCAGAAGCATGGATGCTCCCTTCAACATCAGAGGCGGGGTTTGACACCTCTGACATGGCGGAGTGCGAAGCGCCGGCCTACACCGGAAACGGGCCCTCTCCCGTCAACGCTTCACCAAAGGGACAAACCCTTTGAAGTGCGGCTTGACGCCGCATGACGTCGGCGGACGAGGCGATGCGTCCGCCGACGAATAGCACCGAATTGGTTACTTCTTGCTCTCGGGCAAGACCAGATCCACGGCAGCGTCCTTGGCAGCATCGATGTGCTGAGCCACGACCGGCGTCTGCGGAAGGATCAGGTTAAGGACAATGGCCATGATGGCGGTGGGGGTTACGGCATTGGAGCCGATGACGGTGGACACCCAGGCGGGCATACCCTCGCCGGCAAGGCAACCGCTGGCCATCCAGATACCCAGGCCAAAGACGACGGAGGTGCCGACGATGGTGGTAGTGCGCTGCGTGAGGCCCTCGCGGGTGAACATGCGCACGCCGTTCATGGTGATGGTGCCAAAGACGCCGACGGTCGCGCCGCCGATAACGGGCTGCGGGATAGCGGAAAGGACGGCAGAGAGCTGCGGGAACAGACCGGCGATGGCAAAGACGGCCGCGATGATCACAAAGACCCACTTGTTGACGACCTTGTTGGAGCAGATGATGCCCACGTTCTGGCCAAGGGCGCTGGTGGGAAGACCGCCCAGCAGGCCGCCGACCATAGAGGTGAGGCCCTGGGACACGATAGCGCCGGAGAGCTCGCGCTCGGTGGGCATACGGTCGATGGAGCCCAGGCAGGCGGCGGAGACGTCACCGATAACCTGGATGGCAACCATGGGGAACACAACAGCGAGGGTAATGCAGACTTCGGGATCAAACTCGAGCGCGTAGGGCATGAGCTTGGGAAGGGCGAAGACCTGAGCGGTGGCGACGCTGGAGAAGTCGATCATGCCAAAGGGGATCGAAACGATCATGCCAACGATCATGCCAAAGAACACGGATCCCAGCTTGAGCGTGCCCTTGCCAAAGTTGGCGAGCGCAAAGACCACGGCGAAGGTGATAAGAGCGACGCACCAGGCCTGCGGAGTGCCCCACAGCGGCGTACCCATACCGCCGGCCATATACTTGACGGCCGTGGGATACAGCGAAACGCCGATGGAGAAGATGACCGTACCGGTCACGACGGGCGGGAACAGCCACTTGATCTTGCTGTAGGCCAGACCAAAGAGGACCGCGACGGCGCCGCCGACGATCTCGCCGCCCAGCAGCGCACCAAAGCTAAAGCCCGAGGCACCCATGGCCTGCAGAGCCGGCAGGAACGCGAACGAAACGCCCATGACGATGGGCAGGCCGCCGCCGATGCGACGGAAGGGAGCGAAGGCCTGAAGGGCCGTATCGATCGCCGAAAGAATGAGCGCGACCTGGATGATGTCGGTGCTCTGCTGGCTATTAAAGCCGTAGACGCCGGCCATGATGACCGCCGGGGTAATGATGCCGGCAAACGATGCCAGTACGTGCTGAAGGGCACACGGGATCATTTCCTTAACGGGAGGCATGCCTTCGCGAGTGAACAGGGCTTCAGTGCCGTTCGTAACCGTCTCCTGGGTCATTTGACCACCAATCCTCGAAGTAGTTGTTTTCGCATCTAACGCTCTATTGTGACGCAGTGCGGGGTTGAGGTTGTGCCTTCGTTGCATATCGTATTAAAGATGATTCTCATTCTCAATAATAATTTTTTGTTATCAGACTATTCTTGAGCTGAGACAAAGCGTTTCCGCAGGTCAGGAAAGTGTCTGGTCAAACTAACATCTAACTTTTCTTTTGGTCGACCGTTTACCGCCAAATTCCTACCGCTCGTCTGTATTACGCAATGTACCTGCGGATATACGAGATGACGGGCAGCGTGTTACCATGAGAAAAAATTGTTATGAACATTTCCGATTTCACCCAAAGGAGTTGCCCGTGAACGAGACCGTACGTCGCTTTTTGCCGATGGTCGATTTCCTGGAGCAGATACTCGGTAAAAACAGCGAAATCGTGCTGCACGATTTCTCGGATCCCGACCACGCCATCGTCGATATTCGCAACGGCATCGTGAGCGGCCGCAAGGTCGGCGGCCCCGCCACCGATCTGGCACTCAAGATCATGCACGACGCCAAGTATCGCGACCTGCCGTTTATTACGGGCTACGAGGGCCGCGGCGCCGGCGGCAAGACGTTGGAGTCAGCGACGTACTTTATCCGCGAGAATGACGAGATCGTCGGTATGCTCTGCGTCAACACCGACCTCTCGACCGTGCGTTCCATCAACGCCATGGCGCAGCAGCTCATGGCGTGCTTCGACGCGGCGCCGACGCGGACAGAGCCCGCGTCTATCGAGGTCGAAAGCCTTTCGGAGTCCACACAGGAGCTCATCGACCGCAGCATTGCCGAGCTGCTGAGCGCGCGCGGGCTGGATGTAGCGTCGCTTGGTCAGAGCGACCGCGTGGACGTCATTCGCCACCTCAACGGCAACGGGGTGTTCATGCTCAAGGGCGCCGTGGCCTGCGCCGCCACCGCGCTGGGCATCTCGGAGCCCAGCGTCTACCGCTACCTGCAAAAAGTTCGCAAGGAGGGCTAACGAGCAAAATGGAGCGCGGCTCCACAAGCGATCCGTCACTTGACAAAAGACCCTGCAGCTCGCACGCGCTGCAGGGTCTTTTTGCATGTCATGTTTAGTTGTTGCCAACGCCTTAGAGGGCGGCGACGACCTCGATCTCGACCAGACCGCCAGCCGGAAGGGCGGCAACCTGGAAGGCGCTGCGCGCGGGGAACGGGGCCTCGAACTTGGAGGCGTAGATCTCGTTCACGGCGGCGAAGTCGGCGATGTCGGCCAGGTAGACCGTAGTCTTGACGACATCGGCAAAGGTGGCGCCGGCAGCGGTCAGCAGGGCCTCGACGTTGGCGAGGGACTGCTTGGCCTGGGCCTCGACGCCCTCAGGCATCTTGCCGGTTGCGGGGTCGATGCCCAGCTGGCCGGACAGGAACACCATGTTGCCGGCCTGGATACCGGGGGAATACGGGCCGATGGCTGCGGGTGCGTTATCGGAAGACACGACGGTCTTGCTCATGTTGATCTCCTTACGATCAGTTGAGAGAGCGTGAGCGCGGCGTTCACACCGGGAGGCACAGTTCGGTCTGAACACCGCGCTTGATTGGGATAGTACTCAAGGTTTCCGTTTGATGCAAGAATATTATCAGCTTGCGAGAATATTTTATCGCCCAACGGTTTCCCCGAACCGCTGAACGGTTCTCCACGGGGTCAGCCAGCCCAAGCTGCTGAAGACTTTATCCCGCTTGGAGCACGGGCATCGCCTGCCGCAACGGCACCACTATACTTTTGAATATCTGAGCATTTTGAAAGGCAGGATATGACCGCAACCGCCAGTCGAACCACCAACCGCAGACCCGAGCTCTTGGCCCCCGCCGGAGGGCCCGAGCCCTTTGCCGCCGCACTCGCCGCGGGGGCAGACGCCATCTACTGTGGCATGGGCAGCTTCAACGCCCGCCGCAAGGCAACCAACTTTACCGACGAGGCCTTTGAGCAAGCCTGCCGCGCCGCGCATCTAGCCGGGTCGCGCGTCTACGTCACGGTCAACATCGTCATCAAGCAGTCCGAGATGGGCGATGCGTTGCAACTCATCCACCGCTGCTCCACGTTGGGCGCCGACGCCTTTATCATCCAGGACTGGGGCCTGTTCTTTGAGGTCAAGCGCACGATGCCCGGCATCGAGACGCACATCTCAACCCAAGCAAACATCCACGACGACCGCGGAACCCTTTGGTGCCGCGAGCAGGGCGCCGACCGCGTGACTCTCTCGCGCGAGCTTTCCATCGACGAAATTGCCGCCATTCACGATGCCGCGCCCGATGTGGACCTTGAGGTCTTTAGCCACGGCGCCATCTGCTTTTGCTACTCGGGCCTGTGCCTGCTTTCGAGCTTTGCCATGGCGGGGCGATCGGCCAACCGCGGCATGTGCGCCCAGCCCTGCCGCCTGCCCTACGAGCTGATCGACGAGAACGGACGTACGCTCTCCCCTGCCGGACGCGAGCGCGCTCTATGCCCGCGCGACACCAACACTTCGCAGCTCGTTCGCCGTCTGTATGACGCCGGCGCCGCATCGCTCAAGCTCGAGGGCCGCATGAAGGCGCCCGATTACGTGTACTCCATCGTCGATGTGTATCGTCATCAAATCGATGACATGCTGGCCGGGGTCGCCGTTGATAAGCACGAGGACGCCGCTCGCCAGCGCCAGCTCAAGCGCTGCTTTAACCGCGACTTTACGCACGCCTATCAGGACGGCACCTCGGGCGACGAGATGATGAGCTATGAGCGTTCCAACAACCGCGGCCAGATCGTGGGCACGGTGCTGGGCAGCCGCCCGGCCAACCGCGATGTGCGCGGCCTCAAGCCCGACGACCGCCGTCGCCGCGCCGCCATCGCCCGCATTGAGCTGTTTGAGCCCGTGGGCAAGGGCGATTTGCTGGAGCTTCGCCACGATAACGAGTATGACCAGTTCCTAACCACT
>DXMG01000004.1:0-20489 GCA_019414325.1 Collinsella sp. | reverse complement strand
CCGGTGACATCATCGAATGTCCCGTGCCCCGTAGCATGCCCGAGGGCTGCCGCGTGCGCATTATCCGCAGCCAGCGCGCCATCGACGCCGCCGGCGCCGCGCTCAAGCGCGACGTGCTGCGCCGCCGCGCCGTAGATGTGTCCGTCGTGGCGCGTCTGGGTGAGCCGTTTACCGTTACGCTCACCTGCTGCGACGACCCCGCGCTCACCGCCACCGCCACCGGCTTTACCGTCGAGGCCGCCAAGACCCGCGCCGTCGAGGCGGCAGATCTGGTGGAGCACGTCGGGCGCATGGGCTCCTCGCCCTTTGAGGCTGCGAGCTTTGATGTGGCGCTCGATGAGGGCTGCGGTATGGGCTTCTCCGCCGTGCACAAGGTGCGCGCCGCCGCCTGTAAAGCATTGGAGGAGGCCATTCTGGCGCCGTACGAGGAGCGCGCGAAGACGCTCGAGCTGCCGGTACTCGACAAATGTACGCGCGCCATGCCCGAGCATTACCGCGATGAGCCGCAGATCTGCGCCACCGTCACCTCGCTCGACGCCGCCGAGGCCGCTCGTGCCGAGGGCGCCACGCGCATCTATATGACCACCGACGCACTCGATGCGGCCGAGCTCTCCCCTGCCGATGCATTTGAGCAGGGTATCGTGCCCGTACTCGACGAGGTCTGCCGCGCCGTTGACCACGTCCGCATCGACCCGTGGGTTGTTGCCGGCGCCACGGTCGCTATTGGCAATATCTCCGAGCTTGCCCTGGCCGCCCAGGTTGGCGCCACGGCCGAGATTCGCTCTTGCCTGCCCGTGCACAACACGCCTTGCATGGAGGCACTTGCCAAGCGCGGAGCCGGTGCGTTTTGGCTCTCGCCCGAGATCACGCTCGACGAGATCGTCTCACTCGGCGCCGACGCGCCCGCGGCTCTGGGCATCACCGTCTTTGGCCGCCCGCGCGTCATGACAAGCGAGCATTGCATTCTGCAGGTTGCCAACGGCTGCATCCACGATTGTGCCAACTGCCGTCTGCGTGCCCGCAAGCTCTCGCTCAAGAATATCGACGGAAAGGTCATGCCCGTCCGCACCGACATCCACGGCCGCTCTCGCCTGTACGATGCCTACCCCATCGACCTCACGCCGCAGGTTCCTCAGCTGCTCGATGCCGGCGTGCGTCGTCTTATGGTGGACGGAACGCTGCTCGAGACGGATGAGGTGGGCCGTGCCGTCGCCCGCGTCCGTCGCGCCGTCGAAGCAGCGCAGGCCGGCCGCAAGCCCGCCGCCCGCCTGCGCGGGGCCACCTCGGGCTGCATGTTTGTGGGAATTAGCTAACCGAAAGGCTTACACGTGAACGAAGAACCTCAAGTCCTCTACTGCGACGCCTGGCTCATGGCCATCGACAAGCCCGCCGGCATGATCGTCCACGGCGACGGCACCGGCGAGCGCACGCTTACCGACTACGCCAGCGACTTGCTGCTTGCCATGGGCGACGGCTTTGCCGCAACCGACATGCAGCCGCTTAACCGCCTGGACCGCAACACCACCGGCGTGGTGCTGTTCTCGCTCGACAAGCAGACGCAGCCCGCCTTTGACCAGATGGTCATCGACCACGCTTTCGAAAAGCACTACCTGGCGCTCGCCGAGGGCAAGATCGACTGGAACGAAAAGCTCATCGACAAGCCCATCGCCCGCGACCGACACGACAGTCGAAAGATGCGCGTCGGCGCCAGCGGCAAGCCGTCTCAAACGCGCGTGAAGGTGCTCAAGCGCCTCAAGAGCCGCCGAGGCCTGCCCACGCGCTCGTATATCGATGTCGAGCTTCTCACCGGCCGCAAGCACCAGATCCGCGTGCATCTGGCCAGCGAGCGTCATCCCCTGGTAGGCGACGACCTGTACGGAACGCCGCGCCCCTGCGGCCTGATGCTCCACGCCCACAGCGTGTCCTTCACGCATCCCGTAACCGGCGAGCACATCCACATCGAAGCCCCCTGCCCCTGGGAGCCCTAAACCACCACAATGGGAACAGGCACCTTTATGATGGTTTTGCCGCGATGGCTCAGCCGCGGTCCCAAAACGTCTCGATCTGTAACAGTTAGAACCCATTTTCCGGTCTATCTGTTACAGATCGAGACATTCGAATCCCCCTTAAGGGAAAATCTCGATCTGTAACAGTAACTCGGCAAAATCGGTCCCAGATGTTACAGATTGAGACAAAGGGACGACGCGGTTCGGAAGCATCTCGATCTGTAACACCTAGCCCACTTTTAACGGTCTAGTTGTTACAGACTTAGACAAACCGGCGGATAACAAGAACGGCAACGCCCGTAATGGACGTTGCCGCTTTTCTATTGAGAGAACTAAATGGTTTTGGCCTTGCCCCGTTACTAAACCGTGATGACGTTTTCCATCGTCTGGTACTTGGCGGGCACCTCGCCCGCGGTTATAACCGTTGCGTCGCGGAAGTCCGCGAATTTGACGGGAGCCACCATGCCAAACTTACTGGCGTCCGAGATTACGAAGCGTTTGGCTGTATGGCGCATCGAGATACGCTTGACCTGCGCTTCCTCGATATCGGGCGTCGTAAAGCCTTGCTCGGCGGCAATGCCGTTGGAACCCCAAAAGCCGCAGTTGAAGTTATAGCGGTCCAGGGTTGCCAAGGCATCGGGACCGACGAGCGCCTCGGTATCGGGCTTGAGCTCGCCGCCCAGCACAACGGTGCGCATACCGCGCAGGGCGAGATGCTGGGCATGGAGCACAGAATCGGTCACATAGGTGACGCCGTCGAGATGCGGAAGATGCTCGATGAGCTTGAGGGTCGTGGAGCCCGAATCGATATACACAAAGCTATCGGGCTCCACCAGGGCCGCGGCGCGGGCGCAGATGCGCTCCTTGTCATCGTTATGGAGATCACTGCGCTCGCTGATCGTCAGGTCGCGCGTCACGTGCGCGCGCTCCAGACTCGTCGCGCCTCCGTGCACCTTGGCGATACGGTGCGCGCGGTCGAGCGTTTGCAAGTCACGGCGAATGGTGGACGGTGTCACGCCCAAGGCATCGGCTAGCTCTAGCACCGTTACCGAGCCGGTCTGCTGCACCATCGACACGATCGCGTTGAGCCTATCTTCCGCAAGCATCGCTTACTCCTCCTCGGGGTACACGACTCCCCAATCGGCGCGGAGCTTGGTCATCAGCTCCATAACATCAGAAGCATAGCCCAGAAGTTCGCGCTTCGAATCATCGCCAGCAACGGCCTTCTCCAGGTCGGCCATCTCGTAGCACAGCGCGTAGGCCTCGGTGCCAGCGTGGACCTCCTCACGGTGACCGTCCGCAGTCCACACGACGGTCGCATGGTCTGCACGCGGATACTCGTTGACCTCGATATAGCACTTATCGAAGCTGATGACCGAGCGCTTGGGCTGCTTGGAGTGGAGCGTAAGGCTCACGACGCCCAGCTGTTGCTCGGCATTACGACAGACAATGCCACCCGCGACGTCAACGCCAGTCTCGCAGGTATTGCCCAGAGACACGACCTCGGCGGGTTGGCTGGCCATAAACAGGCGCATGACGGAGAGCGCATACACGCCGATATCGAGCATGGCACCGCCGGCAAGACTACGGTTGTAGAAGCGGTTAGTCAGGTCGCCGTACTCCTTATAGCTGCCAAAGTTGAGCTGGGCGAGGTTCATGCGGCCAAAGTCACCCGCATCCATACGGCGGCGCAGCTCCTGATACAAGGGCATGTGAAGCACTGTGGTGGCGTCCATAAGGACCACGTTGTGCTCGTCGGCAATGGCGCGGGCCTCGTCGAGCTCGGCGGAGTTGAGGGTAATGGCCTTCTCGCAGAGCACGTGCTTGCCGGCGGCCAGCGCGGCACGCAGATAGGTAATATGCGTGTTGTGCGGCGTGGTGATATAGACGGCGTCGATGTCCGGATCGGCGTAGAGGTCCTCGACCGTCTCATACACCTTCTCGACGCCATACTGCTCGGCAAAAGCCTGGGCCTTGGACAGCGTACGGTTGGCAACGCCCGCGAGCTTGCGGCCGGCCAGAGCGAGGGACTGGGCCATCTGGTTGGCGATAACACCGCAACCAATCACAGCCCAACGAAGCTCGGGAGCCGTAAAGATGTCCTCGGGGAACGGCTTGTCCTGGACCGAAGCGAACGCTGCCTTTGCTGCTGCCGCGGAGTCGAGTGGAACCTGCTTGGAATCTGCCATATGTGCCTCCTGGGTCATGGAGCGTCTAACATTTCTGCCATCTCTATATTCGCACAAATTAGCGCGTATGTGCGTACTTTTGCGTATATAACCGCCAAATGGTCATAATACAGCCGCAGACGGCGCTTATACACGCATGGCCACGCAATCCTACGCACGCAAATACGCACAAATGCGCACTAATCATTACTCAGAGACGGGGAATTCTGCTTAGAACTCGAAAGACAGGATGATCCGCTTCGCCTCGTCGCTCATGGCGCGCTGCAGCTCTAAGGACCCTCCCAAACTGCAGACAGAAAAAGAACGTCCCCAGGCGCCGGCATTTCAAGAGCACTCATTTAAGTCTGTCCCCAATGAGTGGGAGCATCTTTGCGAGGGAGGCCGGACGTGGCCTTTCTCGTTTTTATTCATGGACTTTAGTCCGTGCCGTGCGGCACGCGCGGCATAGAAAGCCACCCGCTCAGCGGGTGGAGGCCAATTTCCGCTACGCGACAAAAACCTTCCCCCTAGCATGAGGATTGTTCAGGCCATCATACTAAGGGGAAGGTGATTGCTGTGGCCCACAAAGCCAACAGCCTTGCGCACACGAAATGGCTGTGCAAGTACCGCATCGCACCGAGGTCAAGCTCATCGCCGCCATCGTCGAGAAGCACCCCAAGGTGCGCTTTGCCGTGAGCTGCACCTCGGCCCACGCCGACCTCTACGACCGCATGGAGCAGGCCCTGTGCGAGCGCGTGGCCAACGCGGTGGAGGTCGTCCGCTCCGACATCAGCCCCGCGCTTCTTGTCCACACCGGTCCAAACCTCGTGGGTGTGGCGGTCCAGGGACTCTAGCGGAGGCGGGGCGTCCTGCCCCAAAAACAAATGCAAAAGACGAGCACTTCTTGCCGCTCAATTGGCAAGAAGCGCTCGTCTTTTCTTAACGCGTTGTATGGCGGAGAGAGCGCAAGTTACGCGAGCGCCCTTCTTGCCAGCTCGGCCGCGCCGAGGATTCCTTGGTCGCCGCCGCAGCCCGGGGCGCAGATGTAGCTCTCCATGTCCTTAAGCTCGGCGGTCTGGATGTAGCCACCCAGATATTCGAGGGTCTTCTTGCGGACGATGCCGTAGAGCTGCTCCTGGTGCATCACGCCGCCGCCGAGGACGATGCGGCGAGGCGAGTACATGAACACGAGGTTCGCGCACATCTGCCCCAGATAATCCCCCTCGAGCGCCCACACCTCATCGTTGTCCGCGAGCTCGGCCGCGGGCTTTCCCCAGCGCGCGGCGATGGCGGGGCCGGAGGCGAGCCCCTCGAGACAGCTCGCGTGGCTCGGGCAGACGCAGCGTCCCTCCTCGGTGGGACGGGTCCTTACCAGCATGTGACCGGCCTCGGGGTGCAGCATGCCGTGAAGGAGTCTGCCCGCGCACATGACGCCCGCGCCCACGCCGGTGCCGATGGTCACGTAGACGGCGTCCTCGAGCCCCTTGCAGCAGCCGAAGACCACTTCGCCGAGGCAGGCAACGTTAACGTCCGTGTCGTAGGCCACCGGAATCCCGAGGGCGTCGGCGAACGCGGCGCGAAGACCATGGCCTCGCCACGCGAGCTTGGGCGTCTGGAGGATGGAGCCGTAGCGCTCGTCGTTGGGGTCGACGCAGGTCGGGCCGAAGGCGCCGATGCCCAACGCGTCCACATCGCGGGCGGTGAACCACTCGATCATCTGCGGGACGGTCTCGGCGGGCGTAAGCGTCGGGGTCTCCATACGGTCGAGGACCTCGCCGTCGCCGGACACCACGGCACAGACCATCTTGGTCCCGCCGGCTTCGAGGGCGCCGAGCCTCATTTGCTTTTCGCTCATGTGATCCTCCTTACAAAGGGACGCCCACAGTCATGGTCAACCGCGGGCGCCCATAACGTTGGCTTGTTTCGAGGCGACCCTACCTGGGCACGCGGTCCTGCCTCGCGGCAAACGGGGCGAGCACGGCGTGCGGCTCGCTTTGGTACCAGTAGGCGACGGTGGAGATGTCGTCCTCGCGCTCGTAGAGCTTGATGTCGTCGTTGCCGAGGTCCTGGAACGTCACGCGCAGGTCCTCCTTGAACGAGATCGGGTCGGGAAGGTGCCACCTGTAGAGGCCGTGCCTGGGCAGCGCGTCGTCGTTAGTCGCGAGCATCGGATTCGGGTTCGGCTTGCCCGCGCTGAAGCGGTCGCGCGTGGCGTCGCGCGTCGAGCGGTACGGGTAGCCGGCGAACAGCGTGTTGAAGCACTGCGCCTCGGGCAGCGCGTGGGGCGGCCTGTCGAGGAAGGCCCAGGCACCGCCGAAGTAGTCCTCGGCTCCCGTCGAGGTGACCGTGGGGAACTCCTCGTCGCCGTCGAGGAAGAACTTCATCTCGCCCTCGCCCCACCAATAGCGCTCCAGGGCGCACAGGGCCATGTAGGTGCCGACGTAGTAGCCCTTGCCGTGCACGCCGTCGAGCACGGTGTAGTCGACGCCCCTGCGGGTGCTGCGCTCGCGGTTAAAGCGGGCGTGGAAGTACATGGCGTCGTCCGGCACGTCGGTGAGCGCGTAGTTGAACGTGTAGAAGATGTACTTAATGAACCCGGGGTGCTCGCTCGTAAGCGTGACCTTGGCGTGCTTCCTGAAGGGCATCTCGAAGTAGCAGTTCATGCCGCCCGTCGGGTTCACGCAGATGGGCATCGAGTTGACGATGGCGCGCTCACCGAAGCCGTTGCAGAAGAAGTCGCCGACAGGGCACTCGACCGAGGGGGTCTCCTCGTCGTCCCAGTAGAAGCGCAGCACGAGGTCACGCATGACGAAGCTGCCGGCGGCGGTCTTGTCGGGGACGGTCATCCAGATGTGGCGGATGATGCCGGGGCCCTCGATGTCCGCGAGCGTGATGGTCTCGCCGGACTCAAGGGGCACGCAGCACGAGCCCTTGCGGCCGACGCCGAGGTGACTGGCCGACATGGCGGCGCGGCCCTTCTCGCCCGTGATGTTCTCGGGGGTGATGGCGCGGCTTTCCTCACCGCCGTGCATCCACACGTCCTTAAGGAACTCTCTCATCGTCGACCTCCTCTATTCGTCGTCGTCGCACTCGGCGGAACTGGCACCGTTCACGTAGATGATCTGCTGGCGCGCCTCGTTGACGAGGGCGTCGAAGTCGAGTTTCTCGTCGGGGCGCGCGAGCGCGACCGTCATGGCGAGCGGGAGGTTGACACCCGCGATCACGTGGATCCGGTCGGAGGCGAAGCGGGAAAAGCGCTGGTTCACGCTGCCGCCGTACGCGTCGGTGAGGACGACGACCTCGTCAGCGCCCGAAAGAGCCGCCTCGACCGCCGCGTCGAGCCCCTCGCCGTTGTCGTTCACGTAGGCGCACACAGCGTTGACGGCGTCGCCCTTACCCGTAAGGAACTCGAGGGTGTCCTTGAAGCCCTGGGCGAGAAGGGAATGGCTCGCCACAACTATCTTTCTCATTGATTCACCAATCTCTTGGGTCGAAGCTAGGCGAGGATGCCGGCGGCGGAGGCGACCATCGCGAGGACGATCACCACGAGGATGAGGGCCGTCATGCTCGCGTTCTTCTTGGTAAGAAGGTAATACGCGCTTCCCGTGATGGCGGCGGGGATCATGGCAGGCAGGATCTTGTCGAGCAGCGGCTGAATCTCCATCGCGACGTCGCCGAAGCTGAAGCTAATCGGGCAGGTGACGCCGATGACCGAGGCGATGAGGCAGCCGACCACGGTGAGGCCGAGCACGGAGGCGGCGGCAGTGAGGTTGGGAAGCTTCTCGCTGAAGTCGGTGACGAGCTTCACGCCCTGCTTGTAGCCGAACTCGAGGGCGTGCATGCGGACCCAGAAGATGGCCAGGATGAGCGCGAACCAGATGCCGGCTCCCACGGGGTTGCCCTCGATGGCCATGTAGGCGGCGATGGAGCCCATGATGGTCGGGATCATGGTCATGAGCAGGGAGTCGCCGACGCCGGCGAGCGGTCCCATGGTGCCGATCTTCAGGTCTTGGACGGCGTCCGCCGCCGCTAGGCCGTCGCGCTCCTCCATGGCCACGCAGGCGCCAAGGATGACGGCGGCGAGCCAAGGCTGGGTGTTGTAGTAGCGGAAGTGGTTGTTGAGCGCTTGCTTATAGTCCTCGTCGTTCGTGTAGATCTTCCTCAGGACCGGCGAGAGGGCGTAGGCGACTGAGGCGCCCTGCTGGGTCTGGTAGTTGAAGGTGCACACGCTCATGAGCCAGCGCCAGTTCGCGTTGCGCAGGTCCTTCTTGGTGACCTTGTAGCCGGAGGGCTTGCCCTCGGCGACGGCGGTGATGTTCTCGTTTTCCATGGTTACTCATCCTCTCCGATGAAGGCGTCTGCGGAAGCGTGGGCGGCGAGCTCGGTGTCCCTCTCGGCACGCTGGTAGAACGCAATCGCGAGGGCAACGCCGACGATGGCGGCGCCGATGATGGGCACGTTCAGGAAGGCCGAGAGGAAGAAGCCGGCGAGCAGGTACTGGAAGTACTTGGCGGTTGGCATGTAGCGGAGCAGCATGGCGATACCGACGGCCGGGAGCATCTTGCCGGCGAGGGTGAGGCCGGAGAGGAACCACTGGGGCATGACCTCGAGGAGCCAGTTGACGGCGGGCTGGCCGAGCGTCACGGAGACAAAGACGGGCAGGGCGGCGCACAGGCCGAAGAGCGCGGGGCAGACCCACAGGATGGCGTTCATCTGATTGAACTTACCCTCGTTGCAGAACTTCTGGGACTTCTCGACGACAAAGCCGTTGAGGATCTTGGCGACGACGTCGAGCTGGATGCCGAGCATGCCGACCGGCAGGCCGATGGCGAGGCCCGTGTCGGAGCCCAGGGTCACGCCGTAGGCGGTGGCGATGATGGCCATCGTGCCGTAGTCGGGAATGGAGGAGCCGCCGAAGCCCGCGACGCCGAGCTGCATGAGCTGAATGGTGCCGCCGATGACAAGGCCGGTCTTCCAGTCGCCCATGACGACTCCGGTGATGAGGCCCCAGAAAACGGCGTAATTGACGAAGATCATCGGGATGCCGTAGTAGTCCACGTGCTTGATGAAGGCCAGCAGGGTCAAAAGGACGACCTGCAGGATAGTGAAGTTGACCATATTTCCCCCTTAGATGAGGTCTGCGACGGAGACGGGCTTGTCGGCGGGCACGAACTGGGCCGTCACCTTGACGCCACGGGCGATGAGCGCCTTGTAGCTCTGGACGTTCTCGGCGGAGGCGTAGGCGCGCTGGGTGAGCTGGATGCCGTCCTCCTTGACGAGCGAGCCGCCGACGACCAGCGACGGGAGCTCGACGCCCGACTCGACCAGGCGAAGCATCGTCTCGGGCTCCTTGGCGATGACGAAGACCTTCTCGCGGTCGTACTTGCCCGCGGCGAAGTTCTTGAGCGCGGTCTGCTCGGAGATGATCGAAACGGCCATGCCCGCGGGGCGCGCCATCCTCATGGTGGACTTCAGGACCTCGTCGCCGGCGACCTTGTCGTCGATGACCATGACTCGGGTCGCGCCCGACACCGGGGCCCACTGCGTCACGATGATGCCGTGAAGCAGGCGATTGTCGATTCGTGCCATAACAACACTCATGTTTGCTCCTATCAAATGAAGTTTTGCGTTCGGTACTGCCTCGGCGCTATCCGGATTCGCGCCGGGCAAGGGGTTATCGGATTATTGAGGACGCGCGGTCAGCTTGCGGCGGCGCGGGGAAGGTCACTCGTCGAGCAGGAGGTCCGAGGAGCCGAGGCGCTCTTCTCGCGCCGGGGCGGCGCTCACGCTTATGTAGTCGAAGACATATGCGATCTCGCTTACGGGAACCTCTACGCGATAGCGCGTCGAGATGCTCGAGAAGCTCTGCCTGAAGGACTCGATGAAATCGGCGCGTTCCTCCTCGAAGCGGTCCTGGCCAACGTAGGTCTCAATGGGGTTTCTGGTAACAAGGCGCTCGACGAGACAGCAGAGGTGAACGTAGAGCCCAATGATGGCGTTGCTGCCGATCTTCTCGCCTGTCCTGCGCTGAAGCTCGTGCACGGCGCTCTCGATCTCATGGAATAGCCGCTCCGGGTCGAGGATGGTAATGGAGCGGATGACGTTCTGCAGCGTCATGTTCGAGAGCAGCTTCTCGTGGAAAGAAGAGAGCTCGGAAGCGTCAAGCCACCTGCCGAACACGGCATCAACCTTAGAGGCGGACGCCGTCGACATGATGTCCTCGAGGGCGACGAAGGGGACGGAGGCGACCCCGGGGTCTCCCGTGCCGATGACGGCGCAGACGCGGTGCTCGGAGAAAACGGCGTCGTTCGACCCGTTCGCGACGAGCTGCTTAAAGGGCCTCGTGAGCAGGCGCGCGCCTATGGTGCGCGGGAGGCTCTGCGAGACGAGCTGGCGTATCCTCTCCGCGGCGTCGACCCCGGACTCGGAGCAGAAGACGATGGCGTCCTCACGGTTGACGCGCTCGATCACCTTGCAGTGCGTCACGCACGCGGCGGTCGCATCGCCAAGAACCTCGGCGATGGACTTGCCGCCGAGCAGCCCGACCCCGATCTCGAGCGCAAGACCGGTAGAGACGTTGTTCACCACGCCGATAGTGGAGTCGGTAACGTTCTCGAGGGCCTTATAGGCCTCCTCCAAGGAGCCCATGTCGACGAGGAACACGACCCCGGTGCAGTAGGAATGGCGGTCGACGAGGCGCTGGAGCGGACCGACGATGTCCTTCAGCTGCTGGTCGTAGGGCATGTCGACAGCCTCGTACACATGCATGCCGAGCATACGGTTCGCCGCGTCGGCGATGCTCGTCGCCGTTGAGTAGCCGTGGGACAAGATGACGCAGAGCGTCCGAAGGGCCTTCGCATCGCGAGACTCCGATGCGACGCACAGCGTCAGAAGCGTCTTCGTGAAGTGATCGAGCGAGATTCCCAGCGCCCCTTCCACGTCTGCGGCGACCTGATCGGAGACACTCGAGGCAAACGGCAATTCGGAGGTCACGGCACCGAGGAGATGGGAGATTTGCTCCGCACAGGCAGACTTTCGCTTAGCCAGGCCGATACCCGGCCACAACTGCAGGCAAATCTCCTGGGCCAGTAGAAAAGCGACCTTCCTTGAAAGCTCGATGCCATAAGAAGAGCCTGCGTCGGCAAGGACCGCGCCCACGACGCGCTCGAAGGCGCGCGACCTCGAGGAGGCGACGCCGTGGTCGAAGATCAAGTGATCCTCAACGCCGCGCACAGCGGAGACAGCTTGCGAGACAAGCTCGGAGACAGAGAGCTCCCCGGCGCAGAATCGCTCATCGAGGGAGCACAGGGCATCGAGCGCCTGCTCGACCGGCCCTGTGCTCTCGGCGGCATCCAGAGACGCGTCGATCAGAACGCCATCGTCGGGCTGTTGATCGATCTGCGCGGAGGAGAGGAGCCCGCTGGGAAGAAGATACGGGCGAACGACGACGTAGTCGCCCTCGCGATTGAGGAACGCTTTGGCGCAGCAGTTCGTCACGCAGGCGCGCAAGCCGGCGATGTTATCGGAAAAGTCCGCGTTCACGAGGCAACGGTATGCGCCGCGGCTGATCTTCACATCAGAACCGATTCGGCACCCCTCGCTGCGCAGGAAGCTCAAGATGAGATCCTCGCGCTCCTCGGGGGTCCGCTCCTTGAGTGAGGGGACGCGGGCACAGATGGGCATTTTGCTGTAGGCCGAGGAAACCTTCAGGTCATCGGCGGAAAGCGTCGTCGAAAGAACGAGGCGAGCGCGCGGCGCATCCTGGGAGGCATCGAGCCCGAGGGCCGTCGCAAGGCAGTGCTCCATCGCAGAGGGAGAGAGTGCCTCGATGCCGTTGACAAAGACCACACCCCCGCGCGCTTTCGCGATCGACTCGTCAAGAAGCCCGTTGAACGAGGCGGCGTCCGGGACCCCGGCGCAGTCGATGCGCACATAGGAGGAGTCGCGGGACAGCAAGCCCTGGTTCTTGCCGTACTCGTACACAAGGCGAGAAAGGAAAGACTTACCGACACCCACGCCGCCGCTCAAGAGGATGGGCAGGCCAAACGGAGGGTACTGAACCGCAGCCTTGCACTGCTCGACAACGGAGCTGAGGCTCATGTCGAAGCCCACGGCACGCGCGAAGTCGCGGTGATCGGCGATTCCCGTCGCCTGGATGAGGTCGGCGAGCGAGGCGTACTCGCTTGCAGAGAGCTTTACCTGAAAACGCTTCTGGAACGCGCGGCGATGAAAATAACGGACGGGCCTGCCCGCCACCTTAACCACAAGACCGGCGCGAACAAGGTCGTTGAGGTACTGGCTCGCCAGGCTCCTGGAGATGATGAGCGTCTCGGCGATGTCGGTGGTGGACAGACGGGCAAGGTCGTCGAGCGAGACGGCAGAGGTGAGGGCCTCGAGATGCTCGAGAATCCTGTCCCTCATGTCGACGGGCTTCTTTGCCAAGCTGTCCTGCGCGGTCTTGTCCATGACTTCTTACCTCCTCGTACAAGGAGTATAAGGGGAGAACAGAGAACGGAAGGGGGCGCGTGGGGGAATCAACAGCCCCGAGGAAAAGTCCACCACTTGAGGGGCAGAAAACAACGGCCATTGAACATTCAGGGCCGACGCTCAACACTTCGGCTCGACACTTCGCTTTGGAAAGGGCCCTGCGCGCCGGGGCCCCAACATAAAGAAGGGCCCCGGCGCGTAGGGCCTATAGCTTAACCATGCGCGCGACGATGCGGGCGCAATCGCAGGCGGCCTTCTTCTCGAAGGTGTTGTAGTCGACGACCTGGCCCTCGGCGCAGTGCTTGTCGCTGATGGCGCGCGCGACGACGAGGGGCACGCCGTTGAGATAGGCGGCCTGCGCGATGGTGCAGCCCTCCATCTCGCAGCACAGGTCGCCGAAGGTCGCGAGGATGCGCTCCTTCTGTTCCGCGGGCGAGACGAACTGGTCGCCGGAGACAACGCGGCCCTCGAGGACCTTAATGTCGGGGGCGACGGCGGCCGCGGCGGCGCACGCCGCCAGCAAGGGCCGGAACGGATCGCGCGAGATCGAGGCGTCGCCCGGGAGGTCGGACGTTACCGTCAGCCGGCGCCGCGTCTGCTGCATCATGAGGGAGAACGGCCTGGACGGCGCATACGGCAGGAAGGGGTTCAAGGTGCACCCAGGGGCGGTCAACGAGGCCGACGTGTCGAACGTCGTCGCGCGCGGCTTCGTCGGCAGGGCGCCATGCACCCATATATGCAGCGACTTGGCCTGCGTACGCGTCGGGGCGTCGTGGAACTACGTCTGCCTGCTCGTCGACCTCTGCAACGGGGAGATCGTCGGCCACTCCGAAGGACCGAGGAGGGACGCGCGAGCTCCGAGCCAAGCTCTTGGATTACGTGCACTGGTACAACAACTTCAGGATCCACTCGACGCTGGGCTACATGTCGCCGGTCGAGTTCGGGGAGGCGGGGCCGTCCCTCCCGGAATCGTCCAAATAAGTGTTGCCAATCCAGCCATCATCTCCGCGAAGGCGGACGTCAGGAAAAGCTCGGCTTGAGCTCGGTCGGACGCGGTCTGTGGGGCATCATTCAGGCTCAGGGGGGTCTCCTTGTCTACTTCGGTCGCAAGCTGAATGATAGGGACGGCCCCTTCTCTCTTTCCCTTTCGTTTTCGACGCGTCACCCTCTCGGCGGGCTTAAGGCCCGCGCTCGCGGGTGCAGGGGCTACGCCCAAACCCCAAAAACGTAACGCCGTGCTCGAAGCGTTTCCGGACGTCAGCGTAATCTCAAATCCCGTTCGTCAACTCATGGGCAAGCCACCTGAGACTACTCATTTCTCCTACTGGCAATGAAGACCTGCGACCTGCAGTTTTGCAAACTGCTTGAAAGCCACCTGCGTTGATTCACTTCCTATTGCAGCTGGCGGCTTGCACGCGAAAAGGCATTTAAGTTTCAAAACGGGCGTTTTCGGCGCTATCGAGCCTCCAAAGGCATCCCGCCGCGCCCTTTGGGACAAAAACAAAAACTCAAAGCCCTGAGTTCGAAAATAGTTTTTGGAGTTGTCCCGACTTTTGTCCCCGAAGCCGACGAAACGCGACAGGGTATCACCTGGCGGCACTCGATTCGAGACGGCACCGAAAACTGGATGCAACCGGAATGACGGGACGGCAGAACCGAAGCCATCGAGTGGGGATAGAAAAAGGCCCGGGTGCCGTGGCATCCGGGCCTTTGCTAGCAACTTGATGTTGCGGGCAGCTTAGAACTTGTGGCCGCACTTCTTGCAGACGCGCAGCTTGTTCTTGCCGTCCTTCTCGTGACCGACGCGGGTAACCTTACCGCACTCGGGGCAGACGAGATTGACGTTGGAGGCGTCGATGGGAGCCTCCTGCGAAACGATGCCGCCCTGCTGGTTGGCAGCGTTGGGCTTGACGGCCTTCTTGACGACCGAAACGCCCTCGACAACGACCTTGTTCTCGGCGGGGAGAGCACGCAGGACAACGCCCTGCTTGCCGCGATCCTTACCAGAGAGAACCTGGACCTTATCGCCCTTCTTGATATACATATATCTCCCCTAACTACAGGGTCTCGGGAGCGAGCGAGACGATCTTCATGTACTTCTTGTCACGAAGCTCGCGAGCGACGGGCCCGAAGATACGGGTGCCGACGGGCGAACCATCGTTGTTGATGACAACGCAGGCGTTCTCATCAAAGCGAATGTAGGAGCCATCCTTGCGGCGGATCTCCTTAACGGTGCGAACGACGACGCAACGGACAACGTCCTTCTTCTTGACGTTGGCGCCAGGGGTAGCCTCCTGGACAGCACCGATGAACACATCGCCGATGCCTGCATAACGACGCTTGGAACCGCCAAGCACCTTGATGCAGCGAATCTTGCGAGCGCCGGAGTTGTCGGCGACGTTCAGCATGGTTTGCATCTGAATCATGGTAGATGTTCCTCCGAACTAAGAACCGAAGAGAGGTGCGCAGCCTTTATACGGCCCGTGGTATGCAAGCCAGGCATACGCACATCTTCGGAAACGTACAAGTCGTAAGAGCGACTGCTTATTTAGCGCGCTCGACGACCTCGATGAGGCGCCAACGCTTCATCTTGGACATAGGACGGGTCTCCATAACGCGGACGGTGTCGCCCACGCCAGCCGTGCACTCCTCGTCGTGAGCGTGCAGCTTCTTGGAGCTGGTCATCATCTTGCCGTACTTGGGGTGACGCTTGCGCTCGGTGATGGTGACAACAATGGTCTTGGCACCGGAGACGGAGGTAACGACACCCGTACGGACCTTACGCGAGTTACGCGAATCAGTCATGTTCTCTCCTTAGGTCCTACTCGGCGACAGCGGACTTCTCCGCTGCGATCTCGCGGGCGCGCTGCTCCGTGAGGACGCGAGCGATGTCCTTCTTCACGGTGTTGACGCGAGCGGTGTTGTCCAGCTGGCTGGTGGCCATCTGGAAACGAAGGTTAAAGAGCTCGGCGCGCATTTCCTTCAGCTTCTCAACGAGCTGAGCGTCCGAGAGCTCACGAATCTCTGCGGGCTTCATTAGTTCTCCTCCTTGGCGGCGGCGGCGTCCTCAGCAGCCCACTTGGCCTCGAGAGCGGCCTCCTCAGCCATCTCCTTCTCGATGCGCTGCTCAGCGTTCTTGGCAGCAACAATCTTGGTCTTGATGGGAAGCTTGTGCTGTGCAAGACGCAGAGCCTCGCGAGCGACCTCCTCGGGCACGCCCTTGACCTCGAACATGATGCGGCCGGGCTTGACGACGGCCACCCACTCCTCGGGGTTACCCTTACCAGAACCCATGCGAGTCTCGGCAGGCTTCTTGGTGATGGGCTTATCGGGGAAAATCGTGATGTAGACACGACCGCCACGCTTCATGTAGCGGGTCATGGCAATACGAGCGGCCTCGATCTGACGGTTGGTGATCCAATGGGCCTCGAGAGCCTGGATACCAAACTCGCCGAAATGCAGCTCGGTATTACCCTTGGCCTGGCCCTTCATGGAGCCACGCTGCACCTTGCGGTGAAGAATACGCTTAGGGGCAAGCACTACTGACCCCTCCTCTCGGAGTTACGACGACGAGGACGGGAAGAGCCCTCGAGTGCAGGGTTGGGAACAGGCTGGCCCGGGAGCTTCTCGCCCAGGTAGATCCAGACCTTCACGCCGCAAGCGCCCATGGTGGTGCTGGCGACAGCCGTGCCGTAGTCGATCTTGGCACGGAGGGTGTGCAGAGGCACGCGACCCTCGCGGTACCACTCACGACGGCCCATCTCGGCACCGCCGAGACGACCGGAGCACTGGATACGGATGCCCTTAGCGCCGGCCTTGCGGGCAGACTGGACAGCCTTGCGCATAGCGCGACGGAAGGCAACGCGGCCCTCGAGCTGCTCGGCGATAGACTGAGCAACGAGGTTGGCGTCGAGCTCGGGGCGCTTGATCTCGACAACGTCGACGGAGAGCTGGCCCTTGGAGACGCCAGCGACCTTCTCGAGCTCGGTGCGGAGAGTATCGATCTCGGCACCCTTCTTACCGATGACAACGCCGGGGCGAGCGGTGAGGATGATGACCTTCACCTTGTCGCCAGCGCGCTCGATCTCGACGCGGGAGACAGCTGCGCGGGAAAGACGCTTCTCGAGGTACTTGCGGATCTCGAGATCGTTACCGAGGGTCTTAGCGTAATCCTTCTCTGCGAACCAGCGGGAGCGCCAGTTCTCGGTGATGCCAAGACGGAAGCCGGTGGGGTAGACTTTCTGACCCATACAGCTTTACGCCTCCTTTCGAGGAGCAACGACGACGGTGATGTGGGAAGTACGCTTCAGAATGCGAGAAGCGGAACCCTTGGCGCGGGGACGGATGCGCTTAAGCGTCGGACCCTCGTCAACATAGGCAGCGGCGACAACCAGGTTGTCGGCACGCAGACCGTTGTTGTTCTCGGCGTTCGCAACGGCGGAACGGAGAACCTTCTCGACATCCACGGCGACGGCGCGGTCGCAGAAGTGGAGGATGTCGAAGGCCTGAGCGACAGGCTTGCGGCGGATCAGATCGACCACCAGGCGGGCCTTGCTGGGGGAAACACGCACGTACTTAGCGACGGCGCGAACCTCGGTGGCCTCAGTTTCAATAGACTTAGTTGCCATTTACGGTTAACCCCCTATTTGGCCTTGTGGCCACGGAACGTACGAGTCGGCGCGAACTCGCCGAGCTTGTGACCAACCATGGACTCGGTAACATACACGGGCACATGCTTGCGGCCGTCGTGGACGGCGATGGTGTGACCAACCATCTCGGGGAAGATGGTGGACGCGCGGGACCAGGTCTTCACGACGTCCTTCTTGCCAGCCTCGTTCATCGCGGTGATACGCGAGAGAAGGCGAGTCTCCACGAACGGGCCCTTTTTGAGACTTCTGCTCATAAGTGCTTTCTCCTAAAACTCGGTATCCGAAATTACTTCTTACGGCGACGAATGATGTGCTGGTTCGAGACCTTCTTCTTCTTGCGCGTACGAAGGCCCTTCGTCGGCTTACCCCAGGGGGTAACAGAGGGACGACCAGAGGTGTGGTTCTTGCCCTCGCCACCGCCGTGCGGGTGGTCGACAGGGTTCATGACGGTACCGCGGACGGTCGGGCGCACGTTCATGTGACGCTTACGGCCGGCCTTGCCGATGACGATGTTGGCGTGATCGGCGTTGCCGACCTCACCGACGGTGGCGCGGCAGGTAACGAGGATGCGGCGCATCTCGGAGGAAGGCATACGGACGATAGCGTACTTGCCCTCCTTACCCATCAACTGGCAGGAGTTACCGGCGGAACGGGCGATAGCAGCGCCCTTGCCCGGCTGGAACTCGACGGCGTGGATGAGCGTACCGACGGGGATGTCGGCGAGGGGCAGAGCGTTGCCCGGCTTGATGTCGGCGTCAGAACCGGACATGATGGTCTGACCGACCTCGAGGCCCTTGGGGGCCAGGATGTAGCGCTTCTCACCGTCAGCGTAGTGCAGCAGAGCGATGCGAGCGGAACGGTTCGGATCGTACTCGATCGTGGCAACCTTGGCGGGCACGCCGTCCTTGTTGCGCTTGAAGTCGATCACGCGGTAACGACGCTTCACGCCGCCGCCCTGGTGGCGGGTGGTGATGCGGCCGTTGTTGTTACGACCGGCCTTCTTGGGCAGGGGCTCGAGAAGAGACTTCTCGGGCTTGGTGCAGGTGATCTCGGAGAAGTCGGAGATCGTCTGCCAACGCCTACCAGCGGAGGTCGGCTTAAGGTGCTTTACAGCCATTACAATCCCTTTCAATAGGAATCCGTTAGCCATCGCAGACAGGGATTCGAGGTTCTGCCTCGGGTGCGATGACACCGGACGTATACACGGTTCCGGGCGTGTCCATTTTATACGCCCAAAACCTTGAGCTCCCGCCTCCCCTATTTGGGAGGCATGAGCTCACTCAACAGCAGCGAGTCTTAGGCCTGGTTGCCAAAGACCTCGATGGTGTCGCCCTCGGCCAGCGTGACGATGGCCTTCTTCCAAGAACGGGTCTTGCCGGCGACATAGCGCACGCGCTTGGTCTTGGGCTTGACCGTCAGGGTGTTCACGCGAACGACCTTGACGCCGAAGATCTCCTCGACAGCGTCCTTGATCTGATACTTGTTAGCATCCTTGGCGACCTCGAACGTGTACTTGTTCAGCTCCATGCCGGAGAAGGAACGCTCGGACACGATCGGACGGATGATGATCTCGTGGGCGGTCATTTATGCAAGCACCTCCCCGAAGTGAGCGGCGATGTCGGCGGGCATCAGCACAGCGTTGTTGTTGACGAGATCGTAGGTGTTGGCCTCGTCAGCGGTGATGATGAACGTCTTGGGAATGTTGCGGAACGACAGGTAGGCGTTGACGTCCTCATCGCGGACGATGATGGTCAGACGCTTGCCCTCAAGGCCGAGAGCCTTGAGCATGGCGACGGCAGCCTTGGTGGAAGGCTTCTCGAAGCCGTAGTCGTCGACGAGCACGAGCTCGCCATCGGCCAGCTTGGCGGACAGCGCGGAGCGCATAGCCAGCTTGACCTCCTTGTTGTTCATACGCTTAGCGTAGGAACGGGGCTTGGGGGCGAAGACAACGCCACCGTGACGCCACTGGGCAGCACGGATGGAACCCTGGCGGGCACGGCCGGTGCCCTTCTGACGCCAAGGCTTCTTGCCGCCACCGGAAACCTCAGAGCGACCCTTAGCAGACTGGGTGCCCTGACGCCAAGAGGCCATCTGGCACTTGACGATGTGGTGCATAACGTGGATGTTCGGCTCGATGCCGTACACCTCAGCGGCGAGCTCGGCCTCGGCGACCTTCTTGCCCTCGCTGTTCTTTACTTCAAACTTTGCCATTTAAGTGTTCTCCTTGGTATGACGCTGGGCTAAATGGGCTGGGCCCTTAGGCCATACGGATGGCGACGAGACCATTCTTGGCACCCGGGACAGCGCCCTTGACCAAGATGAGGTTCTGCTCGGCATCGATGCGGACAACGGAAAGGTTCTTGACGGTAACGCGCTCGTTACCCATGTGACCGGCCATCTTGACGCCCTTGAGGACGCGCGCAGGATAGGCGCACTGACCGATAGAACCGGGGTGACGCTGGAAGTGAGAACCATGCGTCATAGGACCGCGGCGCTGACCCCAGCGCTTGATGCGACCCTGGAAGCCCTTACCCTTGGAGGTACCGATGACGTCGACCTTCTCGACATCAGCGAAATCAGCGACGGTGACGACCTCGCCGACCTTGTGCACCTCGCCGTTCTCGACGCGGACCTCACGAAGGAAGCGGACAGGCTCGACGCCAGCCTTGGCGAAGTGACCAGCCATGGGCTTGTTCACGTTCTTGGCCTTGATGTCGCCGAAACCGATCTGGACGGCGTCATAGCCGTCGGTTGCCTGAGTTTTAACCTGCGAGACAGCGCAGGGGCCAGCCTGGATGACCGTGACGGGAACGACGTTATCGTCCTCGTCCCAAACCTGGGTCATGCCAATCTTGCGGCCGAGAATCATGCTGATCAAGATATGATCCCAACTCTCGCGTGGTCTTGGGACAATGCGTACACCACCGAGCGTACGCCCCTAGAGGACCACTACTTACACGACGTGCTCCCCAGCCTTGTATTGCGTCCGGACTACCTGACAACCCTATTAAGCAGGCATTTTGTCCAGCCAGAATACTCCCCTGGTTTCACACAGCTGTTTAGTATACACGGCTGCGGGCGTATCCATCGAGATTCATATTTCACTCACATTGTTTACGCAGGTAAAGTGCGTGGAGTCGCCTGGGCTTGGCAGAGGGGCGGCGAAATATATTAAGTTT
>DXMG01000039.1 GCA_019414325.1 Collinsella sp. | reverse complement strand
CATGCGGACCTCCAGTCCGGACCGCCCCGCGGTCCAACTTTCTGTCCGCACCCCCATTCCGTCCGAAAATCCACTCTCATTCGATAGGCGTCCAAGTTTCCACGCTCGTGCGGTGAACGCGCGGGACCTTTGTCCAATCCGCTGGCATCGTCTCCAGTTCACCGCAGAGCCGCGGCCCCATATGGGTATACTCTCGGGGATTCGACTCGATTCGCCCCCGCTGGGGCGCCAAAGGAGACTGCATATGTCCACCACCTCGACCGACCCGCGCGCCGCTGCCGCCGCACTGCTGGTGCCTGGCACCACCTGCCATGGCTTTGCCGTCGAGCGCCGCGAGACCGTGCCCGAGCTCGACTCGGACGCCTACGTGCTGCACCACACCGCCTCGGGCGCTCGCCTGCTGTACCTGGCATGCGACGACGAAAACAAGGCCTTTGCCATTGGATTTAAGACGCCGCCGGCCGATTCCACCGGCGTGTTCCATATTCTTGAGCACTCGGTGCTGTGCGGGTCGGCCAAGTTTCCCGTCAAGGAACCGTTTGTCGACCTGATCAAAAGCTCCATGCAGACGTTCCTCAACGCTATGACCTACCCCGACAAAACCATCTACCCCGTCGCCACCACCAACGAGCAGGATCTGTACAATCTGATGGACGTGTACCTGGACGCGGTGTTCAACCCGGCCATCTATACCAAACCCACCATTTTTGAGCAGGAAGGCTGGCACTACGAGCTGGACCTGCCGGAGGGCGTCGACAGCTCCGCGAGCCTGCGCGAGGGCACGCTGCGCTATAACGGCGTGGTGTTCAACGAGATGAAGGGTGCGCTGTCCGATCCCATGAGCGTGCTGGACGACGCCGTCAACGCCGCGCTCTATCCCGACACCGCCTATGCGCACGAGAGCGGCGGCGACCCGCGCGCGATTCCCGCGCTCACCTACGAGCAGTTCCTGGACACGCACGCGCGCCACTACAATCCTTCCAACTCCTACATCACGCTCTACGGCGACCTGGACGTGGACCGCGCACTGGCCTTTTTGGACGAGCGCTATCTGTCGCAGCCGAGCGCTGCGAGCCGCCGCATGGACGCAGCCGTTGCCGCCGGCGAGGACCCATCCACGCTGGCACCCAATCCGCTGGACGTGCAGGCGCCCGTGACCTGCGAGTATAAGCGCGTCGAGATGGCCACCACGCCCGAGAACGCCCTGGTGGGCCTGGGCCTGGTGCTGGGCAGCGCGCTCGATCGCAAGCGCACGATCGCGGCGGATATCCTGTTCGAGGCGCTGCTGGGCTCCAACGAAGCGCCGGTTAAGAAGGCCATTCTGGCAGCGGGTCTGGGCGGCAACGTGGTGAGCTACACCGCGGCCGAAAGCCTGCAGCCCTACGAGCTCATCATGCTGCAAAACGCGCAGCCCGGCGTGGCGCGCGAGCTGCGTCGCGTGTTCCAGGACGCCTGCCGTGACCTGTGCGAGCACGGCGTTCCGCGCGAGCGCCTGGAAGCCATCATCAGCAGCAACGAATACGACCTGCGCCAGCGCGACTACAGTATCGCTGACGGCGTGGCCATTGCGTGCGACGCGCTGAGCACCTGGCTCTACGATGACGATGCTGCAACGCTGGCGCTCAAGTACGGTCCGGTGTACGAGGAACTGCGCGGCGAGCTGGACGGCAGCTATTTTGAGGACCTGCTGCGCGAGCTAGTGCTGGAAAACGACCACATGGCGCTAGTCGAGCTGGTACCGGTGGATGCCGCCGAGGGTTCGGAGGGCGCCGAAGCCGCCGAGCTGGCAGCCAAGCGCGACGCCATGACCGATGCCGAGCTGAACGATGTGGTCAAGCGCACGGCCGCGCTGCGTGCCGCACAGGAGGCAGAAGACACGCCCGAGGCCAAGGCCACGCTGCCGCGCCTGCGTGTGTCCGACATTGGCGAGGCGCGCCCCGAGCCGCCGCTGGTCGTGGACACGACCGCGCCCATCCCCTGCCTACGCCACGGCATCCCCACCAACCGTCTGGCCTACGCCATGCAGTATTTCGACCTGAGCTGCGTCGCGTTTGAGGACCTGCCCTATGTGACGCTGCTCTGCCGCCTGCTCAAGCAGCTGCCCACGCGCGAGCATTCGGCCGAGGAACTCGACAACCTGCTCGCCGGCAAGCTGGGCTTTTTGAGCTTTACGACCGAGGTCATGACCCAGCCCGACGTGGACGGCGTGCGCCCCTATCTGCTGGTGAGCGCCGGAGCCCTATCCGAGAAGATCGATGCGCTGGCGAGCCTGCCGCGCGAGGTGTGGTCGAGCACGCTATTGCTCGACGCCGACGCCGACCGCGTGCGCGACGTGCTCACGCAGATTCGCATTGGGCTCGAGCAGGGCTTTATCAACAACGGTCACTCGGCGGCGCTCGGTCGCGCGATGAGCTACAGCTCGCCTTCGGCCGTGGTGCGCGAGCAGCTTTCGGGCGTAGACTTCTATCTGTTCCTGCGCGATCTGCTCGACCACTTTGACGAGCGACTGGATGACCTGCGTGCCAAGCTTGCCGAGCTGGCAGGCCGCATCTTTGTGGCCGACGGCTGCCTGGCGAGCTTTACCGGCAGCGATGAGGACTTTAATGCGTACTGGGCCGCCGCGGGCGACCTGGGGCTGGACGCTGACGACGGCGCCGATGCCGGCCACGACGCGCTCGTGGTGCCGACGCCGTGCGACCGCCACGAGGCCTTTGTCATCCCCAGCGACATCTGCTTTGCGGCAAGCGCGTGCGACCCGCGTCGTCTGGGCATCGACGTGACGGGCGCCTGGGCGGTTGCCGCCAACGCGCTCTCCTACGACTACCTGTGGAACGAGATCCGCGTGAAGGGTGGTGCGTACGGTTGCGGATTCCGCGCGGCCGGCGAGCGTCAGACGGCGTTCTACACCTACCGCGACCCGGCAATCGACCCCTCGATTGAGCGCGTGGCGCGCGCGGGCGAATGGCTCGGCAGCTTTGAGCCCGACGAGGCCGCCTTTGAGGGCTTTATCGTGAGCTGCGTGAGCGGTATGGACGCGCCGGTGAAGCCGTACGCGCTCACCAAGCGCCGCAACACGACCTACCTGGCCGGGCTCGATCCGCACGCACGTAAGGAGCGCCGCGCCCAGATGCTCGCCGCCACGCCTGGTGAGCTGCGCTCGCTCGGCGCCGGCGTGGCGCGTATCGCAGCCGAGTCGCCAACGTGCGTCTTTGGCGGCCGAGACGTCATCGCCAAGAGCAACGCCGGATTTAACGTCATCGACCTGATGGGCTAACCACAAAGGTAGATTTTTGGGATATGCCTGAAAATCTACCTTTTCTTTTGCCGCTGCTTGGGCGGGGCAGCTCACCCCGTCCCACCAGTTTGTCTAAATCTGTAACATCTAGGCGGCAATATTGGCTCCAGATGTTACAGATCGAGACGTTTCCGAATGGCGCCGACCCTTTGTCTCAATCTGTAACATCTAGGTCCGATTTTGCCGAGTTACTGTTACAGATCGAGACAAACCGCCGCGAACACCCGCTCTTCGTCAAAGCCACCACGAAGGTGTCCATGAACTGCCCCCTTGCGATGATTTGTGTGGTGGTTTGGGTGTTTGCCCAGATAAAACCTGCCAAAATAAACCTGTCCCTTTTTGGTAGGTTTGGGAGAGGGAGCTGGGATGGACAAGGTTGAGCTGCGACGGGCGGTGATTTCCCGGCGCAACGCGATTGATTTGGATGTGCGGACGGCGAAGTCTACCGTTATCTGTGCGCGGCTGGTTGAGCTGTTGGATCACTCGGATTCCGCGGCACCGCACACCGTTGCCGTCTATGCCGCGATGGGTTCCGAAGTCAATCCTGCCGCGTTTGCCGCAGCGGCCGCCAAACGCGGCTGGCGCGTGGCCTATCCGTGCATGCTCTCGGCAACAGACGCCGCAGCTTGTGGCCAGCGCATGTGCATGCGAGCAGTCTCTGCCGGCGATGCGTCCGAGGCACCGTTTATCGCCCACCCCACGCGGGCCTTCACGGCCACGGACATCGACAGCGACCACTTCCCCATCGTACATGCCAAGGCTCTCGACATGGTTGTCGTGCCGCTCGTAGCTTTCGACCGCGCCGGCTCGCGCCTGGGCTACGGCGGAGGCTGCTACGACCGTTACCTGCCCACGCTTCGTCCCGACTGCCAAATCGTCGGCATCGCCTTTGAAGAGCAGCGCGTCGACCACGTCCCCACCGATGCCCACGACCTGCCGCTGCCCAACATCATCAGCGCCTAACCGCTGACGTGCCTCATTTACACGAGCGCAGTCTAGTGCTCCTCGCCGGCGCGGGCCAGGTCGTAGGGCGTGGTCTGGTAGACGTAGTAGTTGAGCCAGTTGGTGTAGAGCAGCTGAGCTTGGCTACGCCAGACGTTGCGCGGCTCGGCGGTGGGGTCGTCGCCCGGGAAGTAATGCGCCGGCACCTCCGGGTTGAGTCCGCGCTTCACGTCGCGCTCGTACTCCAGGCGTAGCGTGTCGGTGTCGTACTCGGGGTGGCCAAAGACAAAGAAACGGCGGCTGTCGGTCGACTTGACGATGTACAGGCCCACCTCGTCGGACACGGCCACGACCTCAAGCTGCGGCTCGGCCTCCACATCCTCGCGACGCACATCGGTATTGCGCGAGTGCACGGCATAGAAGCGGTCGTCGAAGCCGCGCACCAGCGGGCTTTGCGGCTTCACCAGATGATGCTCGAACACGCCGCTCGCCTTGGCCGGCAGGTCGTGCTTCTGGATACCGTAATGATGGTAGAGCCCCGCCTGCGCGCCCCAACAAATGTGCAGCGTAGAGTGCACGTGCGTGGTAGACCAGTCCATGATCTGGCAGAGCTCGGGCCAGTAGTCGACCGCCTCGAACGGCATCTGCTCCACCGGCGCACCCGTGATGATCAAGCCGTCGTAGTGGATGTCGCGGATGTCGTCGAACGTGCGATAGAACGTCTCCAGGTGGCCGGCACTCACATGCGTGGCCTCGTGCGTCTTGGTGCGCAGCAGGTCCACCTCCACCTGCAGCGGCGTGTTGGAGAGCTTGCGCATGATCTGCGTCTCGGTGGCGATCTTGGTGGGCATGAGGTTGAGGATAAGCACGCGCAGCGGACGGATGTCCTGGTGCAGTGCGCGGTACTCGGTCATGACAAAGATGTTCTCGCTCTCGAGCTGCGCGGCGGCAGGGAGGGCGTCGGGAATGCGAATGGGCATGGAAGCTCCTAACGAGTTAGTTGCAGCTATGGTACAACGAGCGACCCCATCCGCGCGAGCACATCGCCCCGCGATGCCGTCAGCGGCCCAAATCACTCCAAAAGTAGAGATTAACGCATGTCCCAAAAATCTACGACGCTTTAGCCTAGCAAAGTGGCAGCAGGACGCTACAATGGTTCGACGCGAAAACTCGGCCGAAAGGATACATATATGTACCAGACGCGTAAGATCGGTGTGGTCGGCCAGGGCCACGTAGGAGCACATGTCGCCAACAGCCTGCTCATGCAGGGCATTGCCGATGAGCTGTACCTGTGCGATGTCAACGAGACCAAGGTGACGTCCGAGGTCCAGGACCTGCGCGACTCCCTTTCGTTTGTCCCGTATAACACCAAGATCGTCAACTGCTACGACCACTACGAGGAGCTGGCCTGCTGCGACGTCATCGTCAACGCCGCCGGCAAGGTCGCGCTGGCCGCCGGCAGCCGCGACGGCGAGCTGTTCTTTACCACCGACGCCGCCCGCACCTTTGCCAAGCGCATCGTCGACGCCGGCTTTGACGGCATCTTTGTGAGCATCTCCAACCCCTGCGACGTCGTGTGCACCGAGCTGTGGCACCTGACCGGCTACGATCCCAAGAAGATCATCGGCTCGGGCTGCGGTCTGGATTCCGCCCGCCTGCGAACCGAGATCTCCAAGAAGGTCGGCGTGAGCCCCAAGTCTATCGACGCCTACATGATCGGCGAGCACGGCTTTAGCCAGCTGGCTGCCTTTAAGGCCGCGACCATCGCCGGCAAGAGCCTCAACGAGCTCCAGGCCGAGAACCCCGACAAGTACGCCTTTGACCACATGGAGGTCGAGGAGCTCGCGCGCAAGGGCGGCTACGTAACCTACCAGGGCAAGCAGTGCACCGAGTACGCCGTCGCCAACTCCGCCGCGCGCGTCTGCGCTGCCGTTCTGCACAACGAGCACGCCGTGCTTTCCGCCTCCACGCTCATGACCGGCCAGTATGGCGAGGAGGGCATCTTCACCTCCCTGCCGTGCGTGATCGGCGCCGAGGGCGTCGAGGAGGTCTACACGCTGGACCTGTCCGAGCACGAGCTCGAGGGCTTCCACAAGAGCTGCCAGCACATCCGCGACAACATCGCCCAGCTCGACTGGTGGGACGCCGAGGCCTACGACGCCAAGTAAGCCGCTGGCTGCCGCAACCTTGCGAATCTATGCGCGATACTAAGCGGGCCGCGCCGGAAACCCACCGGCGCGGCCCGCTTTTTACGCACGCTGTTCGCTTGCGAATCGAAGGTGAATGCTTTTCCCGTTACCTAGTACTGCTCGATACCCATGTAGCGACGAACCTCGGGGCTGTGGTCGAATACCTTGCCGCGAGCGGCACGCAGCTCGCAGCTCATGTTGTAGAAGAAGATCGGTTCCAGGTACGAACGCACGCTGGCAGGCACGTCGCCCACGCCGTACTCGAGCGCGTCGAGCACCATGACCGTATCGGTGTGCGTGTTGAGGAATGCAAGTGCACGTTCCTCCATGGGGCGGCACTCGCCCGATCCGAGCTGTACAAAGTAGAACACGCCGGGCTCGGTGGCTTCGAACGGGCCGTGGAAGTACTCGCCGGAGTGGATGTAGCAGCAGTGCTGCCACTGCATCTCCATGAGCGAGCAGATGGCCATAGCGTAGGTCTGGCTAAAGTTGGGGCCGGAACCCAGGATATAGAAGAACTTGTGCTGCTGGCAGAGCTCGGCAAAACGGGCGCCTAGCTCGGCGTTGACCTTCTCGCGGGCAGCGGGCAGCAGCGCATCCATCTGCTTAAGGCCGGCGTACATGTCGGCAAGCGCCTCGTAACCCTCTTGCTGGTCGAGCAGCTCGGCAGCCATCAGGGCGCCGATGCCCTGCGGCACCTCGGCCTGCGGCACGCCTTCGCCCCACGGATAGACCCAGGTGGTCCACTTGCCGTTATCGATCTTGGAGCCCTCGCAGTCGGTGAGGGCGACAACCTCGGCGCCGGCGGCCAGCGCCATCTCGCAGCCGTCGACGACCTCCTGCGTGTTGCCGCTGTGGCTGCAGGCGATGACGAGTGACTTCTCGCCAAGACTCTTGGGAGCCATCAGGCAAAACTCGCGTGCCGTGTAGACCGTCGAGGTAAACGTGGTGGCCTCGCGCTTGAGTAGCTCGTTGGCCGGCATCAGGTCGATCATCGAACCGCCGCAGGCGATCCAAAAGACGTTCTCAATCTTGCCCTTGCGCTCGATAATTTCCTGAACCAGATCATGTGCGTTCACGGTGATGTTCCTCCTTGTGTGGCGGCTTTGGACGACGACAGCTCGTACCTGCGGTCGTTCTATGTTGTCCTATTTATAGCACGCACGACGATGCACGTGAAGTCATTTCACCAAATTTGTTCTATGTTGTTCTATCTATGGACGTTAGATGTCGAACACGTAGCGCGAGCCCACGATCTTTTGGCGTCCGAGCAGCAGGGGCCGCCCGTCCGCATCGGTAAAGTATGCCTCCATATAGAAGAGCGGCTCGCCGACCGGCACCTCCAGCAGCGGGGCCGCCTGAGCATCGGCAAGCGCAATCTCCACCGTACAGGGGTCTGACTTGAGCGGCGCACGGCCCGAATGCTCGGCAACGAGCGCAAAGATGGAATTGTCCGTGAGGTCCTTGTCGGCAAGCGTCTGCAGATAGGGATGGTCGGCCAGCACAAAGGCGTTGTTCTCGAGCATGACGGGCACGCCATCTGCCGTGCGCACGCGCTCGACCACGATGAGCTCGCAGCCGGGTTCCACCCCAAAAAACGCCGCGTCCTCGCGCGTCGCCGCAACCACCGTGCGCGACACCAGACGTGCTCCGGCCACCATGTCGTTGGCGGCGCAACCCTCGGAAAAGCTCTGAACGTCACCCTTCTGGACAATCTTGCGTTTGAGCTTGGGCGCACACACAAACGTGCCCCTCCCCTGCTGGCGGTTGAGATACCCCGCGCGCGACAGCTCCTCGACGGCGCGGCGCACGGTGATGCGTCCCACGCCGTAGTACTTCGCGAGCTCCATCTCGGAAGGAATGCGCGAGCCGGATGCGTACACGCCGCGCGCGATCTCGCCCTTTAGGTCGTCCATAACCTGCTGGTACAGCGGCACGGCGGACACCTCAGTGCGCTCGGTTTTATCGTCGGATGCCATCATTACGCTCCATCCCGTGCATGCTCGGACTCAAACTCTTCAATCGCCGCCATAAACTGCTCGCCAAAGGCATCGGCCTTTTTCTCGCCAATACCGTTGACCTGGATAAGCTCGTCGCGTGTCTGAGGTCGTAGGCGGCACAGGCCGCGCAGGGCCTTGTCAGGGAAGACCATGTACGGCGCCATCTCCAGCTCGGTCGAAATCTCCTTGCGCAGGGCACGCAGGCGCTCGAACAGCTCGGCATCGTCACCCACGCGCGGGCGCTGATCTAGCTCGGCCTCCTCGCGCAGCAGATCCACCGCGCGGCGGGCACGGGCCGAGGCCTTGCGCCTGGACGCACGACGCTTGACGGTAAAGGCAAACGCCTCGTCCTCGACCTCGCCGGCACGCGGGCCTAGCCCCACGACCGGGTACTGCCCCTGCGAGGTAGCCAGATAACCGCGGCCGCACAGCTGGCCGATAATGTCCTTGATACGCCCGACCGATTCGCTCGACAGCTCACCGTAGCCGCGGTCCTCATCCAGATGCATCTGGCGAATACGCTCGGTGTTGCCGCCGTGAAGCACGTCGGCGATCAGTGACTTGCCAAAGCGCATGGGTCGCGTGGCCACATAGCGAACGACAGCGCGGGCCATATCGGTGACGTCCTCGACCTCGAACTGCGTGAGACAGTTGCTGCAGTTACCGCAGCCCTCGGCCTCGTCCGTAGCGGCGCCGCCCGCACCGGCCGCGGCAGTATGCTCGGCCGCGGCCTCGTCGCCAAAGTAGCGCAGCATGTATTCGCGCAGGCAGCCGGTGGTATTGCAGTAGCCCTCCATCTGGCTGAGCAGGCGGTAGCGGTTCTGGAGCGCCCATGCGCGCTGCTCGTCGTCGAGCGCCTCGTCGGCAGCATCGCCGCGGTCGATCAGAAAGCGGCGCATGCGAAAATCGTTGCCGTTCCACAGCAGGTGGCAGCTGGCCGGGTCGCCATCACGGCCGGCGCGACCCGCCTCCTGGTAGTAAGCTTCGATGCTCTCGGGCACGTTGTTGTGGATCACGTAGCGCACGTTGGGCTTGTCGATGCCCATGCCAAAGGCGTTGGTGGCAACCATCACCTGGATATCGTCGTCGATAAAGGCGCGCTGGCTTTGGCGGCGGGCGTCGTTGCCCATGCCGGCATGGTAGCGGCCAACACGAATGCCGCTGGGGCCCAGCGCCTCGGCAAGCTCGCCTGCCAGTGCATCGACTGTCTTGCGGGTCGAGCAATACACGATGCCGCTCTCGCCCGAATGCGCGATCACGTAGTCGCGCACCCATGCTGCCTTGGCTTTGTCGCCCATCTCCTCGCAGCCAAAGTAGAGGTTCTTGCGATCGAAGCCCGTCACCACCGCCGCGGGATTTTGCAGGCCAAGCATCTGCTGAATGTCCGCACGCACACGCTCGGTCGCCGTAGCGGTAAAGGCCGCCACGACGGGGCGCTGCGGCAGGGAATCGATGAACTCGCGAATCTGCAGGTAGGCGGGGCGGAAATCCTGGCCCCACTGGCTTACGCAGTGGGCCTCGTCAATGGCCACGAGCGGCACGCCAATGCCGCCGTCCGTCGCGGCTTCCTGCGCAAAGGCTAAAAAGCGTGGCTCGAGCAGGCGCTCGGGCGCCACGTACATAAGCTGGTAGCGGCCCTCGCGCGCCCGCTTGAGCACGGTGTTTTGCTGGGCCGGGGTAAGGCTGGAGTTGAGATAGCTGGGTCGCGCACCCGCCGCGAGCAACGCACGAGTCTGGTCCTCCATAAGCGACAGCAGCGGACTCACCACAAAGGTGATGCCGGGCAGCATGAGCGCGGGCACCTGGTAGCAAATGGACTTGCCGGCACCCGTGGGCATAACGCCCAGCGCATCGCGACCGGCAAGGATCGCATCGACCATGCGGTCCTGTCCCGGGCGAAACGAGGTGTAGCCAAAATAGGCGCCGAGCGTGTCGAGCGCCATCTGCTGCATGCTATCGGTCATGGTTTCCTAACGTCCAAGTCATCTGCCGCCGATTATACGCCGCCACGCGGACCGGTGCCGCGCGGCTGTCGGCCACGGGCGATGCAATCCGAATGGAACGAGCGTGGGATTTTTGGACACTTTCCGGATGGGCGTGGATAATCTCCCACTTTGAGCCCGTCACCAAGCCAAAAACGGGAGATTATCCACGCTCATTCTGCAAATTGCCGCCCTGGCGGGCTTGCAGCGTCGAGCCGTTGCGCGGTTTGGAAAACCGCGCAACTAGAGCTACATGACCATGACGTAACGCGATCCCACGTAGTACTGCTTACCCATCAGGACCGGCTCGCCATTGGGACCGATAAAGCCGGCACGCAGGTTGAGCAGCGGATCGTGCGGAGCAATGCCCAGCTCGGCCGCCTGCTCGGCGTTAGCTCGAACGGCCTCGACCGTGCGGTAGCCAACCGAGACAATCGGGGTTCCGCCAACACGCTCGACCTCGGCAAAAATCGACTTGTCCTCAAGATCGGCCGTCAACAGCTCACGGTAGGCGTCAAACGGCACAAAGATGTTCTCCTCAAAGATGGGTTCGCCGTCGGCCGTACGCACGCGCTTAATATGCAGCAGCAGCGCATCCTTCTGCAGGCCAAAGAACTCCATCTCGTTTTGGCGCGCCGGAACGATCTGGCGATCGACCACATGTGCACCGGCCTTCATGCCGTTGCTGGCACACAGTGCGGTAAACGTCTGCAGCGTCGAGGCGTGGAACTGGCGATTGATGTGCGGCGTGGAAACAAAGGTACCGCGGCCCTGCTGCTTAACCAGGTAGCCATCGGAGCATAGCTCTTCGACGGCGCGGCGCACCGTAATACGGCTCACCTCGTACTGCTCGGCAAGCTCAAGCTCGGACGGAATACGCTCCTTGGGTGCATAAACACCTTTCTCGATCGCGTCCTTGATTTCGTCGTAAATCTGCTGGTAAAGCGGTGCATTTTTGGGTGCAGGCATATCTAATCACTCTTATCGAAATATCGAAATAACTAATACGTATATAACGTCTAGTTTCATGTTACCTCATGATGATAAAACGATACACCCTCCCTACCAAAAAGCGACAGCTTCATTTTGGTAGGTTTTATCTGGGCAAACGAAGGCCTCCCGAAAGCAGCGAGGCTTTCGGGAGGCTCAAGTGGACAGGATTGCGCCGTGCCGGCAAAATACCAAAACCCTACTTGCCGTCGTCCTGCTGCAGGCTGTCCTGCTCGATGAGGCGCGCCTGCCTGTTGGCCATGCGCGCGGGCTTGTCGGGATCGGGTACGGCCGTGGGCATGGGCTCGTCGACATGACCGCCCCACCAGCCGCCCACAAAGTTGAGCGTGTGAAACACATTGATCACGGCGCCGGGATCAATGTCGCACACCAGCTTGATAATGTCCTGACTCTCGTAGGTCGAGACAACGGCGTGCAGCAGGTACATCTTTTCGCGGCTGTATCCGCCAACGACCTCGGCGCAGCTGATGCCGTGCTGAAAATGGTCGATATAGGCGTTCATGACCTCGTCGGCCTTGCGCGTCGTGATCTGCAGCGTTACGCGGTCATAGCGGCGGTAGAAGCTGTCGATGGTCTTGGTCGAAATAAACTGGAACACGATGGAGTACGCCGCGTTGTCCCAGCCAAACATAAAGCCAAAGATCGCCAGGATAAAGCAGTTAAAACCAAAGATGACGCCCCAGATGGTCTTGCCCGTGTGGTTGGAGACCCACAACGCGATAAAGTCGGTACCGCCGGTGGATGCGCCGGACTTAAGCGCGATGGCAGCGCCCAGGCCCGAGACCACGCCGCCAAAAATGATGAGCATGATCTTGTCGCCCAAAAACGGGGCGAAGTGAAAGATATTGAGAAACAGCGACGAAAGCAAGACCTGCATCATCGAGAAGATGACGAAGCGCCTGCTGATGCCGCTCCAACACAGAAGCGCCACGGGGATGTTGAGCGCGAGCATGCCGAGCGAGATGTCGATATGAACGCCGCCGAGCGAGGTAACGCGATCGAGCAGGACCGCGACGCCGGTGAGACCGCTCGGAAGCAGGTCGGCGGGGCGAATGAACGCCTGGATCAGGAATGTCTGGAGAACGGCGGAAATTGTGACCGCCACAGCAGTGATGGCGCGGCGGACAATGGTAAGGCGGCCGAGCACGAGCACGCGGTCCGTGAGCTGATCGATGGCGTTCGCCACGTAGGCTCCTTTCGAAGGCAGATGTAGTTGTGGGGTATGTCCGCGATTGTAGCATGGAGCGTGCGGGGGCGCTTCAATTCACCCTCTCTCGACAACCAAAGCGGGACCAGCAACCCCACGACCAAAGGCCCAAATTACAAGTGAGTAGACTTTACGCGACCTGCAGAGCACACCCAAAACCGCCACCCCTGTGACCTGCGGTTTTACTAGAGCAGATGCGCTTTGTGCTCGTCCTGCACCAAAAAGTCTACTCACTTAGTCCGAATCGAAGCCAAACGGATCAAAATCGAAACCAAATTGAGCCAGTCCACCGCAAAAAACGTTTGAACCCGTGCTTCTCGCGGCGGATTGACACTACAAAGCGGCCAAAATGTCGGTCAGATTATCAATAACGGCATCGGCTCGCGATTGATCGAGGTTGACGCCCTCGTGCGGGCGCAGTGCCAGGACGCGGGCGCCGGAACGTTTGCCAGCCTCGATGCCCAAAGGCGAGTCCTCGATAACCAGGCACTCGGTAGGCCCCACACCCAGCGCCTCCATGGCACGCAGGTAGATCTCGGGGTCGGGCTTAAACGCACTGCACTCGTGACCGCTGATGGTGTAGTCCAGCACGTCGGCGATACCGGCAATCCCCACCAGCTCGTCAATGAGCTCGCGATAGGACGAGCTTGCGATGGCGCACTTCACGCCGCGCTCGTGCAGCTTGCGCATCACCGGCTCCGTCTGCTCGTTGAGCAGCTCGGCATACGGAACGGGATGGTCTGGGCTGTAGACCTGCTTGTACTCCACGCGCAGGCGCTCGCGCAGCTCAACATCGTCAGGTACCAGCGACTTCCAAATGGCGGGCTCGTTAGACCCCGAAAGATCGGGGATCTCGTCAAAGTGAAAGCCCTTCTCCTCCATAAACGCCACGCGACGACGGTTGTAGAACCACTCGGTATCGACCAGCACGCCGTCCATGTCAAACAGCACTGCCTTGATCATACGCATCTCCTCCCACCTGCCAAAAAGGGACAGGTTTATTTTGGTAGGTTTTATCTGGGATTTGCGACGCGACAGACACGCCCTCCCCAGAGCAAAAAAGGGGATGGGGCGCAAACCCCATCCCCTCTCAATCAACCCGTAAGGTCTACTTACTTGTGATTAGTAGGAAAGCTTCCACATGTAGCGACGCATGGTCAGCGGATGCTGACGGGCCTCGGCGATCTGGTTGCCGTACTCGCGCATAACGGCGAGGTGCAGCAGCGGGTTGAAGTAGGTGACGACGCTCGCGGGCACGGCGTCAGCCAGGCCGTAGTCCTTGGAGTCGATCAGAGCGACCTTGGCGCCCATGCGCTCAAGGAAGGTGAGGGCGCGGGCGTCCATCGGACGGGTAGCGCCATCGGACATGAAGAAGACGTAGGGCTTACCCTCGGTGGAAACCTCGAACGGGCCGTGGAAGTACTCGCCGGTGTTGTAGGCGGCGGCGTCGATCCACTGCATCTCGGTGAACAGGAAGGCGGCGTGAGAGTAAGCCATCTTCTCGGAGGCACCAGAGGCCATGAAGTAAATCATCTTGTCGTCCTTGAAGTCCTCAGCGAACTTCTTGGCGAGCTTCTTGCAGGACTGAGCAGCGTTCTCGCAGAGATCGAAGACGTTGGTGAGGCCGGTGATCATGTCGTCGTACTTGTCATAGCCCTCGGTCTGCTGAAGGATCTCGAGAGCAAGAGCGATGGCATAGCCGGGCTTCTCGCACTTGGCAGCGAAGTTGGCGTGGAAGCCGTGAACGATGACGTGGTCGGCGTCGACGGTCAGAGCGGAGCCAGCCTTGTTGGTGAGGGAGACGACCGGGCAGTTGTGCTTCTTGGCGGTCTTGTTGGCCTCGACGGTCTCGGGCGTGGAGCCACCGAGGGAGCAGGTGATCACGAAGGTGTGCTCGTTGACCCAGGAAGGCGTGTCGTAGTTGAACTCGTTAGCGGTGAAGATCTGAACGTTCAGCTTGTCCGTGTTGTTGGCCAGGAAGTACTTGGCGGGGTAAAGGTCGGACATGGAGGCACCGCAGCCGACGAAGGCGACGCTGTGGATCTCGTGGTTGGACAGGACGTCAGCGACGATCTGCTTAGGGAGGTTAAGGTCGATCTCGTACATCTGACACATTCCTTTCAATTTTTGCGGCGCCACATTGCCGGGCGCACGCAGGGTTACCGTGATTTGGACCGAGTCGCCGGCCCGTTGAGGATGTGACAAAGGAGCCGCTCCTTTGTCACATTTTGGGGATGGGAGCCCGCCTGGGGTATGGGATGTCAGGCAGGCCCCCGGGGAAAAGCGGTTAGACGCTTGGTCGCGACTAGGCCAGGATGCCGGCCGCGGAGAGGGCGATGCCGCCCACGATGGCGATCACGAGAAGCCAACCGGTGTTGACGTTCTTCTTGATGAGCCAGTACATAAGGCCGGTGAGGCCAAGGGAGATCATCTGGGGCATCATGCCGTCCAGGATGTCCTGGATCACAACGGTGCCGTCAGCGAACTGCAGCGGGGTGGTGGCGCCGATCAGCGTAGCGATCATGCCGCCCACGGACATAAGACCCACGATGCCGCAGACATACATGAGCTTCTCCATGAGGTCGCCGCCCTGAAGCTTGCTCAGGTACTCGTGGCCGCCCTGATAGCCCATCTTGGCTGCGAACCAAGTGATCAGCACGGCGGGGACGATGGAGATGAGCATGGCAAGGATCGGGCCCATGATGGAGCCCTGCTGAGCCAGCTGAACGCCCAGGCCAAAGGCGATAACGCGGATGGTGCCCTGGAAGAAGGAGTCACCGATGCCGGAAAGCGGGCCCATAAGAGAGGTCTTGACCGCGTTAATCGAATCGGGGTTGAAGTTCTCGGGATCCTTGGCGTACTCCTCCTCCATGGAGGCGGCGAGGCCCAGGATGAAAGCGCTCGTCTGCGGGGTGCAGTTGTAGAACGCCATGTGACGGTGGTAAGCCTCTTTCTTAGCAGCGAGCTGCTTGGGGTCGGACTCATCCGGATAGAGGCGATCGAGCGTGGGAACCATGCCGTAGAGGAAGCCCATGTTCATCTGACGCTCGTAGTTCCAAGATGCCTGGATGGCCCAAGAGCGCCAGAAGAACTGGCTGACCTTCTTGTTCAGGGACACGTCCTTGGTTGCGGTTGCCATAGTGTGTTCCTCCTTAGTCTTCGTCGTCTTCGAGCGGATCGTAGTCGGAATCGACACCGGCGGCTGCATGGGAACCGTTGAACTTGAAGCCCATGAAGACGACAGCCAGGCACACACCGATCAGAGCGACCGCGATGACGGACAGGTTGAGGTAAGCGGCGAGCAGGAAACCGATGAACAGGAACGGAGTCATACCCTTCTTGATCATCATGGTGAGCAGCAGGGCCAAGCCGTAGGCGGTCATGATCTTGGTCGAAACGTTAAGACCAGTGGACAGCCACTCGGGAACCATGTTGACGATGGCCTGAACCAGGTCGGTGCCAACAAAGACGGCGAGGAAGATCGGCAGGAAGTACATGATGGCGTACAGACCGGAGCCGGCGCAGATGTGCATACGGTAGGCGGTCTTGAACTTTCCGTTATCGATCGCGCTATCGGCCACATGGGTGAGGGCGGCGATGATGGAACGGAAGACAATGCCGAGGAGCTGACCCAGGACGGCGACCGGGATGGCGATCGTCATGGCGGTCTCGGCGGAAGCATCGGTCAGGCATGCGAAGGCAGCGGCCACGATGCCGCCCAGGACCATATCGGGCGGAACGGCAGCGCCGACCTGCACCAGGCCCATGGACACGAGCTCGACGGCGGCACCGACGGCAAGGCCGGTGGGCACATCGCCCAGCAGCAGACCGACGAGCGTAGCGCCAACGAGGGGCTGCTCGAAGTTAAGACGACCGAGCAGGCGGGAGTCCCACATGCAGAACACGCCGACGAGGCCGACGAGCACCGCACTGATGAACGTATTCATACCCTTCTCCTTTCAGTCAGGCAAAAGCCTGGTTGATTACAGCTTGGCGTCGATGTCGACGCTCTGATACGTAGGGGTCTGCTGGACATAGAGCTTGATGCCCATGTCGAGCAGCTGGTTGACGTCGGCCTTCTGGGCGGCGTCGAAGAAGACGGAGCTGTCCTTGCCGCCGACCTGATCGGCACCGTCGTGGTTGGCGGTGGCGCCCAGGTTGATGGCGTCGAGCTTGTAGCCCTGGCAGAACTGCAGCATCTCGGCCGTGTTGCCAAAGACGAACATGACGCGCTCGCCGAGGGTGTTGAGCTTGTCCATCTTGGCGAGGGCACGCTCGACGGTGAAGACGTTCAGGCGCACGCCCTGGGGCTTGGCCAACTTAAGAGCGCCCTTCTTGATGTCATCGTTGGCGGCAGCGTTGTCGACGACGATGATGCGCTCAGCCTGGACCTTGGTGGTCCAGGTAAAGACGACCTGGCCGTGCAGCAGACGGTAGTCAAGACGTGCGAGGACGATCTTGGCGGGACCGGAGCTGTGACGGGACGCCTTGGCCTTCTTGGCGGGAGCCGCGGCGGCCTCGACCGGTGCGTTGGGGTTGGTCAGACCGGTGCGGGCCTCGTTGATGAGGGCCGCGAGCTCGGCTCCCTTGACGGGGGCGGGGCTCATAGCGAGCGTGAGCGCCAACGGGATGTTGAAACCGCTGACGACCGTGAACTTCGTGCCGTTCTTGGAAAGCTCGACCATGTTGTTGTTGACCGAGCTGCCGAGCATATCGGTCAGCACATAGACGGTGTCGTCCGCGTTGAACGTGGCGATCATAGCCTCAACCTTATTGGTGATGGGCTCCTTGTCGTCACGAGCAAGCGACACGACGTGGACGTTCGACACGTCGCCGAGAACCATCTCGAGCGTGTCTTTGGCGCCTGCGGCCAGGCCGCCATGAGATGCGAGAATGATCTGATTCATCTTGCCTCCTCCTTTTCGTTATGGTCATTATAACGTCTTATACGTTGCTTATATTGCTAATTAGTATAAAGACCGTTCGCGGGTGAAAATCGACCGTTGACGGGTTTAACGTACTCGAAACGTTGGGCTGGGTAGGCCGGCGCTAGCCGGATAACCCCAGGTCAGACCTTGCGCGCAATCCCCTATCGCACGAAGTACCAGGGGCTTTCCTGTACGGTGGGTTCCAGCGCAATGCCGGTGCGTTCCTTAAACAGATCCATGTCCTGAGATTTTTCGGTCCACCACGCGTTGGGCTTAAAGGTCATGCTCTCAATGACATGACCGACAAACACACTGTTGCGCAGCTTGGAGAAGTCGGTGTTCATAATCAGGATGGACGCGAGCACCAGCACGATGCCCAGGACTTTAATCGCGCCGGCGGGCTCGGCGTAGACACCAATGCCCACCAGTACGGTGACGACCGTCTCGAAAGACATTACGACGGGCACTTTCGATGTCTCGAGCCCCATGGACAGACCCTGCATATATAAGATGTAAGCAACGGCTGTGGGGATGAGTCCAAAGCCAAGGAACAGCAGCAGCAGCTGTGGCGACATTGCCGCGGCGACATCCGGCCACGGAGCCGCGATAGCTGCCATAACCGCACCGCCAAAAACAAAGCCCCAAAACGTGACAGCCAGCGGGTGGACCGTCTTGGTTGCTATTCGGCTAAACACCGCGAGCGACGCACCACAAAGGCCTGCAATCACGCCCGACGTGACGCCCCAAACCGAAAAATGAAAACCGGAAAGGTCGCCATTGGTCACTGCAAGCACGCAGCCTACGATGTTAAAGACAATGGCAACGAGCTTGTTGGGGGTCACGTCCTCGCGATAAAGCACGCGGCCGAGCATGACGCCAAACACCGGCGAGGTGTAGAGCAGCACCGAGGCCGTGGACATGCCCACCTCGCCCATGCACTCGTAATAACAGGTGTTGGCGGCGGCCAAACCGACGATGCCGACAAGCGCACAGGGAACAAGCTCTTTAGGGCTTGCCTTGAACAGGGCCAGCGGACCCTGAGCCACGGTAGACCCCTCACCCGGACGGCAGCCCATAAACATCAGGACCGGCGCCAAGATAAGCGCTCCGACCAACAAGCGAAAGGCAGCCATGCTCTGGGACGAAACGCCCATGGCCGAGATGCCGTTTACAAAGATTCCGATGCTGCCCCACATAAGCGCGGCGATCAGCACCAGCACATAGCCCAGATTGCTCTTCTTCAACGCAGCCTCCTCGGTATTGTTTCCAATATGTTTCGTACTACGTTATAGTCGTTATATACATTTTTCAAGACACAAATCGGTGAGCGGAAAAGTGATCCGTTTTCCTCCGTCCCCAGCGGATTACTGGGCGGTTGCGGTGAAATAGTTCCTAAATGGGGGTGCGGACGATTTCTTGGACCGCGCCTAGGCGTATCCAAGCTTCCTGCGG
>DXMG01000038.1:10788-20432 GCA_019414325.1 Collinsella sp. | reverse complement strand
CGAGCCGCGTGTCCTCGAGGTCTGTCATCAGCGCGTATCCGTCCTTGTTCAGGATGAGGTAGCGGTACGCCGTCGGCACGTCCTGCTGCCCGCAGACGCCGTCGCGTGCCAGGCCCTCCGCGGCCTCGCGCGCATTGGCCGGCCCCCAGCTTGCCTCGTAGACGAAGCCCGCGTCGATCGCCGCGGAGAGCGCCATGAACGAGGCGAGCCACGCCGTGGCGACCGCCGCGAACGCGTAGGCGAAGTAGCGCGCGATGACGAAGGAGAGCGGCATGCCCCCGCGACCTCGCGCCCCGGTCCTCAGAGCTGCCACTTGTACCCCATCCCCCAGACGGTCGCGATCGGATCGGCGCCGGCCTCGGAGAGTTTCCTCCGGGCGCGGCTGACCTGCATGGATATGGCCGCGTCGTCGGCGTCGCTCTCCCAGCCGAGCACCGCCTCGCGGATCTGCGCGCGGCTCATGACCTGCCCGGGGTGGCGGGCGAGGTACTCGCAGATGGCGTACTCGGTGGGCGTGAGCGGCACGGCCTCGCCGCCCACGGCGAGGCCGCGCGCCCCGAGGTCGATCCGCACCTCCCCGAAGGAGAGGGCGTGCGAGCGCGGCCGGCGCTCACGGCGTAGATGGGCCGCGACCTTGGCGCGCAGCTCCGCGGCCCCGAAGGGCTTGCGGACGTAGTCATCGGCGCCCAGGCCGTAGCCGGCCACGGCGTCCTCCTCGGCCACGCGCGCGGTCAGGAAGACGATGGGCCCGTCGAAGTCCGGGCGGATCTGCCGCACGAGCTCGAAGCCGTCGAGCCCCGGCATCATGACGTCGCAGAGCACGAGGTCGAAGCGCGAGAGGTCCGTCCCCGGGACCGCCGTCGGGTCCACTGCCTTGACGACCTCGTGGCCGTCGCGGCCGAGGACGCGCGCGAGCGCGTCGAGGATCGCCCGCTCATCATCCACTGCCAGTATCCTCGCCATGTTCGACCTCCTGAAACTCCCGTCGGCATTGTACTTGCGCCGCGCTCAGCGGTCCAGAGCCCCGCGCGCAGCCGCGGGCGCGGGCGCCCACATGGCGATCTCAGGGTTGGGCAGCACGCGGTCGGCGATCGAGCGCAGCGCCGACCCCCAGCCGGCGTCGAGCAGGGCATTCCCGCCCAGGACGAGCGCTGCGGAGAGGAGGACGAGCACGGCGGCGAGCGGCTTCCTACGCATCTGCCCTCCCGTCCTCGAAGCGGCAGAACCAGGCGAGAAGGACGGCGGCGGCTGCCAGGGTGAGCACGAGGCCAGCGAGCGCAGTCGTGAGGAGAGGGCCCGCCGCGCGTGCGGCGTCGATGAAGGCCTCTACCCCGAGCGACCCCAGGCGCGCGGGCCAGGCGAGCGGCACCCAGCTCAGGGGCGTCGCCAGGGCACCGGTGAGCTCGCCGGTCATGAGGCCGTGCGCAAGTCCGCCCACTGAGAAGAACGCGAGGAGCATCCCCGCCGCGCCGGCGCCGATGGCGGCGTTGCGGCCGAGGCGCAGGGCCACGCCGAGCTCCAGCGCGTAGAGGGGCAGGCTGCCCAGCACGATGCCCGCCCAGGCGGCCGCAAGCGGAGCGGGCCCGAGCGGCAGGCGCCCGGCGACGGCGAGCACGGCCCCGAACACGCCGAGCGCCACGGCCAGCGCGCCCGCGCCGAGCGCCGCAAGGGCGAGCAGCTTCGCCGCGACGGCGCGCCCGCGCGAGGGGACCGCCGTGAGGTTGGCGAGGCGCCCGGCAGCGCGCTCCTCGTCCACGGCGAGCCCGCAGACGATGGCGGACATGAGCGGCATGAGGGCGCCGAGGAACTGGGCGTAGGCGTCCGCGCCCAGCGCCGGGTCCCATCGGGTTACGGAGAAGTACTCGCCGCAGGCAAGACCGGCTGCCAGGCCGCAGACGAGGTGCACCGCCGTGAGCGGGGAGCGCGCCAGGCGCAGGGCCTCGGAGAGCAGGGCCCGCGGGAGAGTCATGCGCGGCGTCGCGTCGGAGGGTCGTGTCATGGCCATCACCTCTCCTCGGAGCGCGCGAACCAGGCCGCGCCCGCCGCCGTGAGCGCGGCGAACGCGAGCGCGCAGACCGCAAGGCCCGCCAGTGTGAGCATGCCGTCCGCCGCGAGCGCCCCGCCGAGCGCCATGTCCGCCGCGAGTGGCTCGCCGCTCGGCAGCACGGGGATGAAGCTCGTGGGGATGACCATGCTCGCCGACGGCGGAAAGAGCTGCGGCAGCGGCACCAGCGACCAGGCGAACCCACCCACGAGCTGCGCGGCGAGCGGGCAGAAGATGCCCGCGAGCATGCCGAGCCGCGCCGTGAGGAAGAGCCCTGCGGGGATCATCCACGCCGCGGTCACCGTGTTGACGAGCGCGCAGAGGAGCATCGTGAGCGTGCCCGCGACCGTGAGGCCCTGCGAGGAGAACGCCGATCCCGCGAGGTAGATGCCGAAGACCACGAGGTTCGAGAGCGTGCAGAGCGCGAGGCACCAGAGCGCCTTGGCCCACCAGGCGCGCCCGAGCGGGAAGCCCAGGCCCAGAAGCCCTCGCATCCGCGTGCGCGCGTCCGCCCGCGCGACGCACGCCACCACGAGCGAGAGAGTCACGGGCAGGAAGAGCGCGTACCAGTAGTTCCACGCGCTGAAGATCTGCACGCCCCGGTAGGGCATCGCGCCGAGCAGCGGCATCGGCAGCGCCATGAGCACGGCCAGGCGAACCGGTGCCGCGTGGCGCGACTTCAGGGCCTCGGCGCGCAGGCCCGCGAGCAGGCCGCCTTTCTCGCCCGTCATGCCGCCACCTCCCCGCGTGCTCGTCGCCCTTCCCGGCAGAAGCTCATGAAGAGTTCCTCGAGGTCCTGCCCGGGCCGAAGCGCATCCTCGTAGGCGAGGCGCCCTCCGCAGATGATGCCGATGGTGTCCGCCATCTGCTGCACCTCGGAGAGGATGTGGCTCGAGACGATCACCGTCGTGCCCGCCGCCGCGAAGCCGCGGATCTGGTCGCGCAGCTCCTCGATGCCGATGGGGTCGAGGCCGTTGGTGGGCTCGTCGAGCACGAGCAGGCGTGGCCGGGCGATCAGCGCCAGCGCGAGCCCCAGGCGCTGCCGCATGCCCATCGAGAAGCGCCCGGCGCGCTTCTTCCCAGTGTCTGCGAGGTCCACGGCGGCGAGCACCTCATCTATGCGGCTCTCGGGAAGGCCCAGCAGCGTGGTGCGCACGCGCAGGTTCTCGCGCGCGGTGAGGTTGGGGTAGAGCGGCGCCTCCTCGATGAGGCTGCCGATTGCGTAGAGGTCCTCGCGGCGCCAGGCGTGCCCGGCAAAGAGGATCTCCCCGGCCGTCGGCCGCAGCATCCCGCAGATCATCTTGAGCGTTGTCGACTTGCCGGCGCCGTTGGGGCCGAGCAGCCCGTACACCTCGCCCTCGCGGATATGAAGGCTCACGTCGGCCACGGCGTCCTGCGCCTGGTCGCCGCGGCCGAAGCGCTTGGTGAGCCCGCGCGTCTCGAGCATGTAATCCATGGGCTTATCCTTTCTCTTCCGGGCGCGCGGGCCGAGTCGCCGTGCCCGCGCGCCTTACCTTTCGGGTTCAACATCCATGGTGGGGCGCGTTTCTAACGAAGCCGTAACGGCCGTTGGGCTCTTTTGGTGCCAGCCCTTCTCGACCCGTACGCATTTGCTTAAAGCAACATCTTTCCCGATCGATGTAATCACCGAATCAAAACGTGTACACCAGCCACCAAAGATGCCGAAAAATGTCGCTTTTGGAGGCTGATGTACACAAATGCAGAATCCAGCGCAGCCCAGAGGCGCCCTCCACATGTCTGGACTCTCTATGGCTGCGCTGGATAGACATCGCCGGAACGGGTATAGTATCGAAAGTTTTGTCGTTAACCAGCGGGGGAGTCCTGTGGGCATCAAAAAGAAGATCAAAAAGGAGCTTATCGGCACTTCCGATTACCCGTCGAATAAGATCTTTACGATCTCCAATTTCATCACCTTTACGCGCCTGATCATCACCCTGGTATTTCTGTACCTGTTTGTGACGGATAACAACCGTGTCATCGCCATCGTTATCTACGCCGTTGCCGCCTCCACCGACTGGATGGACGGTCAGATCGCCCGCATGACTAAGACGGTCTCGTGGCTCGGCAAGGTCATGGATCCCATTTGCGACCGTGCGCTGCTGTTCACCGGCGTACTTGGACTGGTGGTCCGCGGAGAGCTGCCCATCTGGGTCTGCGTACTCATTATTGGCCGCGACATCTATCTGGGCATCGGCACGCTTATCGTGCGTCATTATCACCGTCGCCCCATCGATGTGGTCTTTCCCGGAAAGATTGCCACGGCGCTGCTCATGACCGGCTTCTCACTCATGCTGCTCGGTTTCCCCGTTATTGACGGCCTGCACCTTTTATCTTCAACCCTTACGGCCTTCCCGGGCCTCAACGGAAGCTCGGTGCCCCTCGGCATCTTCTTTGTGTACGGCGGCGTGATCTTCTCCATGCTCACGGCTGTCATCTACTCCATTAAGGGCGGAGTGGCCATTAAACAGGCTCTCGCGCATCCCGAGGACGAGGACATCGACTTTCTGAACCCTGAAATCGAAGACTGATTCGTTGGGGTATGATTACGTACGGTTCATTATTTGCGGCACGTCCGCGATAAGTTAGGGGTTGTCATGGACAACATGGTTAACAATATGCCTCAGAATGATAAGACTGCTGACGCTACCTGCGTATTCCGCGTGCCTTCAAGCGACGTCACCGTTCCCGACCTCATGGCCAACGTGCGCATCACCGCCCCCGTCCTGTCCATCGTCAAGGGTCCGCAGACTGGTGCCGCCTTTGAGCTCGAGGACGACGTGACCACCATCGGCCGCGATCCCGCGAACGGCATCTTCCTTAATGACATGACCGTTTCGCGCAGCCACGCGCGCATTATTCGCGAGGGCCTCGGCGCTCGCATCGAGGACCTGGGCTCGCTCAATGGTACCTGGGTCGACGGTGCCATTGTCAATGCAGCCCCGCTGCACGACGGTTCTTCCGTTCAGATCGGTACGTTTACGCTCATCTACCACGAGAGCACGCCGGAGCGCATCGAAACCGGTGAGTAGGGCATGGCCGAACGCAACTATCTGAGTATCGGCCAAGTCGTCAACCTACTTCGAGGCGCATACCCCGATCTTTCGAACTCAAAAATTAGATTTCTAGAGGATGAGGGGCTCATTACCCCTCATCGTACGCCTAAGGGATACCGTCAGTACTCTAAGGAGGACGTTGATCGTCTGGAGGTCATCCTGCACTTGCAGAAGACCCGCTACATGCCGCTCAACGTGATTAAGCAGCGCTTGGAAAACGCCACGGACCTGTCAACGCTCGCCTACGAGGTGGGCTTGCTATCCGATGTTCCGCTCAAGACGGAGCCCAAGGAGACTAAGCAAAAGCTGCATCCCATCGAGACCATTCCCGATATGTTGGGCGTCGAAATTTCGTTTATCCGCTCGCTCGCCGAGAACGACCTCATTCGCATCATCAAGAGTCCGCAGAATCGCGAGCTTGTCGATGGTCGCGATTTTCCGATCATCCGCTACTGCTCCGAGCTGTCGCGCTTCCATATCGAGCCGCGCAACCTGCGTCAGTACGTGTCTTCCGCCAACCGCGAGTCCTCGATGTTTGAGCAGGTGCTTGTGAGCATGCTCGGCATGGATACCTCCGATGACGAGCGCGACGCCAAGCTCGAGCGTGCGTTTAAGAAGCTTCACGACCTGACGGAGGGCGTGCACACCGCGCTGCTCAAGAACCGCGTTTTTGAGTCGCTCAACGCCGTGGTCGAGGACGCCGACATCGATGCACTCGATGAGGAAATCACTCGCTCCGAGTCCACCAAGGCCAAAAACGAAGGGACAGTCGCGCCGGCTTCACACGAGGATTCTCTCGTAAAGCCGCTCAAGGTCGTCGCCCCTTCGCAATCCGGCACCGTCACCGCGGGCAAGTAACAGCTGCCGCTTATCCGGCAACCCATTGAAAGGTCATGCAATGTACGACTTCGAATCTCAAATCGTCGACATCCCCGACTATCCCGAGCCCGGAGTCATCTTTAAAGACATCACGCCGCTCTTCGGCAATCCCGAGGCGCTCAAAGCCATGACCGATGCCCTCGCCGAGCACTTTGCCGGCATGGGAATCACCAAGGTCGTAGGTCCCGAGGCTCGCGGCTTTATGGTGGGCGTTCCCGTGGCCGTCGCTCTGGGCGCCGACTTTGTTCCCGCACGTAAACCGGGCAAGCTGCCGCGCGAGACCGTAAGCCAGAGCTACGAGCTCGAGTACGGCACCGATTCAATTGAGATCCATGCCGACGCTATCAGCTCTAAAGATACCGTGTTGATTCTGGACGACTTGGTCGCGACGGGCGGAACCGTCGAGGCAACAGGTAAACTGGTGCGAGATATGGGCGCAAAGCTTGTGGGCTACGGGTGTATCCTTGAGCTTGCGTTTCTCAACCCGCGCGAGAAGCTCACGTCGACTGACGACGATGTTGAGCTCTTTAGCCTGGTGACGGTGGACTAGCCGTTACCCTTAGTTACTGGAAAGGAAGCTACATGCGCACAGCAAACACGCACAAAAACATGGCACGCTGCGCTGCTACGGCAACCCTCGCTTGTGTTTTGGGCTTGGGCCTCGCGGCTCCTGCCTACGCCGATACCGCATCCGACCTTGCCGCTGCTCGTACGAAGCTCGAGCAGATCGGTACCCAAACCCAGCAGATTTACGATGAGCTCGCCACGCAGACGCAGGCGCTCGATCAGACTGCTGGCGAGATCACGCAAAAGCAGCAGGAGATTGCTGACGGTCAGGCCAAGCTCTCGACCTATGTCGCCGGCGAGTACAAAACCGGCGGTCTGAGCCTGCTTCAGGTTCTAACGGGCGTTGACGACCTGAGCGATATGCTCAACCGTCTGTTCTACTACGGCAAAGTCTCCGATAAGCAAGCTCAGACCATTCAAGAGGTCAAGGAGCTTAAACAGCAGCTCACCGATAAGCAGTCCGAGCAGGAAAAGAACGTCGCAGCCACGCAAAAGAAGGTCGACGAGCTTAACGCCCAGCAGGCTGAAGCCCAGAACGTCGTAAACTCCCTGGATTCGCAGCTGCAAGCCGAGCTTGCCGCAGAGGCCGAGGCCAACGCCGCGCTGCAGGCCGGCATCAACGCCAGTACCGCCGAGAAGGCCACGGTGAGCAACGAGACTGCCGGTACGACCGAAAACACCAACAACGGTGGCCAGACCAGCAATAACAACAACCAGGGCGGCAACACTCCGGCTCCTACGCCGGCACCTGCTCCGACGCCGCAGCCCTCCACGCCCGCTCCAGCTCCGACGCCTTCTGTTCCGAGCCAGTCCGTCGATGGCGGCTCTGTTGTCTCGCGTGCGTACAGTAAGCTTGGTTGCGCTTATTCCTGGGGCGGAATTGGCCCGAACAGCTTCGACTGCTCTGGTTTTGTTAGCTATTGCCTCACTGGTCGCTATTGCCGCCTGGGCAACACGGGTACCTTTATGGGCTGGACGCGTGTGTCCGATCCGCAGCCCGGTGACGTTGTGGTCAACTCGTACCACACCGGCATTTACATCGGTGGTGGTCAGATGATTCATGCTTCCGACTACAACACGGGTGTCATCATCAGCTCCGTTGCCGCCGGCATGAACAATAACTATATCTTTGTGCGTTACTAAGTCATCTTACACAGCGTGTGAATGTGGACCTCGTGGCTTTAAGTCGCGAGGTCCATTCTTTTTTCTCTAATCTTGTACGGCTATCTAGTATTCAAAACTAGATAGCCGTACATTCAGTTTGCAAGATGGCTATAATTGTTGAAGAACAATTAGAAAGGACCCTCTATGAGCTGGGCACTTATCTCAGATTCAAGCTGTAACCTCCGCGATTGGCAACCGACCGCGCCCCATACCACCTTTGCATTTGCGCCCCTCAAAATTCGAGTGGGGGAGCGTGAATTCATCGATGACCTTTCGCTCGATGTTCATGAGCTCAACTGCGCTGTTCAGGCGGAGACGAACGCTTCTTCGAGCGCTTGTCCCAGCGTAGGGGAGTGGGCCGAGCTCTTCAAATTGGCAGACAAGACCATCTGCATGCCGATCTCTGAGGGCGTGTCGGGCAGCTACAACGCAGCAGCCACGGCTCGCGATATGGTTCTTGCCGAGGAGCCCGACCGGCAGATTCACCTAGTCAATTCGCGCGCAGCTGGCGGCAAAATGGACCTCATTTTCTTGCTGTTCGACCGCTATCTTGCAAGCAATCCGGATGTCTCATTCGAGGACGCTTGCGCATACTTCGATAGCCTTGAGCAGAGCAGCAAAATCCTCTTCAGCTTGTGCAATTACGAAAACCTGGCCAAAGCCGGACGTATCCCTAAGGCAGCCGGCGTCATTGCCAACAAGCTCAATATCCGCATTTTGGGCACGGCGAGCGAGGCCGGTAAAATCGAACTCGTCGGGCACACGCGTGGCGAAAAGAAGATGCTCAACAAGATCATCGATACCATGGAAGCCGAGGGTTTTACGGGCGGCGAGGTCGTCATCGACCATGTTGAGAACGAAGCTGGAGCCCAGGCGCTTACTGACCGCATAGTCGAGCATTGGCCCGGCTCCAAGACCATCATCATGCCCTGCAACGGCCTGGATTCCTATTACGCCGAAATGCACGGCCTCATCATCGGCTACGGCATGGGCGTAGCTTCGGGCAAATAAAGTCCAACCAAGCAAAAATATGGGCGGGACAAAGCGACAGATGGCTCTTTGTCCCGCCCATTTTATTCGTCGGCTAGCTATTAAATCCGTTGAACTTAAGATAGCTCATCAAGTAAGCCTTCGAAACAAAGGATGAAACCGCGCTGCGCACAAGCAGCGACTCACGCGTCACCTGATGCGCCGTATCGGGAACCGGTGTCTGCTCGACGGAAAACGCCGAACGAATCGATGCCTCGAGCTGATCGACCACATAATCGAAGGCCGTCGGGGCATCGTAGCTCAAACGCTGAATGTTAAAGAGTGCCTGCACCGCAGCAATAGGTAGCACCTGCTTAAAGATGCAGATAGCAATCAGACGGGCAATCTGCTCGCGGCCATATTGCTTTTTGACCGGAGCAGGCACCAGGCCGACCTTCACGTAGTTGTTGATCATCGATGGCGTAATGACGGGCTGCTCAACGCAAATGGACAGCGGCTCCATCCACAGCGCAACATACTCAATAACCTGGTCGCGGTAGAGCGTCACATTGGGCAACTGATTATAGCGCGGCAGACTCAACGTATTGAGGTTGCGAACGATATCGGACTCAATAAATGCATCGGGCAGCACAGTGGGCTGAATATCCTCAGGCTTAATGCTGATCGAAGAATCAGACATCGGAATGACGTGTTTAACGTGGTTCATAAAGGTCCTCCGTTCATATCTATATTGTATTCTACGTTATCTAGTTTTGCATACCACATAGCCGGCAAGTAAAAGTGGTTGGACAGCACATTGATGCACCGTCCAACCACTTTGTTTAAAGATAACAACCTTACATAAGATATATTATCGTACTTATCCGCGTAGGAAAGCGTATGCGCTGGTTGCCGCTATGGCTCCGTCTGAAACGGCGGTCACAACC
>DXMG01000038.1:0-10778 GCA_019414325.1 Collinsella sp. | reverse complement strand
CGGCTGCGAATAAGCCGGGCGTACGGGTGGCCATCGAATCGTCGGTAACAATGCCGCCGTCCGGAGCCAGATCGACGAGATGCTCAACCAGCTCGGTGTGTGGCTGCGTGCCCGCAAAGACAAAGATGCCAAATGAGCCAGGTTCAAAGGACTCAGCGTGCATTTCACCAGTCGCATTGTCCTTGAATGTAATTGTCGTAGGCATCGCTTCACCAGAAAGCTCAACAATACTAGTTTGGTACCTAACTGAAATATTGTCGTTAGCAAGCACCTTATTCACAACACCCTCGGGTGCACGGAATTGATCGCGACGCAGCACGATGGTCACGCTGCTGGCGATTTCTGACAAGAACAGGGCTTCCTCGCAGGCAGCATTGCCGCCCCCAATAACAAAGACCTGCTTGCCGCGGAAGAACATGCCGTCACATGTTGCGCAATACGAAACGCCACGACCGCGATACGTATCCTCGCCAACAAAACCAGCAGGACGCGGCGTGGCACCCATGCACGCAATGACGCTCTTGGCCGTTGTGTCGCCCATATCATGATGGATGGTAAATTGAGCCGCATCGGCATCGTAATCGACGCCTGTCACCATACTCCATTCAACCTGAGCCCCCAGGCCTTCAGCATGCTGTTGGAATCGCTCACCAAGTTCAACACCGCTCAGCAGCGGAATGCCAGGATAATTCTCAATCTCGTTGGACGTGGCGATCTGTCCGCCAGACATGCCCTGCTCAAGGACAGTCGTCGTCAGGTTGGCGCGCGCCGCATAAATGGCGGCAGCATAGCCCGCAGGGCCGCCGCCGATAATCGCAACATCGATTGTCTGATCGGTAGTCATGAAGAGTCCTCTCGTCGAAACGTTGTCGTTCTTTGCGCTCATACCCAAATTTACGTGAACGTGACACTCATGCACTACAATGATAAATCCGTGTTACAACGTCGAAGGGGAGTTATCGATGGATCAGACGCAGACGAGCGACGACGCTCCCCTGCTCACGCACAGCGCTCCCCAATCGGAGCAAACCACGCTCTTGACACAGCAAAAACCTCTCGTGACCATCGTGCACGCCTCGGTCGGCTCGGGCCACAAGGCCGCCGCAAATGCGATTGCGCAGGCATTCGACCTCATCCGCGGCACCAATGGCATCCCCGAGGACGTTGAGATTGAAGTGCTCGATATCCTTGATTTTGGACGTATTAAATTCGACGGCAATAAGACCGCGGCTTCTTTTACGGGAGCCACGCGCCCCATTTACGACCTGACCTGGCGATATACGCTTACGGGACATCTTCTCTGGGGCGGCGGCACGGCATGGTCGCGTATTATGTTCCCCGCCTTCAACGAATATATTCGCAGCCGCAGGCCCATAGCCGTAGTCGCAACGCACATCACAGCAGCCAATGTTGCCGTGGGCGCTCGCGTAATTACGGGTATCGATTATCCGGTCATCTGCGTACCGACCGACTACGAAGTCGAGGGCTGGTGGCCCCACAAGGACACCGACCTATTCTGTGTTGCCAACGAATTTATGGCCGAAACGCTGCGTCCGCGCAAGGTACCCGAGTCAAAGATTCGCATTACCGGCATTCCTATTCGCACCGGATTCGACACGGATTACGATCGCGAGGAAGAGCTAGCCAAGTTCAACCTCCCCACCGACAAGACCGTCGTGCTGGTAATGGCCGGTGCCAGCTTGCCTCAGCCTTACGTCCGCTTTCGCGCGGCGATGGACCACACCCTCCCCTTCCTGCGTAGCTTCGAAGACATGCACTTTGTCTTTTTGCCCGGCAAAGACGCGGAGTATGCCACCCGGCTGAAGACGCTCTTCGATGCCATGAAGCTCGAAAACGTCACGGTGTTGGACTATGTCGACGATATGGCGGCCCTCATGCACGGCTGCGACCTGGCAATCCTCAAATCGGGCGGACTCACGGTCACCGAGTGCCTATGCGCGCATCTTCCAATGATCCTGCTGGGCAAGTCCTATGGCCAGGAAAAGGCCAACACCACTATGCTCACCGGCATGGGCGCCAGCATGCACGTCACCACGGCACGAGAGCTCATCGTAACCCTACGCCACCTGCACGACCATCCCGAATCACTCAAAGCCCTACTCATCAACGGCGAAGTACTACGCCGCCCCCGCGCAGCCGAAGACATCGCCATTGCCACCATGGAACTCGTAGGCAAACCCCTAAAGCGCAAGCGAGCCTTCTGCCGTTTCTATTGGGGCGGGAAGCCTGCGCATATCCGCTAGCATTGGACTGTCCGCTTGCCTGCGGGAGGCCCCTATATATCAATCCCGTGCTCAAACATTCTCGCTTCGTCCCGCTCGCTGCGAAACTGCGCGCGGGACGATATATAGGGGCCTCCCACAGGTAAGCTACGTTTACGTACTAGCAACTACACCAGAATTCCTACCATTAGAACCTGCTAAGGCGAAACCAGAAAATACAAATACAGTAAGCCGATGCGACAAAGGAGGTGTCCCTTTATCGCATCGGCTTACTAGAAAAGTAAGTATTTTTTCAAGCGAGTAGCCGCCCGCCCGCCTCTCACACATATCGTTCCACGCGCAGTTTCGCAGCGAGCGAAGCGAAGCGAGAATGTTTGAGCATGGAATGATATGTGTGAGAGGCGGGCGGGAGGGATACGAGCACCCCTAAGCTACGCCGCTAGAACCGAAACCGCCGGCTCCTCGGTCGGTTTTATCTAGTTCTTCTACTTCTACGAGGTTGACCGTGGGGACTTCTTGGATGACGAGTTGGGCGATGCGGTCGCCTTTGTTGATTTGGATGTTGTTCGTGGGGTCTAGGTTGATGAGGATGACTTTGAGCTCTCCTCGGTAGTGGGCGTCGATGAGGCCAGGAGTGTTGACTATGGACAGGCCTTGCTTAATGGCCAGGCCGCTGCGGGGCTGGACGAAGCCGGCGTAGCCGTCGGGCAGGGCGACAGCTAGGCCCGTGGAGACCAGGCGACGCTCAAAAGGCTTGAGGGTGCAATCCTCGTTGGCTCGGAGGTCAAGACCGGCATCCGTGGGATGGGCGTATTTGGGAAGCTCGACGGTTGGGTCGAGACGCTTAATGTTAACGGTAATGTTGGACATGAAATCACCTTAGCTTGTCGAGCTCTTGCAGAAACTCATCGACGTCTTTGAAATCGCGATAGACCGAGGCAAAGCGGATGTAGGCCACTTTATCGATCTTGGCCAACCGCTTAAGAACCATATCGCCCAGCTCATGGGACGTAACAGCCGTGAGCGTACGGGAACGAAGCTCAACCTCAATATCGTCAATGATCTCGTTGAGCTTTTTAGTGTCGATATCTCGCTTGATCGTGGCGCGCATCAAACCGACCAGCAGCTTATTGCGATCGAACCGTTGCTTGGATCCGTCTGACTTAATGACCTCGATAGGGTCTTCACAACGCTCAAATGTCGTAAAGCGATAATTGCATGAGCAGCATTCGCGACGGCGCTTGATGGTGTTATTTGATTCCTGCATGCGGGAATCAACGACGCGGGTATGTGCCTTGCCGCATTTGGGACAGCGCATGGTACCTCCTCTAAAACGATTACAAGGGTACCATGCGACGGTACTTAAATCTTATGAACGTGCGGGAACTTTAAGATGCGCACCGGCATCGAGCGAGCCATGCTCCAGGTGATTGACGTTGCGGATCATATCAGAGGTCTCCTGCGTGGAAAGACCCTCAATCGGATGCTCCTGGGCTAGCGACCACAAGGAATCGCCAGACTGAACACAGACGGTCTCGTAGGTAACGTTGGATACCGACTCGGCATATGCGGCGTGACGAGCGCTGAAGATCGAGGTGGCAAGTACAAAGAAGAGCGTGAGCGCAACGGCTAGGGCGACAATCGTCGAAGCCTTTAGGGCAACGGGGGCCGAAGTCGTGGCGACGCACTGGCTGCGGACGGGCCTGCCAGGCAGTGTTTGGAAACCAGATCGGCCGCCTTTAACAACCGTGAAAGCCGGCGCCGCAGGCGTCTCGAGCTTAAGGGCGAGGTTTCCCTGGACCATATCCGTTGCGTTCATCATGTTCTCCTCTCGCGTGTTTTGCTGAGAACAGTTTTATCAAGCCGCGCGGACAAAAATGTCTAGCGCGAGAACGAATGTTCGGTTATTATTATCTTCGAACAGTTGTTCCTGTCAAGCAATAATCGAACATTTGTTTGACATTGGCAGAGAGGATCCCCTGATGGCTCGCAAAATTACCAAGCGTCAGCAGCAGATTTACGACTTCATCAAGGAATATCAGCAGGAGAAGGGCTATCCGCCCAGTGTGCGCGAGATGGCATCGGCCGTAGGCCTCTCCTCCCCCAGCACGGTGCATGCTCATCTCTCTGCCCTGGAGGCTCGAGGGCTGCTCAAGCGCGATGCCACCAAGCCTCGCGCCCTAGAGCTTTTTGATGAGGACGGATCCTCCGTCTCGATTTCCAAATCCGATGAACCCACAGCGCCCCGCGGAACGGTCTCACTGCCGCTCGTCGGTCGCGTCGCGGCTGGGATTCCCATTCTGGCCGAGCAAAATATCGAGGACACCTTTACCATCCCGACCGAAATCGCCACAGACCAGGGCTCCTTTATCCTTGAAGTGCACGGCAACTCAATGATCAATGTCGGCATCTACAACGGTGACTACATTATCGTTCGCGAGCAAAAGAGCGCCATGAACGGCGAAATCGTCGTGGCCATGATCGATGGCTCGGCGACCGTCAAGACGTTCTACAAGGAGCAGGGGCGCGTGCGCCTGCAGCCTGAGAACGACACCATGGAGCCCATCTATGCGACGAACCCCGTTATTTTGGGTAAGGTTGTCGGATTAATGCGCCGGTTCTCGTAATGCAAAAACGCATCACCATATTTGATACCATCCGCGGGTTTACGATGCTATCGATGGCAGGTTTTCACGCCTGCTACGATTTGGCCTACCTATATGGATGGGATATGCCATGGTTTACCGAAACGGTTTTCCAGGATATCTGGCGCGCTAGTATCAGCTGGGTATTTTTGTTTATCGCCGGTTGGATGTGCACGCTCTCGCGCAATAACGTTAAGCGCGCCCTCAAATACGCGGCCGCAGCTTTGGTCGTATGGATTGCAACTACACTAGTATCAGTCGACGATTCGGTAAACTTTGGCATCATTTATTGCATGGCGGCGTGCACCGCGGTGGTTGCACTCACCCGTCCGTTACTCCAAAAATTACCGGGCACGTGGGGCATCGCAGTATGCCTTGTTCTTTTTACCCTAACCTGGGGCATTCCAAAGGCGGTCTACCCACTCCCCTACCTGGCATGGCTTGGATTCCCGGGCCCGGATTTTGTTTCGGGAGACTACTATCCGCTCATTCCATTTGTCTTTATGTACCTTACCGGCTTCTTTACTGCCCAGGCAGCACAAGCATCAAGCCACGAAGCGCCGGCATGGGCATACGCCAATCCCATCCCGGCGCTCGCAGTCCTCGGTCGGCATGCCTTACCGTTCTACCTACTCCATCAGCCTGTCATTCTAGGCGTGCTAGAGCTCGTTTACTCCGTACGATAGCGCTCAAGACGCGGCGCGATTCGGGCCGGCATCTTTGCCACAATGCGAACGCCGTCCTCTAGATATTCCTCATGCAGAAGGGTTCCCTGCTCATGCACCAGCGTAATGAGGGCGCCCTCGCGATACGGGATATCAGCGGAGAGCAACACATCGGTGGCAGCCGCCTCACGAGCAATTCGGTCGACGAGATCGTCGAGCCCCTCGCCTGTCTGGGCCGAGAACAACACGGCCTCGGGATAGCGACGACGGAAACTCAATCGATCGACGCTATCGAGTAGGTCGATTTTATTGAACACCGTAAGCGTCAAACGCTCGCCGGCACCGATCTCGTCAAGAACGCGATCGACTGCCTCGAGCTGGCGCTCATAGTCCTCGTCGGAGGCATCCACAACTTTAAGTATCAGGTCGGCACTAAGGACCTCAGACAGCGTGGACTTAAAGGCATCAACGAGACCATGCGGTAGCTTTTGAATAAAGCCAACGGTATCGGTAATGGTCATACCACGACCACCGGGTAAGCGATACGAGCGCGTCGTCGGATCGAGCGTGGCAAACAATTTGTCCTGTGAAAACACCGTAGACCCAGTCAGGCGATTGAGCAACGTCGACTTACCGGCATTGGTATAACCGGCTAAGGCAACACGAAACGCCGGCGACTCGATACGACTCTTTGACTGGACATCGCGGCGCTGTTCAACCTGCTTAAGCTCGCGACGAAGCGCGGCAATCTTGTTGCGAATCAAACGTCGGTCAACCTCGAGCTGGCTTTCGCCCTGGCCAAAGCGCGAACCAATGCCACCGCGTGTCTGCTCTTTAGCAAGATGGCTCCACATACCGCGCAAGCGAGGCAACAGATACTGCAATTGGGCTAGCTGCACCTGCAGGCGGCCCTCACGGGTCTGAGCGTGCAGGCCAAAGATATCGAGAATCAACGCCGTGCGGTCGATAATCTTAACCGGTTCGCCCACGGCTTTCTCAAGATAAGACTGCTGCGAGGGCGTTAAATCGTCGTCGAAGATAACAACATCGACATCCATACGATGCACGAGCCCGCAAAGCTCCTCAACCTTACCGGAGCCGATAAACGATTTTGGATATGGCTTAACCAGACGCTGCGACAAACGCGCCACGCACTGGGCGCCAGCCGTATGGGCCAGGCGCTCAAGCTCGTCAAGCGAACGATCGAGAGGCCAGGCGTTATCGCGCCACTCAACTCCGACAAGAACGGCACGTTCGGGCTCAGGCGCCGTGGGAACGAGGGGAAACCGAGCCATTAGGCCGCCTCGATACGGTGAAGGATGTCATCAACGACCTCATCGATCGTAAACTCGTCCATATCGAACCACACGATGCGGTCATCGCGTTTAAACCACGAAAGCTGACGCTTGGCATAGCGACGCGAACGAATCTTGATGAGTTCGCGAGCCTCATCCATAGAAATCACGCCGTTAAAGGCATCGATAATCTCTTTATAGCCAATCGCCTGCATCGAAGTCAGGGCATCTCCCAGCCCCTTGTCCATAAGACCACGAACCTCATCAACAAGACCCTGCTCAAACATCAGATCGACGCGAAGGTTAATGCGCTCGTAAAGCGCCTCGCGATTACGCATCAATCCAAACCACAGAGCGTGATAATGCTCGCGCGGAACACTAAACTGCAACTTTTGCTGCGCGTAGGACACGCCATCATCGTGCATTTCCAGCGCGCGAATCACGCGACGAACATTATGGGGGTGGATGACCGCGGCGGACTCGGGGTCACGCTCGGCAAGCAGCGCGTGCAGCGCTTCCTCGCCAATGCGCTCGGCAAGCTCCTGATACCCCGCGCGGCGATCGTCCTCAAGTTCGCCCGAGGGAAAATCCATCTCATCCAGGGCCGCCTTGAGATACAAGCCCGTACCCCCGCAAAACACCGGTAGGCGGCCCTCGCCCAGCAAGCGCTCAACATGTACACGAGCGTCTGCCTGATACAACGCTGCAGAATATGCAACGCCCGGTTCAACAATATCGACCAGGCGTAGAGGCGCCGCGCATTCCTCTGGTGCCATCTTGGCAGTGCCGATATCCATGCCTCGATAGATTTGCATCGCGTCACACGACAGCACTTCGGACGAAAGACGAGCCGCTAAACGATCTGCGACATCACTTTTACCAACCGCGGTCGGACCGACAATCGCAACGGCAGAAAGGCTTGCCCCGTGAGAAATCATTAGCGCGGCTCGCCCACAACGGATCCGGACAGATACCACGTCTTGGCAACATCGATGTCAACATCGACAATCTTGCCAATCAACTGATCGATGCTGTAGCCCTCGGGAATCGGTGCATGAACGGTCTGATTCTTAGGACTCTTGCCCAGCAGCACCGCGTCATTCTTTTTGCTCGTACCCTCAATAAGCGCCGGCACGACGGTGTGAAGCTCACCCTGGTTATACTCGTGCGCAGTGGTCTCGATAACCTTCACCAGACGGTTGAAGCGCTCAAGAATCACCTCATGCGGCGTGGGATCGTCAATCTCGGCGGCCGGAGTACCGGCGCGCTTGGAGTAGATAAACGTATAGGCCTGAGCATAACGGACCGTCTCGGCGAGCGAGAGCGTCTGCTCAAAGTCTTCCTCGGTCTCGCCGGGGAAACCCACGATGATATCGGTCGAAAGCGCGATATCGGGCATGCGATTGCGGATGCGATCGACCAGGCCCAGATAATCCTCGCGCGTATAGCGACGATTCATCTCTTTAAGGATGCGAGTTGAGCCCGACTGAACTGCCAAGTGCAGCTGCGGCATGACGGCAGGCGTCTCAGCCATAGCGTCGATAGTCTCGGGCAGCAGGTCTTTGGGGTGCGAGGAAGTAAAGAAGATACGCTCTACACCCGTATCGCCCACGGCACGCAGCAAATCGGCAAAACGAGGCTTGCCAAACAGATCGCGACCATATGAGTTAACGTTTTGGCCCAGCAGTGTGATCTCGCGCACGCCCTGGCGCACCAGACCGGTAACCTCGTCGACAATCTCCTCGAAGGGGCGGCTCTTTTCGCGACCGCGCACGTACGGCACGATGCAATAGGTGCAGAAATTATTGCAGCCCGTCATGATGGGCACCCAGGCGTGATACTGGGTCTCGCGATGCCACGGCATGCTCATGGCATCCGTATCCTCATGCTCATTGGTGCGGATATGACGCTTACCATCAAGGAACGCCTCGGCAATGAGCTCGGCCACATGTGCGATGGAATGCGTGCCAAAGATGACATTGACGTTATCGACGTTGGTGAGCAGGCCCTCTCCATCACGCTGCGCGATGCAGCCGCCCACGGCAACCACACGCTTGCCCGAAGGCGAAGGCGGCAGGCTTTTGCAGGAATTGCACTGACCGTACAGGCGAGTATCGGCGGCCTCACGCACACAGCATGTCATGAAGACAACGATATCGGCATGCTCGGGATCGAGCGCCATGAGGCAACCATACGAATCGAGCAGACCGCTCACGCGCTCGGAATCGTGCTGATTCATCTGGCAGCCAAAGGTGCGGATAAAGTAGGTTTTACCGGCAAGAATATCGCGTACGGAACGCTGGTCCATGTGCATAAGTCCTAACGATGGGGAGCAAAACGAGGCAATCAGAAGCTATGCCACAGGCTTAACATCATCCATGACGACGTTATCCATAGCAGCTCGATTGATCTGGTGAACGTAGATAGAAAGGCGGATGGCCGTGCGCGACTCCCCGTTAATGAGGATGTCGGAGAACACGGGCGCGCAGGAAATATCAAACCCAGTTGGAATCAAAAAACCGCGCGCGATAGCCACGGCCTTTATGGCCTGGTTGACCGCACCGGCGCCGACACACTGAATGTTGACGGGCACACCATCCTTGACCATGCCGGCGATGGCGCCGGCAACGGACGCGGGCGATGATTTGCTTGATACCTTCAGGCAATCCATGAAGAAACTCCTGCGTTTAAAAGTACGTTTTAACTGCAATAACTTTATCGTACCGAGTGGACTCGGTAAAGGCACTATTCCTCTTTGGCAAGATCGAAGGTCACGGTGATTCGATCACGCGAAACGCGAATCTTTGGGTCGCCGCAAAGGTTGAGATAGTACCGGGCGGCAAGATCATTAAAGTCGCGCTCCACGGCACGCGAAAACTGTGCCATGTCATCCTTGGCAATACGTAGCCCGCGACGATCCTTCGCGAGATCGACAGGAGCCGGCGCATGCGAGGACGAATCACGCTCGCGCAGCAGACGCGCGGTCACACCGCGAACGGGCTTAATCTGCCCTGCCAAAATGCGATGTGCCGTGCGCTCGGACATCTCAAGACCCAAACCCGAGCAGATACGGATAAAGTCCTCGGCATCAGAGGCAAGGCCTAAACGATCGACAACCGGAAGCTCGCTCTCGTCGTCAATGAACAGGAGACGAGACGTATCGAGCCGACTTGACGCCTGAGCATAAAGGGTCGCGGCAATCTCAGACGGAGAACCAAGATAAACATCGCAACCACGCAGCTCCTCGAGCGCAAACTCACAGGCAGCGCGAATAATATTATGCGGGCCGCGAGCACAGACATAACGTCCGTCCTCATCCTTGACGGCCTGGGGCCAGCTGGACTGATCGGCACGCTCACTAAGGCGGTCGGTCGCAACGCTCACCTTAAAGGCTGAACCAAGATCGACGCCGGACGTGACCACACGGGCCTCGTCGGTGTTCTGCTTGATCGAAAACAATGCCATGCCACGACCGTGAACGCCCCAACGGTCCATCTTCATGCTCTCGAGCTTTGAGGTAACGCGAGCATCGAAAATTCGCTCTTGCATATCCTGCGGAACACCCGAGCCGTTATCCAGAAAGACAAGCGTGCGGACGCCATCTTCCTTGGTCGTGGCGAGATAGACCTTGTCGGCGCCGGCATCGCGAGCATTACGGAGCATTTCGATGACGATATCCTCGACATGCTGAATGTCGTGCTTTGCCTGGCGCCGCTCGGCCTCCGAAACGCGGAGGCGGACATACCCCTCGCCAAGGTTCTCCTCGACGCGAAGGTTGCCCTCCCCCGACATCGACGCGATAAATGAGATGAGCTCGTTCGCGTCGCTCATGTTATTTAGCGATATCGACAGCGCGGCTCTCGCGAATCACGACGACGCGCACCTGACCGGGATACTCCATCTCTTCCTCGATCTGATGGGCGATATCGT
>DXMG01000037.1:1038-20757 GCA_019414325.1 Collinsella sp. | reverse complement strand
CATGCGGACCTCCAGTCCGGACCGCCCCGCGGTCCAACTTTCTGTCCGCACCCCCTTTTTGGGCTTGAAGGCCGATTTTAGGGACTATTTCACCGCAACTGAGGGGTGGGATGCGGGGCTAGCGCTCGTAGATTACGTTGCCTGCCAGGTAGGTGGCCTGAACCTTGGTGGCTTGCAGTTCTTGGGGGTCAACGGTGAGCGGGTTTTGGTCCAGGACTACCAGGTCGGCGTATTTGCCGGGTTCCAGGCTGCCGAGGTTTTGCTCGTCGCCCGCTGCGTACGCGCTGCCCAGGGTGTAGTTACGCAGAGCCGTTGCCGCATCGATGCGCTCGCTCGGCAACCAGCCGCCCTCGGGCCAGTGGCTTTTGGGGTCCTGGCGCGTGATAGCCGTGTAGAGCACGTTCATGCTGGTAACGGGCGTGATAGGGCTGTCGGTACCGAAGGCTTGGCGAATGCCGCGCTGCTTATAGGTTGCGAACGGCCACATGATGCGGCTGCGTTCCAGGCCCAGGTCGCGCTCCGGGCCACCCGGGTCGAGCGTGATGTGGCAGGGCTGGCTCGAAGCAACCACGTTGAGCTTGCGCAGGCGGTCGATGTCCTCGGGCAGAAGGTTCTCCAGGTGCTCGAGCGTGTTATGGCCGTGCTGGGGCAGGCCGTACAGGTCGGCTGCTTCCTCGAAGATATCCAGCGCGGCATGAATCGCACCGTCACCAATGACGTGGATGCGCACGGTGTGACCGCGCTCCGAAGCCGCCAGAACCAATTTGCGCATGCGCTCAGCCGGGACCGTCAGACGGCCCTGGTCGCCCGGGAAGCGCGGATTGGTATAGGGCTCAGTGAGATATGCCGTGTGTTCACTCGACACGCCGTCGAAGAACTGCTTAAAACCCGGCGCCGAAAGCAGCGCGTTGTTCGCGTAACGTACCTGCAGCTCTTCCAGACGCGACTGGTCATCCAGCAGCGTGGGAAACAGATGGGCACGAATGCCCAGCCTACCGGCCGTCTGCAATTTGTCGTAGACATCGTCGCGGATAAAATCGCAGCCCGGCATGGGCATGAGCGACATATCGCAGATCGAAGTAATACCCTGCTCGGCCATGCGCCTCATTTGATCGGCGTAAGCGCTTGCGATGCGACCTTCGTCCAGCCACTCAAGGCAGCGCGGCAGCAGCTGCATGGCAGCCGCTTCGTGCGCAATGCCCGTGAGCTCGCCGCTTGCGTCCTTGTCGTAACTGCCGCCCGCTGGCGGCTCGCTGTCGCGCGTGACGCCGAGCGCCTCGAGTGCGCGGCTGTTGAGCCAAAGCGTGTGCCCGTCGCCCGAATACATAACGCAGGGACGATCGGGGAATGCTGCATCGAGCGACGCCTTGGTAGGATGCTCGGGCGGGTCCCAACGGTAGTCGCGCCAGCCCTGCGTCACAACCCAGGCGTCGTCGGGCAGGTCCTGGGAAAACTCGAGCGCGTGCTGCACCAGTGCCGCCTCGGACGTGCCCATATCCATGAGCATGTACGGCGAGGAACCGACCGAGGTATGGAAGAAGTGCAGATGAGCGTCATGGAAACCGGGGCAGACAAACTGCTCGCCGTAGTCGAGAACCGGCGTGGCGGCAGGCGCGGCGGCGATCACGTCATCGGGCGCACCGACTGCGACGATACGGTCGCCTGCGATGGCAATCGCCAGCTCGCGGGCGGTATCGATGCCGTCTTGCGCGGTAAAGACGTTCTTGGAGCGGATAATCCGATCGATATGTTGCATGGGCATCCCCATCTCTGGCAGGAAATTCAACACCCCCGAGTGTACTCCCCCGCCCTTGCAACAAAACCCCAAGCGGCAAACGGCAACTTTACCAGCCCTAGCGGCAGGTGGCATACTGGAGAGAGCCTGTACGATTTTGCGATCAACCCAGCAAGGAGCAAATCGACCATGACGAAGACCAAGGCACAGCAGATTATGGCGGCGACCGAGGCTCGCGCGGCTGACGACGTCACCGCAGCCATCCAAGATATCGCCGCCGAGTTTGAACCCTACATCATTAAGCAGCGTCGGCACTTCCATAAGCACCCGGAGCTGAGCCTCGCCGAAGAGCGCACGACTTCTGACATCGCCAACCAGCTCGACGCCATGAATATCCCCTACGAGCGTCCCCTTAAGACGGGCCTGGTGGCGACCCTTCGCGGCACCGCGCCCGACGCCTATCGCGAGGACGGCACGCCGCGCCGCCGCATCCTGCTGCGTGCGGATATCGACGCCCTGCCCGTCACCGAGCAGACCGGCGAGGATTTCTCCAGCGTCAACGAGGGCTGCATGCACGCCTGCGGCCACGACTGCCACATCGCCATGATGCTCGGCACGCTGCAGATCCTGCGCCATATGACAGACGACATCCACGGCGAGGTCCGCATCGTCTTCCAGCCCAGTGAGGAAAACGGCCAAGGCGCCAAACTCATGATCGGCACGGGCGTGCTCGACGGCGTCGATGGTGCCTACGCCGCGCACATCTGGAGCGAGGTCGACGCCGGCACCGTAAGCTGCGAGCCCGGCCCGCGCATGGCCAATACCGACTGGTTCCGCATCGATGTCCGCGGTACCTCGTGCCACGGCGCCATGCCCCAGCGCGGCCACGACGCCGTTATGGTTGCCGCCGAGATTGTCAACGCCCTGCAGACCATCGTCTCGCGCGAGATCAGCCCCTACGAGCCGGCCGTCATCACCGTCGGCGAGTTGCACGGCGGCACCGCGCGCAACGTTATCGCCGGCACGGCCTACCTCGCCGGCACGGTACGCACCTACGGCGATTCAACCCACGAGGAAATGCCGGAGCTTATGCGCCGCATCGTGGAGCATACCGCGGCGGCCTTGGGCGCCGAGGCAGAGCTCACCGACTACACCATCGCCAACTACAAGGTCGAAAACGACGCGGCCTCGAGCGAGCGCTGCCGTCAGGCCGTAATTAAGTGTCTGGGTCCCGCCGGCCAAGGCCATTATCGCGGCACACTTTCGGGCGAGGATTTTTCGGAGTACCTGCGCCGTGTGCCGGGCGTGCTCGCCTTTGTAGGTACGCGTAACCCCAAAATTGGCGCCACGTACGCCCAACATTCCTGCTTCTACAAGATCGACGAGACTGTGCTGGCAAAGGGCTCCATGGTGGCCGCCCAGTATGCTATCGACTTTTTGGCCGAGCCCACGCAAGAGGAGCTCGACGGCCCCGCGATTACCGCGGTCGCCGAAACCAACCCCGACTTGGCCGCCAAGCTGCGCTCTGCCAAGGCCACGGCCGCTGAGGCGCGCGACGCCATGCACGATGCTCGCACCGCCCGCCATGCTGCAATCAAGGGCATCCACGATGCGCGGGCTGCCGCTCGCCACGAGGAAAAGCGCGACGAGTAGCCGTCACGCCCATCCATAACAGCCTGGCTAAAGCAAAGCGGGGGCGGACGTTATCTCAACGTTCGCCCCCGCTTATGTGTCGACCGTTTTTCTAGCGCGTCCTCCGTCACGCCAGGTAAGAGCGAAGGATGGTGAGCCAGCGTGGGGGTTCGAGGTGGATGATATCGTCGGGAACTCCGGCGGGCGCATAGCCGCCAAAGAGCAGACCGGCATCTGCCGGATTGATGAGGCGCACGATCCATACGACGACGACCAGCACGCACAACACGGTGACCGCAATGTCGATACCACGCTTTAGCTTGCTCGATGCCACCTCCTCGCGCACGAACGCGAGCACAAACGCAATCGGCACCACCCAAAACAGCGGATGGTAGGCAAAGGCAGCCGCATAATCGAGGCGCAGCGCCGCCAGCCACGCCCTCGTCATGCCGCATCCCGGACAAGGAATGCCCGTCATCAATCGAAAAATGCAGCCAATGTCGAGCAGGTAGAGCGCGAGCCAGGCGACAAAGAGCGCGCCGGTGCAAAAAAGGGCGCGGCGAAGGAGCTCTGCCGTGCCCCTATGTCCCTGGAAGCTGTTCACGCCGCCCTTATTGTTAGGCACGAGCGCCAAGGCGAGTGTTGTAAGCCGTTGCCATGGCATTGGTATTATTGATGACGATGTTCATAGCGAAGATGGGACCAAGGCCGCACAGGAGCGCGCCGAAGATCTGCCACAGAAGAACGGTGGTGCCGTTTTCCTGGAACACCAGGCCGTAGCGAGGAGCGTTGGCCTGCAGGCGGTTGCCAATCTTGTAATACCAGTAGTACGCGTAGAAGCCGCAGGTCACAAACGATAGAAGGATGAATTCCGCCAGACCCGGCGTGTAATCGCCGTCATCCTGACACAACGTGTTGACGTCGCGTGCCAAGCAATACAGGAAGTAGAACGAATAGATACCGCAGGTCACAAGAGAGAGCAGCAGCCAGCCGATCAGGCTGCGGTCAGCCTTAATGGGGTCATAGCCCATCGGAGCGGATGCGGACTGTTGGGCGTATTGACCGGTGTACTGCTGCTGAGGCTGGGGCGCGGGCTGAATAGCCTGGGCCGGAGCGGGCTGGGGCTGCGGGGCCGCAGCGGCAGAAGCGGCACCAACGGCGGATCCGCAAACAGGGCAGAATTTGGCATCATCCGAAATGGGAGAACCACAAGTGGGACAGAACATGAGCCTCTCCTTTTCCTAAGGCGTCGCACGCCTTCAAACCTTACACGTCTACGTTCTCAACAATAGCCGCGACGTTGTTGCGCAACATTGACCAATTTCCGAGAAATTTTGCTGCAACCGTTTTCCCAGGCATTTTCTTGCTTTCGCAGTAGAAAAAGGCACCCCGGGCTCAGTTGCCCAGGGCGCCTCGACCGGCTATTCGGTTTGATTGTTTTCGGCAGCAGGATTATCGCCCGGCTCATCCGCCGGCGTGGCAACGGCATCCCAATCGGGCTCCGCAGGCGTCGCCTCGGACGCCGGTGCGGGGACAGGAGCAGGTGCCGGGGCAGGGGCAGGCGCGGGTGCCGGGGCAGGTGCAGGCGCGGGCGCCGGGGCAGGCGCAGCACCAGTGGCTGCCGTGGGATTGAATCCCGCAGGAGCAGGCTTCTTCTCACCCGGGAGCACAAAAGTCAAAACGTCGTCCTTGTCCTCATCGGCCCATTCGCTTGCATAACGTGCAGCCCAATAGCCAACGGCACGGTGCTTGAGCATCTTGCCAAAGACCGTAAGGAACACCGTGACGAATGCAATCAGCACCAGGAACAATACGAGCGTGACACCACCGGCGGTAACAATCGCCTCGATACCCGTGGGGCGATAGTAATAGCCGTACGCGCCAATTCCGGCGATGGCACCAAAGACAGCTGTCAAGATCCACGTAATGGCGTTGGAAACCAGGCCCGTCAAAAACTCGGGAAGGAACGAAGCACAGAACAGCTTGGTCTTGTTGTGCTTAAAGGCCGCCCAGACCTTATCGAGCGAAAACGCGCTCTCGACGCGCCCGGTCACCGCAAAGTGCATCACGGCAATGTCGGCGAACATCTTAAAGAAGACACCCAGAATCGCCGAGGCAATTAGCGCCAGGACAAGCAGGCCAAGCGAGCCAAACAGCGCAGCTTCGAGCGCATAAGAGCCGTAATACGAATACGAGCCTGCGGCGCCAATTACCGCGCCCTCCGCCAGCGAAAGCACTACACCGATAACGGGAATGGCAGCGATAACCTCGAGCACGACCGAAATAACGCTCGAAAAGACTCCGAGACCAAACGACGTGGAACGCATCAGCGGACGGTCCATGCCGTCATCGACCTTGAGCGACAGATCACGGCCCCACTCGATACCAAAGCCGGAACCGCACACACTCGCAATGCAAGCTGCCAAAAAGCCGATGGCAGCCGCAATGCCGCCAATAACGGGAATAAACAGCACGAGCACCGACACAACGCAAATCAGCGCCGGCAAAAACGCGATTTGGCATACACGCTGAAGCACGCCCGGAGTCTTAGTCATATCTTGGAACGCCTGAGCCACACAGCCCTTTGGCGCATTCGCCACGGGCGGTTGCGGAACAAACTGCTGGGGCTGAGGCTGTCCCTGGGGAGCGGGGCCAGCGGCACCGGCATTAGGAGCGCCACACACGCCGCAGAACTTGTCGTTATCGCCCATGGGGGCGCCACACTGCGAGCAGAACATAGAATCATCCCTTCGCATCTTGAACGAATCACTTGGATCGCAAACGTTGTCTTTAGCATCATTATTGCCCAATGTGGGGTCAAATACTCAAAGACGACCGATTTGCAAGGTACACGGCGCCAGCAGGCGGTTCGTTGAATACGTCCGCGCTAGTTCGTGCCGCGGAAACCCTTGCCGACGATCTCGGAGCTGTCGACGATCGTGATAAAGGCGCCCGGATCGACTTCGCGCGCATAGCGGCGTAGTTGCACGGCCTCGCGACGGCTCAGTACGCTCATGATCACCGTCACGCACTTGCCCGAGAAGGCACCGTAGCCGCGGCTAATGGTCGCCGTGCGGTTGAGATGCTTGACGATAAACTCCTCGACCTTAAGGGGCTCGGAACAAATGACCGTGCAGACTTTGCGCAGGTGAATGCTCTCAATGGCTTTGTCGACCACGAGTGTCTTGGCAAACAGGCCGAGCACGCAATACAGACCGACACGCGGGCCATACAAAAAGGCCGCGATGGTCACGATGCCGATATCGACCAGCAGCAGGGCACGGCCAATCTCGAGCGTCGTGCGGCGCTTGAGGATCATGGCAAGAATGTCCGTGCCACCCGTCGAGGCGCCGATGTCAAAGACAATAGCGCTGCCAAGCGCCGGCAAGATGACGGCAAAGCACAGGTCGAGCCACATATCGCCCGTCATCGAGACACTGGTCGGGATAAAGAGCTCGAAAAGCGAAACATAGGCGGACAGCGCAAACGAGGCGAAGACGCTCCACAGGATTGCCTTGCGTTCCAAAAAGATAAAGCCCAAGACGACGAGAACCGCGTTGATAATCCACATAAAGACACCGACGGGCAGGGTCGGGAACAGCGTGGACAGAATGACCGACACGCCCGAGGTGCCGCCAAAAGCAAAGTGATTAGGGGTTTTAAACGCAACGATGGCAAAGGCCGTAAGAATCAGACCCAGATTGAGCTCGGCGAAAAAGCGCGGGAAGCCTGGCTCCTGGCTGCGCTTTTGGCCGGCACGCTCGCCGCGCTCGATATCGGTGCGATCGACCACGCGCTCCATCGGCACCACGGGAGGACGATGTAGCTCCTCGGCAGCTCGCGATGCCGCCTCTGCCGCGGCGGCCTCAATCGCCCATGCCTTGCTTTCTGTTTCGCGCTCGTCAGCCATTACGGCAACCCCTCGTTAACAATTTGGAAACAATGCGCCCATTAGGGTAACGCGGAACGCGACGATTGCAACCCCTAGTTAGACGAGTGGTATGCCTACATCGGGGGCATACAAATAACGGCCGGCCGCACATACATCCGTGCGACCGGCCGTTTGACGTTTTCGCAGATAAAACCTGCCAAAATAAACCTGTCCCTTTTTGGCAGGTTACCTTTTTGGTAGGTTACTCGTGCTGGTTGGTGCGGTGCTCGTACTCCTCGGGGGTGATGACATCCTCGATGCGCAGGTTGACGCCTGCCACCTCAAGGCCGGTCATCGCAGCCAGACGCTCGGTCACACGCGCCTTAACGTCGTCGAAAATCGCGGGCGCATAGGCGCCGTACTCGATAATGACGGAAATGTTAACGACCACGCGGTTGTCATCGGTGACCTCGACTGTCACGCCCTTGGTCAGATTCTCGGCACCAAACTGCTCCTGCACAAAGTGCATGAGGTTGCCCTTCATGCCCAGGACGTGCGGTACCTCGCGGGTGGCCATGGCGACGATCTTCTCGATCACACCGTTGGAATAGGTCAGCGAGTCCTCGGACTCGTCCGCTTCCCCATCATCCTCATCCGCATCGTCGGCGGGTTCGGCCTCGACGAGCGCCTCGTCCTCGAGCGTTACGTCCTCGGCCTCGGCGGTGACGGTCTCGTCTACCTCGAGCTCGGTATCGGCCACATCGACCTTCGTGTTAAAAGCCATGGTTCCTCCTTATGCCCACCGCACACGCGGCGGTCGAATACATGCTAGCGGCCGCTAAACAGACGGCCGAAGAAGTTGACGATCCCGTTCTCGCCGTCGCGGATCTGGCCAATCACGGCGCCGATCAGCACAAAGAAAGCGATGACGAGCGTATCCCACAGGCCGAGCGTGAGCACCAGCACGGCGAGCACAAAACCAGCGACGGCTCCAAGCGTGGTGTTGGGATGACGGACGGCATAGCTCCAGATGGCTGCCCCCGTACCCTTGATGAGACCCATGGCCTCATCAAAATCATCGGCGACCGCGTCATGTGACTCGGTACCCTCCACCTTAGGATCGACGACCTCGCCTGCCGGCGCGGCGCTCTGATCGATAGTCAGGCGCGGGGTGCGGACGGTCTTGTCTTGATTGGTATCACTCACCGGAAACCTCCACGGTCTGGACGGTAGTCTTGGACGGCAAAAAACGAACGCGCGCAGTCGTGCCCGGCGTGCCGAGCATAGTGTCGCAGGCCTCCTCGATACGTTGCTGCATCGCGGCTGCAAGGGAAGCCACGTCCCGGTCGTCGAGCGCGATGGCGTCGACCTTAAAACGGACGTGCGATTCGTCGGAGCCCTGCACGCGCGCCTCGACATGCTCGATCATCACTCGGTCGTCGCGCTCTGCCGCGGTGCGAGCACACGAGGAGAGGGCAGCGAGCGTGACCTCGATATTACGCTCCCCCGCCGGATGCACGCAGGACGGCTCGCGACGAGCAAACATCAGGCGGAAGAAGCTTACCAGCACGCCGATCGCCACAACTCCGCCGCATGCCGTCACGACAATGCGCGGCATGGGGTCGCGCATCAGCAACATAAAGCGATACGTATACGGCCCCCAAAACTGGCAGACAAGCGTACCCAGCGCCACGATGGTAGCGGCAAGGTACACGATCGCTAGGGCTCGTTTGAGTACGCGCACGCGGCGCTCCCTTCAAATCTCGGCTCTCGAAATGCAAAACGGTTCGCATCATTATAAAAGAGCCGGGTCCGGTGCTCTACGCACGCGGATCCGGCTCATCTATTCCACGAGGCTTGCATGCTCGCTTCATTATGCCCAGATATGCACGGCTTAACCCGTGCGGGCGCTACTCCTCCTCGAGGGCAGCGATGACCTCGTCGGTCATGTCCATGGTGCTGTAAACATCCTGGACGTCGTCGAGCTCCTCAAGACGGTCGATGAGGCGCTGAACCTTCTTGGCATCGGCGCCGGAGACCTCGGTCGGGGTGGTCGGGACCATGGTGGTCTCGGAGCCCTTGACCTGGACGCCCTGCTCCTCGAGCGCCTTGGAGACAGCCATAACGTCGTTGGCAGCAGTCCAGACGATCCACTCCTCGCCGGCGTCCTCGTAGTCCTCGCCACCGGCCTCGGCGATGGCCATCATGAACTCATCCTCGTCACCGGCAGCGCCGTTGGCGATCATGGTCTCCTTCTTGGCGTTCTCGTCCAGGATCTCCTTGGCGACGACGATCTGGCCCTTACGCTCAAACTGGAAGGCAACGGAGCCGGAGGTGCCCAGGTTGCCACCAGCGTGGGAGAAGGCGGAACGGACATCAGCGGCGGTACGGTTGCGGTTGTCGGTCAGGCAGTCGACGTAGACGGCGACACCGGCGGGACCGTAGCCCTCGTACACGATGTTCTCGTAGACGGCGGCGTCAGCACCCGAACCAAAAGCCTTGTCGATAGCGGACTTGATCTTGTCCTTAGGCATGGACTGAGCCTTGGCCTTGGCAACAGCAGCGGCGAGGCTGGCGTTGTTCTCGGGCAGCGGGTCACCGCCGAGACGGGCAGCAACGGTGATGTTGCGGCTGAGCTTGGAGAAGAGGGCGGAACGCTTGGCGTCCTGCGCGCCCTTACGATGCTTGGTTGTGGCCCACTTAGAGTGTCCGGACATACGTGTCTCCTATCGGTTTCGACCTAAAGCCCAGCGCAGATGCTCGGGCAATATAAACAAACGTCGTTATGATATACCTACTGGCCTGCGAGATAAACCCCAAAATGAAGGCGTCGTGATGATGACCCCTTTGGTGCAAAGAAACCTGACCCCCAATGCACCAAGTTAGAACCAGAGGAAGTCGCTGCGGGTAACGGTGGCGCCGATGGCAAAAGGCATGCATGCAATGACTGGGTACAGGTAGCGCATGTAGGTCGATCCGTTACATGGACCGATCAGGCACACGGCGAGCACACCCAGCAGCGGTATCCAGATGGCCAGCGCACGCCACGAATGGCGGCGCAACAGGTAGACCACCACGGCGATCATGATCCACACGTAGGTGGCCGAGCTCATGGTGAGCGAGATAAACGGAATGCGCTGCACCGCCACGCGGTACAGGTTAATCAGGTGGTCGCACCAGCGCACGACCTTGCTATCGACCGGATGGAAGTCAAAGTACTTGAGGTTATCGGGCTTCGCCATAATCTCGGCACTGCGCGCCGTGCTGTAGACCCACGCATCGCGGGCACTCGGATAAAAGTAGCCGTAGTAGTTATTGATGAGCGCCGAGATGTAGCACTCGGGATCCTTTTTGAACATCTGCGCCCAGACCTCAAAATAGGCCTTGATGTCCTCCTGCGAGGCGTACTCGTTAAAGCAGTTTTTGACGGCGTCCGACTTATCCGGGTTGTAGCGGCGGCCCAGATTGTCGTACTTGAGCACACGGTCGATCACGGCACGCTCATCGTCGGTCACCAAGCCGTCGCAAGGAGCCTCCACGATAGTGCCGTCCTCCTTAACCGTAGGGTTGACACCCGAGTTGAGGCCGTCGTGCTTTTGGACGAAACGAGCCGTCTGCTGGAACGGAATCGAGAGGATTTCGCGCTTGGAACCAGGCGTAATGTCGTGCGCCGGCATAAAGACCTTGGTGAAGTACATATTAGAGGCAAGGCAGAGTGCAAGCACCGCAAGAACTCCCATCCAGCGGAAACGCGGGATGGAGCCCGAAGGCGCAGCACCAGCCTGCTTGGCTGCGCGACGAGCCACATGCGCGTCCCATGCGCAAAACGCCGCCGCGATTACGCATGCCGCCAGGGGAAACACCAGGCCGCCGTTGCGCAGAAACGTGGAACCCATGGCACCTAGAGCGAGCAGCAGCCAGTCATGGCGCGCAAAGAGCACGGGCCTCTGTTCGCCCGCACGCTCGGCATTGGCATCGCGACGGGGCAGGCCGCATGCCACGAGCTTCACGGCCTGCACCAACAGCACCAAAAACGCGTCGGCAAACAGCACATCTTTGGTAAGCAGGGCCGCGTAGTTGAAGAACATGGGCATAAACACAAAGAACAGCAAGATCACGCCGCGGACCGGCAGGCTCACGCCCAGTTTGCGCAGCGACGAAATGGAATAGGCCATGCAGGCAGCCGTGATGACAAATTGAGCGCAGGTATAGATAATGAGGCCCGCGTTAGCGCTGTTGAACAGCGAAAGCCCCAGCTGAACGCACGAGCCGATAATGGCCGTGTGCACTACGGGATGATGCCCGTTGAGCAGCACGCTGGGGTTGAGTAGGCGCAGGTAGTCGCTCGTACCGTTGGGATAGTTGAACCACTGGCGAATCTGCGCACCCGTATCTCCCATAAAAAGGCCGGGCAGCGAAGCGATGAGCGTGGGCGCCCAGGGGATCATAAGCACCAGGAAGGGCCCGGCAAAGGGATGGACCGAGAGTACGGCGTGAGCCACACGCCATATGCGGCCAAAGTGCGCTTCCGAAAACGGAATGCGCCGAGAGCTCAGCCAATCTAGACACTCAAAGGCAAGGTAGAAGGCAACAATCGCCAGGAGCATCCAGCCCGCGCCGCCAATCCAGGCGCAGATGATGCGAGCTTTGTCGCCAAGGACAATCTCGGCCGAGTCGGTGAGGTCGTAGCTGCGGCCGAACACCATGCAGATGGCGAAAAACAGCGACGGCAGAATGATTGATGGGCGCCAGGTGTCGCCACGGCCAAAGAACACGTAGCGAAACGGCAAGGTGAGCAGGCAGGCAAGTGCAAGCAGCATGACCGCGTCGGTATGGCCGGCAAACGAGAGGAGTACCTCGTAGCACACATAGAGTGTGCCCGTCGCCTTGGGGTCGATCGCCAGGACCGCATTGCTCGACACCGGGGCGGGATCGATGGAAAACGCCGTGGTCGCCAACAGCGCAAGCAAAAAAGCGATGAGCGTCTGCTTGACGGGGTAGCGCTTAAACCAAACGATACGGGCGGCATCGCGCGCAGCCGTTGTGGAGAGTTCGGAATCCTTCACAGTCCAAAGAGCCTTTCTAGAAACCTGCCAAAAAGGGACAGGTTTATTTTGGCAGGTTTTATCTGGGGAAACGTTACGGTTCTGTCATCGTTGCCCAGCGAACCACCACAAAGGTGCCTGTCCCCTTTGTGGTGGTTAGGCGTCGAGGTAGATGCGCTGGGGGCGATTGCGGTGTCGGGCGAAGATGATGAGCGCCAGGCCCGCGATTACGAGCGGCAGACTCAGCAGCTGACCCATCGTGATGACGCCGCCCAGCAGATAGCCCAGCTGGGCATCGGGCACGCGCACAAACTCAATGAGGAAGCGGACGATGCCGTAGCCCATCACAAAGACGCCCATAAACGTGCCTTGGGGCAGTAGCGGCTTTTTGCGGCTGAGCACCTGCAGAATGCAAAAGAGCACGATGCCCTCAAGAAATGCCTCGTAGAGCTGGGAGGGGTGACGCGGCATATCGCCCGCGGTGCCACCGAAGACCACGCCCCATGGCAGATCGGTCAGCTTGCCCCACAGCTCACCGTTGACAAAGTTGGCACAACGGCCCAGGCACAAGGCCAGCGGCGCGCCTATGACGGCAAGGTCTGCCAAAGTCCAGGCATCGAGCTTATACATGCGGCACACGATGATGCCGCCGATAATGCCGCCCACCAAGCCGCCATGGAAGCTCATGCCGCCCTCGTTGGTGGCAAAGATCTCGAGCGGGTGCGCCCAGTAGTAGCCATCACCGTAAAAGACGACGTAGAACAGGCGCGCACCGATAATGAGGCCAAAGACCACGCCGACCACGACACTCGTCAGGTCGTCAATCGTGATGTTAAAGCCCCAGCGACGCTGCGTGCGGTACATGACGACCGCCGTGAGCAGAGCGCCGACCACGTAGGCCAGGCCGTACCAGTAGATGGTGATGGGGCCCGCCGAAATCGCGACAGGATCAAGCATATGGTAGAAGTCGTTGAGCATGTCGACCCTCCTACTCCCTACATACAAATGCGGCCGCGGGCCTTGCGCTCGCAGCCGCATATTTGGGCGTAACGTCTATGCGAAGTATGCCGTCCGCAGCTTTCGCATCTTAGAACGGCGCGTACTCGTCGTACAGGTCGTCGGTCTCGCCAGAGGCATTGACCTGCTCAACGCGGGTAACGCCGGGCACATGCTCCTTCAGGATGCGCTCAATACCCATGGACAGGGTCAGCGAGCTCATGGGGCAGCCGGCGCAGGCGCCCTGCAGCTCCAGCTTGACGACGCCCTCGTCGTCGACGCCCACATACTCCATATCGCCGCCGTCGGCCTGCAGGTTGGGGCGAATCTCTTCAAGAACCTTCTTAAGCAGCTCTTCGTTAACAGCCACAGGGGCTCCTTTCTCACAATAACGCGGGCACGCCCGCGGACAGAAGCTATGTTACTACAGCCATGTACCCGCTCACGAGCCGTCCATGCGCGCAGACGCGACTTTCACGAGTAGTCAATTTGGGACGGGGCTCTTTTAGCTGTTTTGCCGCCAGCTGGCGTTGCCACGCGCTACTGCTGAGCCTGCCCCTCGGTGCCGATGTGAACATCGACGATAACCTGGCGGTAGCTGATGCCACAGGAGTCGAGGATGCGGCGGCTGATGCGTCCATCATCGGTGTCGGCGTACTTATTGTCCAGGTAGACAACCTCGCCCACGCCCACCTGCGCCAAAATCTTGGCGCAGTCGTGGCACGGAAACAGCGTGACGTAGACCGTGGAACCCTCGAGGTCCTTGAGCGAACCACGGTAGTTGAGCACGGCGTTTGCCTCGGCATGGACCACGTAGTTGTGCTTGTCCTGCAACGGGTCGTCGCTCGTACCCCACGGGAAAAAGTCGTCGTTGAGCGCCGAGGGCGTACCGTTGTAGCCCACCGAAAGGATGCGGTGGTTGGTGCTGGCGATGCACGCACCCACCTGCGTGTTGGGGTCCTTGCTGCGGCGCTGCGCGGCGATGGCCACGCTCATAAAGAACTCGTCCCAGCTAATGACGTCCAGGCGCTTGCCTGACGAAGTTTGATGAAGATCTTCCGACATGGCAGACACCTCCGTAATCGCAATAGTTTGACCCATTGTAGCAGGTGAAAGGTGGGGGCGTTTGTCCCACCGGCGCCCTCACCTTTACACGCGGCGGGGCTTTTGGTTGATGCGGTAGAGCTCGGCCAGTCCTCGCAACGTCAGCGCATCGTCGACCGTCAGACTGTGACCGACCAGCGACGCGAGTGCCTCGGCATCGTCGCCGGTGATGACGATGGGCACGCCACCCTCCCCCGCCGCCTTGGTCGAGCGCATCTCGGCAAGCACCATGTCGAGCATGCCGTCGATGCGGGCCACCTCGCCCAGAACCACGCCCGAGCGCATGGCCTCGCGCGTGTTGCGGCCGATGACGTGCGTTGGCGCCGAAGGCTCGACCTGCGGCAGGCGCGCCGCAGCAGCCGAAAGCGACCGGGCGCCAAGCGCCAGACCCGGCGCGATGACGCCGCCGACAAAGGTACCGCGCGCATCGATGACCTCAATATTGGTCGTAGTGCCCAGGTCGATCACGATGCACGGAGAGCCGTAGACGGCTCGGGCCGCCACGGCGTCGGCGATGCGGTCGGGACCGATCTCGGCCGGGTCATCGTAGTGCACAGGCATGCCGGTCTTGAGACCCGGCCCCACCGTGAGCACACGCCCCGTGCAGGTGCGGGAAAGCGCCGCCTTCCACGGGCGCTCAAGCGCCGGCACCACGCAGCTCAGCACAGCCGCAGCGGGAACGAGCGCGCCCGGCATGCCCGCATCGGCGGCAAGCGCGCCCATGACCTGCACGAGGCGCATGCGCGCCTCGTCTGCTGTGATGCTCGACGGTGTGGTAATCTCGCACGTCGCAAGCGGACATTCCTGCGCCGCGGCCGAATCCTCGGCAAACAGGCCAAAGCGAATGAACGTGTTGCCCACGTCGACCGTCAATATATATGCGCACCCATTAAGCATCGTCGGCGCTCCTTTCGTCTGCCCAGCAGTATATCGCCTACCTAAACCAGTCATCCCAAAATGCCTAGCTTGCGGCTATACTGGTGCGCGGTCGTGCGCGAGCTCACGCGGCGGCCCTTGGTAACCCGACTTCCCGCGCCGTATCCGTAGCGGCGCTCCCGGGGGAAGCGGATATACGCAAAGGAGTTCTATATGAGCAATCCCTCGAACCGTGCTTCGATGCGCGGGCAACTCACGCTGCGCGGCGTCGTCATCGGCGTCCTTGGCTGCGTGATCATCACGGCAAGCTCGGCCTACACCGCCCTCAAGATGGGCGCTCTCCCCTGGCCGATCGTCTTCGCTGCCGTCATCTCACTGTTCTTCCTTAAGCTCATGGGCAATGCCAGCCTCAACGAGGCAAACGTCACCCACACCATCATGTCCGCAGGCGCCATGGTCGCCGGCGGCCTGGCGTTTACCATCCCGGGCGCCTGGATGCTGGGCTATGCCGACCAGATCAGCTGGCTCGACATGTTTATCGTGGCACTCGCCGGCACCATCCTGGGCCTGCTGGCCACGGCACTCATTCACCGTCACTTTATCGTGGATGCCGCGTTGGAGTTCCCCACCGGCAACGCCGCAGCTCAGACCCTGCGCGCGACCGAGGCCGGCGGCAAGACCGGCAAGCAGCTCTTTGGCTCCATGGCCATCGCAGGCATCTACAGCGTGCTTCGCGATGCCCTGGGCGTGGTGCCCAGCATGCTATGCACGCTCAACATCCCCGGCGTGACCTTTGGCATCTACAACTCGCCCATGCTGCTCTCCGTCGGCTTCCTCGTGGGCTTCGCCCCGGTCGCCTTCTGGTTTGCCGGCGCCCTGCTGGGCAACTTTGGCATCATCGTGGGCGGCACCGCTGCCGGTCTGTTCGACGTTGTGACTGCGCAGGGCATCGTCAAGTCCCTGGGCATGGGCCTCATGATGGGCTTTGGCGTCGCCGTCGTCCTCAAGGACATCCTGCCGCAGGTCGCCGGTATCGTCCGCGGCCTCGCCGCCGATAGCTCCACCGACACCGACGAGCAGTCGCTCATCTCGGGCTCCCTTAAGCTCGACGCCGGCATCATCGGCCTGGGCGCTGCCGCCATCGCCGTGATCATCGCCATCGTGCTTGACCTTGGCCCCGTTCCGGCCGTCATCGTGACGCTGTTCACCTTTGTCACCACCATCATGAGCGCGCAGAGCTGCGGCCAGACGGGCATCGACCCCATGGAGATCTTTGGCCTCATCGTTATGCTCATCGTGGCTGCCTTTGCACAGATCGCGCAGGTCAAACTGTTCTTTATCGCCGGCATCGTAGCCGTGGCGTGCGGCCTTGCGGGCGACGTCATGAACGACTTTAAGGCCGGCGCCGTGCTGGGCACCAACCCGCGTGCGCAGTGGATCGGCCAAGCCATCGGCGGCATCGTGGGCGCCCTGGTCGCCGCAGCCGTCATGGTCGCGCTCGTCACCGCCTATGGCCCGGACGCCTTTGGCCCCGACAAGAGCTTTGTTGCCGCGCAGGCAAGCGTCGTCGCTACCATGGTCTCGGGCATCCCGAGCGTGCCGTGGTTCGTTGGCGGCTTTATCGCCGGCATCGTCATGTACTGGCTCGGCATTCCGGCCATGATGATCGGCCTGGGCGTGTACCTGCCGTTCTACATGTCACTCACGGCATTCCTGGGCTCCTGCGTCAAGCTCGCCTACGACAAGTGGGCAGCCCACCGCGATGCCAACGCCGGTCTTTCGGACGAGGAGAAGACCGCCAAGGATGCCGCCTTCCAGGAGCAGGGCCTGGTTGTCGCCAGCGGCCTGCTCGGCGGCGAGTCAATCGTCGGCGTTATCCTGGCGTTTGTCTCCGTGGGCTTAAGCCTGCTGGGCTAAGTCGAGCAGCTGCTCGACAGCAACCATATTGCCTACGGCTTGCCCGGTCGGTAGCTTCTGCGGCTGCTGACCGGGCTTTTTGATATCGAAACAAAGAAAGGCCGGCGCGCTGCGTTTAACAGCGCGCCGGCCTTATCGGTTAAGCTATCGAAGCGTTCCTGCTATGAACCGAAGTTCGTTGCAGAATCTACGCTCGAAACGCTACATCTGCTTGCGACGACGATCGCCCAGCGTCACGCCCGCTGCCACGAGCGTCACACCGCCGATGACGAACACCTCGCCCGCAAGCGCGGAATTGTCGCCAGTCTGGGCGAGTGCGGCAGGCGCAGCCTGTTTCTTGGCAACGGGGGCCTTTGCAGCAGCCTGCGCAACCTGAGGCTTGGCCTGCGGCTCAGCCTTGGGATGGTACTTGTCGTACTCGGCCTGAGCGGCAGCCAGGGCATCCTTGGCATCTCCGAGCTCGGCAAGCGCGGCGGCATAGGCGTCGTTGGCATCGGACAGCTTGGCATCGGCATCGCTCAGAGCAGCCTTGAGGCCAGCGGCGGCATCGACGGCGGCCTTATAGCGAGCGTAGGCAGCGTTCAGCTTGACCAGCTTCTCGTTGCCCGTCGTGCCCGCGGCAAGGGATGCCTTGTGGTCGACAGCCTCAAGATCGGCCTTGAGCGCCTCGTCGTTGGCAAGCTCGGCCTTGGCCTCGACGATCTCGAAGGTCGCATCGACGACGGCTCCGTTGGCGGCCTCGAGCTGCTTCTGGGCATCGGCGACACCGGCGACGGTAGCGTCATAGGTGGCCTTGGCGTCGTCGACCGCCTTCTGGGCGCCGGCGAAGCGCTCGAAGGCCTTGTTTGCACCGGCCAGCTCGCCCTCGGCAGCCTTGACCTTCGCCTGTGCGTCGGACAGGGCCTGCGTCTTGGCGGCAACTGCCTGCTTGGCGTCCGAAAGAGCGGTCGCGGCGTGCGTATCTGCGGCCTGAGCCTTGTCAACGCCAGCCTGGGCAGTGTCGTCGGCCTTCTTGGCATCGTCAAGCGAGCCCTGCTTATTCGCAAGGTCCGCCTGGGCGGCATCGCGCTTGGCGGCAAGGTCCTTGACCGAAGCCGTGGCGTTGTCATACGCCTCATTGGCCTGTTCGGACTTTGCCTTGGCGGCATCGCGGGCGCTGCGAGCCTTCGCCTTGTGAGCAGCGGCCTCGGCTGCCTTCGTCTTGCTGTCAGCAAGCGTGGCGTTTGCCTTATCGAGAGCTGCCTGGGCAGTAGCGGCCTCGGACTTGGCGGCATCGAGGTTCTGCTTGAGGGACTCGATGTCGATTCCGCCGAGCGCGTCCTTCGCGGCGTTGTATGCCGTCTTCGCGGCGGCGGTGCCGGACTTAGCCTTCTCGTACTCGCCCTTGGCGGTGTTCACGTTCGTGTCGGCTGCGGTATAGGCGTCTTGTGCGCCTTTCTGATTATTGAGAGCAGCGAGATATGCCGTATCGGCCGTGCCCAGCGTCTTCTGCGCCTCGGCGAGCTTGCTCTGGAGCTCCTTGAGTTGCGCCTTCTGCGCCTGCGTGCCGCCAGCGTTATAGGCAGAATCGATGTAGTCGTTGACGAGCTTCTTGAACTCGGAAACAGTGAAATCAGCCTGAGTGTCATCAGCGCTGTAATCGAATATGGTTACCTCGGAATCGGTGTTCTTACCGCTACCGGTCGCGATGCCGATAGCCACCGTAGCGGAATCGATAATGTTGAGATAGTGCCCGCAGGCGTCTCCTCTTTGATTGCCATTCTTATCTTTTGTACCGTGGTACACATCGTAATAGTTTTGGTAGATATAGTACGAATCATAGCGATGAGCCATGAGATCTTTGCCGGCCTCGCTATCCACACCGTACTTTTTAATCCAATTCTCGTAATTAACCTTCTCCTGAGTGTAGAGACCGGTGTAGGGCCAGCCCAGGGTATCCTCGGTCTCACCACCGGTATATGCACCGCCACCACCTGCGAGATTCTCAGCATTATCGAAGTAACAGTTCGAGTGATCCCAAATATTCGATGAATATGAGGCGTTGAGTGCAGCTGCTGCGGTCATGCGGAGGCTGACGCTGAGCGCCGACTGACCGTTCGCCTTGCGGAGGTTGTTCTGGGTGTCGAGATATGTCAGGGCGTTGCGCAGCTGTTCCAAGGAAAGCGGATTGGTGTCGCGAGACATGTCCTGATCGACGTAATCGTCATACCACTCGGCTTTGTCGTCAGCGCCGGTGAGTGTAGCCATTGCGTCCTTGGCGTTCGATTTCTGCATAGCCGTGAAATCGCTGCTGTTGCTGATGTAGGCCATAAAGCCGAGCATGCCCTTATTGATGACTTCCTGGTCAACGGTCATGTTGGACTTGAGGTCAGCAATCTGCTGCTCAAGAGCCTCAACCTGGACATTAGCAGCGTCATAAGCCTTTTCCGCGGCGTTCGAAGCAGCGCAGGCTGCCTCCCACTCACTGCGCTTCTGCTTGCGAACTTCGACAAGCTTATCGTACGCGGTCTTCTTGTCGGCCTCGGTCTGCTGAGCCTGTCTCT
>DXMG01000037.1:0-1028 GCA_019414325.1 Collinsella sp. | reverse complement strand
CGTCACGCTTACTGGCCGCGTCCTTGTACTCCTTGTTTGCCGCATCGTATGCAGACTGGGCAGATGCTACAGCAGCGTTGGCGGCGTTGGCCTTCTCCTGCGCGGCGGTGACGGTAGTCTGCGCAGCCTGCAGGTTCGCCTGTGCGGTGGCGTCTGCAGTCGTCGCGGCTTCGAGCGCGTCCTGCGCGGTCTTGAGCTCACCGGCAGCAGCGATCTTGGCGGCCTCAAGCGCGCTCAGGTCAACACCCGTACCCGAGACGGCAGCATCGAGCGCGGCCTGCGCCTGGTTGAACTTCTGCTGGGCGTTATCGCGCGCGGTGGTTGCGACTGCGAGAGCAGCGGCAGTCTCCTGCTTCTTGGCCTGGGCAGTCGTCAAAGCTGCCTCGGTATTCTGCTTTTCCTGCTGGGCGCTGGCCTCGGCAGCCTTGGCCTGGTCCAGATTGTCCTGTGCAGTAGTAACGGCCTTATTGGCGTCATCGAGCTTTGCCTGCGCGTCCTCGACGGCCTTCTTGGCGGCCTCGTACTCGTCCATACCCATGGCCTCGAGCTTGGCCTGGGCATCATCGAGGGCCTTCTTGGCCTCATCCTGCTTTGCCTTGGCGTCCTTGAGCGCCTGGGTCTTATCCTCGACACTCTTGTTGGCCTGTTCGAGCTGATCGTTCAGGTCGCCCAGCTTCTTCTGCTGCTGCTCGGTCTTTTCGACGGCCGCTTTAAGCTCGTCAATCTTCTCCTGAAGCGCGGCTACCTCGGCCTCGTTCTGCTCGGCGGCGTTATCGGTCACGGCCTGCGAGGCCTGATTCTTTTGCTGCTGCGCCTGCTTTTGAGACTGGCCCGCCGCGTCGGCCTTCTTCTGGGCGGCATCGTAGGCGGCCTGAGCGTCCTTGAGCTGCTTTGCCGACTCCTCGGCCAGCTGGGCAGCCGTCTTTACGACCGCTTGGTTACCGGCGGTAACGGTATTCTCTACAGAACTACCCCCATTACAGTCTGAAATAGGCCATCGATAAATTTCGATGGCGAGCATTCGGCGC
>DXMG01000036.1 GCA_019414325.1 Collinsella sp. | reverse complement strand
GGCCCCAGATGTTGCAGATGACGATCACCGCCACAGCGACAACGGCAACAAGCCAATTGGTCTGGCAGTTGGCGATGGCAGAGCTTGCCAAGATCAGGCCGATGGAAATGACGATGGGGCCAGTCACTACCGGCGGGAAGAAGCGCATAACACGCTTGGCACCAAACGCGCGAAACAGGGCCGCCAGCACCGGATAGAGCAGGCCGGCACAAGCTACGCCCAGGCAGGCGTAGGGCAAAAGCTCGGCCTCGCCGTTGGGCGCGATTGCGGCATAACCGGCAATAAAGGCAAATGATGAGCCCAAAAATGCCGGCACCTTACCGCGCGACAGGAAGTGGAAGAGCAGCGTGCCCAGGCCGGCAAACAAAAGGGTCGCCGAAACCGAAAGGCCGGTGAGCACAGGCACCAGCACGGTAGCGCCGAACATGGCAAACAGGTGCTGCAGGCCGAGCAAGAACATGCGCGGGCGACCGAGCGACGACGCATCGTAGATGGCATCGGCGACGGCGGGCGTCGAGGATTGGGACATGGATGTCCTTTCATAATGGAAGGGCGATCAGGCATATCGGATAACCTGCCCGAACGATACGATCCGAACCATTGTACGCGATGCATGCCGCTCCGACCACGACGCCCCTGCGAACGGCAGCACTACTTCCAGACACGCTCGGCAATGCGCCTAACCAGCGCAATCTTTGCCCACTGCTGGTCCTCGGTCAGCTTGTTGCCAATCTCGCAGCTGGCAAAGCCACACTGGGGAGACAGGTACAGGTTCTCGAGCGGCACATACTGGGCAGCCTCACGGATGCGCTCGACGATGGCATCCTCGTTCTCGAGCTCAGCTGCCTTGGTGGTCACCAGGCCCAACACGACCTTCTTGCCGGGGACAACGTACTTGAGCGGCTCAAAACCGCCGGCACGCGGCGTATCGAACTCAAGATAGAACGCATCGACGTTCTCGTGTGCGAACAGGTACGGCGCGATGGGGTCGTAGCCGCCCTCAAAAGCATAGGTGGAGTGATAGTTGCCGCGGCACACGTGCGTGTTAATGACAAGGTCGTCGGGCTTGCCCTCGATGGCGGCGTTGTTGAGCGCCACGCCCAGCTCGCTCACCTTTTGCAGGTCAACCGGGCTCATGCCGGTCTTGGACACAAAGTCGGTATCGCAGTAAATGCCCCAGGTGCAGTCGTCAAACTGGATATTGCGGCAACCGGCAGCGTAGAGATCGGCGATCACGGTGCGGTAGGCTGCCGCAATGGCGTCGGCGAGCTCCTCATCGGTCTTATAGACGGCGCGCAGGCTCTCCTGCTGACCATCACAGCGATCGAGCGTGACCTCAGAGAACGTCTGGATAGGCGCCGGGATGGTCTGGCGTGCAACGTAGCCCTCGCCCTCAAGTGCCTTGACAAACTTAAAGTGCTCGACGAAGGGGTGGTTCTCGCCGCTGATGGGGCCGGTCACCACGGCGGTGTCAGCCGTCGTCTCCTCGTCGTGGAACATATAGCCCGTACGCGAGGTACGGCGTTCAATGCCGTTGAGCCCCCACATAAAGTCGAGGTGCCAGTAACTGCGGCGAAACTCGCCATCGGTAATCACCTGCAGGCCAGCGGCCTTTTGCTTGGCAACCAAGTCGCGAATGGCCTCGTCCTCGACGGCTTTAAGCCCCTCGGCATCGAGCGTACCCGCGGCATAGGCGGCACGGGCGTCCTTCACGGCCTGCGGACGAAGAAAGCTGCCGACGATATCGGCGCGAAACGGTGCGTTCGGTTGAATCGAAGTGCTCATAGATATCTCCCTTTTGCATTGGTTGCTTTACTGGGACAGAGTATGAGCGTTCATATGGCCATCGTAAAATATGCGTTTATAACAGTTTGATATAGATGCTTCCTATATCAGTTGGGACTGCCATGAAAAGATTTGACCTGTGCAGGACGCAGCAGTCTAGATATGCTGACGGATCGCGTCGATATAGGCTTGACCGTAGCGCGTAAGCGTCGTGTTCTTGCGCGTGATGATGCCGATCTCCATGTACTCATCCACATCGAGCGGAATCGAGATAATGCCGGGGCCGTTGAGTTCGTGGCTAATCACGCCCGAGCACACCGTGTAGCCGTTGAGGCCCATGGCCAGGTTGAACAGCGTCGCACGGTCGCGCACGCGGATATTCTTGCGACGCTCAAACGTCGAGGTCAGCTCCTCGGAATAGTAAAACGAGTTGTAACTGCCCTGCTCGTAGGACAGGAACGGGTAGTCTTCCAAGTCCTCGAGCGTCACGCTGGAGCGGGCCGCCAGCGGATGGTCGGCGCAGACGAAGACATGCGGTGTGGCGCAGAAGAGCCCTTCGAACACGAGCTCGTTGGCCACCAGCATGCGCTCGATGACCTCGCGGTTGTGCTCGGACAGATATAGGATGCCCAGTTCGCTTTTCATATGCGCGACGTCCTCGATAATCTCGTGAGTCTGCTCCTCGCGCAGGGTAAAGTCGTAGCGCGCGGCATCGAACTCACGGATCACATCGACAAACGCGTTAACGGCAAAGGAATAATGCTGGCAGCTCACACTAAAGTGCGGCACCTGCTCGGACTCGCCCTTGTACTTGCCTTCGAGCAGATCCGCCTGGTCGAGCACCTGGCGCGCGTAGCCCAAGAAGGTCTCGCCCTCCTCGGACACAATGACACCCTTGTTGGTGCGCTCAAAGATGTGCACACCCATCTCGTTTTCGAGATCGCGGATCGACGCGGTAATCGAAGGCTGCGACACAAAGAGCCGGCGCGAGGCCTCGGTGATGCTGCCGCATTCGGCAACTTTGACGACATACCTGAGCTGCTGGAGCTTCATGGCTTTCTCCCTAGACGTTCGTGACGTCGAAACCCGTCGCGTCCATCTGACGCATAAACGACGGCATCTCCCCCGTCGCGGCGCAGGCGGCAATCTGATGCAGAGCCCCGGCAACCGCATCATCTGCCGCAGCGCCGATATGCCAGCGCGCGGCAGCCGTGACGGCCTCGTTGGCATTGGCGACTGCAACGGAATTGGGAACGGCATCGATCATGGGCAAATCGTTATCGGAATCGCCGAATACGGCCACCTCGTCGGGCGTCAGGCCCAAAGCGCGCGCCAGCTCCAGCGCAGCACAGCCCTTGTCCCAGCCGGTCGGAAGAACGTCGAACAGGCGCACGCGGTTGTTGGGAAACACGAGCGAGAGCTCCGGCACCTCGGCGGCAACACGCTCGCGCAGCTCGGCGAGCTCCTCGCGCGAACGGGCACTCCAGATATTCGCCTTGTATACCGGGGCATCGTCAACGACAGGGCGACAGGGAGCCTCTTCGCCCTTGAGCCACGCGTTGCCGCCTGACTCCATGGCGCGACGCACACGCTCGGGATCGCTTGTCACGCAATAGGCGTCGTTGTCCCAAAAGTCATCACCCAGACGGTAGACCTTCAAATAGGTATCGTCGGTCTCTTGCTCCAGGTAGTCGGCCAGGCGCATAAGGGCATCGTTATCAGTTGCGCGCGAGGCAACCGCCTCGCCATCGACAAACATCACCTGGCCGTTGCAAAACGCACCGGTCGAGAAGCACTCGGAGCGATTGCGGAACATCCAGCTCATCGCGGACGGCTGGCGACCCGAAACCGGGCCAAAATGCAGGCCCGCCGCCTGCATGGCATGAATGCCCTCGATGGCGCAGTCGCTGGCGCCATCGTGTCCAGCAGGAATCAGCGTATCGTCCATATCGGTCAGCACAAGTTTGATCATAAGGTCCCCTCGGTCATTCTTTATCCCGTCTATTGTAACGACCTGCCAATAAGGGACAGGTTTATCTTGGCAGGTTTTATCTGGGAAAATGCAGCGCCCCTGTTGCCACCTGCCAAAATAAACCTGTCCCATATTGGCAGGTGCGCTAGTATAGGGAACAACAGATTCGATGCGGGAGTGCCGGCGGCGCAAACCACAAGGCTGAGAGGGCATAGGGCCCAATCCTTTGAACCTGTCAGTTAATGCTGGCGTAGGGAGCATGCCGCCTTTACAGGGGCGCTGTCTATGCACAGCGCCCCTTTTCTATGCCAAGGAGGCATGTGCAGTGATTGATTCGGAACAGCTTAAGCAACATATGGTCAAGGCCGTAGAGGAGATTCGAGCCACCAATCCGATGGCCGGCTCTATCACCAACACGGTGACGATCGACTTTGTCGCCAACGCACAGCTCGCCGTGGGCGGTTCGGCCGCCATGGTCTATCTGCCCGACGAGGGCGAGGCGCTCGTTGCCGGCGGCGGCGCCATCTATCTCAACATGGGCACGCTCTTCCCCATCTACGAGCAGACGATTCCCCGCGCGGCCAAGGCGGCACACGACGCCGGCAAGCCCTGGGTGCTCGATCCGGTGGGTCTGGGCATCGGTAGCCTGCGCACCAAACTGGTAAGCGTGCTCAAGCAGTACAAGCCCACCATCGTGCGCGGCAACGCCTCCGAGATCATCGCGCTCGCCGGCCTGTGGGGTCTTGAGGGCGAGGCGGCCGATCTGAGCCGCGTACGTGGTGTCGATACCACCGACACGGTCGACGCCGCCCGCGATGCCGCCGTGGCGCTCGCTCGCTACACCGGCGGCGCCGTTGTGGTCTCGGGCGAAGTCGACCTGATTACCGACGGCACGACCGTGGCCAAATCCCACGGCGGCAGCCCGCTCATGTCCAAGATCACCGGCTGCGGTTGCTCGCAGGGCGGCGTGCTGGCCGTGTACGCTTGTGCTACCGATCCGTTTACGGCAGCAGTCTGCGGCACCGCCGTCTACAACGTTGCCGGCACGCGTGCCGCCGCCGTCGCCGATGCCCCGGCAAGCTTTAAGGTCGCCTTTATCGACGAGCTCTACCGCGCAACCGCCCAGGATATTGCCGACAACCGACTCGAGCTCGAGGAGGCATAAGCCATGTCCGAACCCGCAACCAATGCCGGCATGAACACGCTCGTCGCCGTGGCCATCGCCCCATGCGGCACCGGCGACGAGCTGTCCGCCGAGGTCGCCGAGGTCGTGCGCGTCATTCGCGAGAGCGGCCTTCCCAACCGCACCACCTCGATGTTCACCGAGATCGAGGGCGACTGGGACGAGGTCATGCAGGTCGTGCGCGACGCGACCTTTGTGTTGGCGAGCAAGGGCATCCGCACCGAAGTCGTGCTCAAAGCCGATATTCGACCCGGATTTACCGACACCATGACCGGCAAACTCAAGCGCATGGAAGCACAGATCAAAAAGCAGGAGGAAGCACAATGAGCATCCGCGACAACCTTGATATCTCGGCCTATCTGGTACTCGGCCCCGAAAACACCCTCGGACGCCCCGTGGGCGATGTGGTGGCCCAGGCACTCGACGCCGGCTTTACCTGCATCCAGGTGCGCTCCAAGGTGGCAAGCGCCCGCGAGATCATTGCGCTGACCGACGACGCCGCGCAGGCAATCGCACAGGCCGGCAAGACCGGTCAGGTCGCCCTGTTAATCGATGACCGTCTGGACTGTGTGCTTGCCGCGCGCGAGCAGGGCATTGCCGTCGATGGCGTGCACGTAGGCCAGAGCGACATTCCCGTCGAGGTCTGCCGCAAGCTGCTGGGCCCCGATGCCATTGTGGGCCTTTCGGCCCGTTGCGAGGAGATGCTCGAGTACGTCAAGACCGCCGACATGAGCCTGGTCGACTACCTGGGCATCGGCCCGCTCCACGAGACCGAGACCAAGCGCGACTGCGGACGCGCGGCCGACGGCTCTATCATCACCAAGAGCTTTGAGGACCTTGCCGCACTCCACGCGGCAAGCCCCGTGCCCATCGTGGTGGGCGGCGGCGTTAAGACGGCCGACTTGCCGCAGCTTAAGGCCACCGGCGTCGACGGCTTCTTTGTGGTAAGCGCCGTCTGCAGCGCCGACGACCCCTACGCCGCTGCCAAGGAACTCGTCGACACCTGGCAGCAGGCATAGGCCTATGCCGAGCAGCTGCTCCGCAGCCTCATACCTTCGACAGCGGAAAGCGCACCCCAGTTTGGACGTCCATTCTGGGATGCGCTTTCCATATAGAGGGCCAGCAGAAAACGCATCCCATTCCAAGCGCAAATTTTGGGATGCGGTTTCCGCGACCGCCCCCTCGCGGAAACCGCATCCCAGTCTGAGCGCATATTCCGGGATGCGCTTTCCGTAGCAGCCCTTACCCCGCCAGATACGCTTCCAGCGCGGGCAGCGTCGTCTCCGCATCGTGGCGGCCGATCTGGTAGATGCGCTCGAGCTCACCGGGCTCGCGGCACAGTGACGGCACCTTCACCGATTCGCTCGGCCGCACCACAAAGATCTCGCCAGCGGCCTCGCGACGCGCCAGGTCATCGAGCGTGGCGTTGTAGACCTCGTGCCGATGCTCAAGCGCCGCAACAAACGCCGGATAGTGACGATACACGCGACGCAGCATGGGCATCACGCTGTTGGGCTGCTTTACAAAGCCCGCCGGCTGCGTCAGCACCACCACGTTGCGGTCATAGCCCTGCGCAAACAGCCAGGCACTGGGAATGGAATCGGCAACGCCGCCATCCAGGTACTTATGCCCCTCAATGGCGACAGGGCGTGTTGCCACGGGAATCGCCGATGACGCGCGAATCCACTCGATGTCGCGCTCGTCGCCATAGGGCAAGTCATGGTAGACGGCCTCGCCCGTCTCGATATCGGTACACACGCACGTAAACCGCATGGGACAGGCGCGATATGCCTCCAGATCGATGGGATCGCGCTCGATGGGCACCTCGTGGTAGGCAAACTCGGCATTGAACATATCACCGGTTCGCAACCAGCTCGTCACGCTCGCATAGCGCTTGTCGGCGCAATAGGCCTTGTTGTAGCGAATGGCACGGCCGATCTGGCGCGATTTAAAGTTGTAGCCAAACGCCGCGCCCGCCGAGACGCCCACCATATGGTCACAGGTCAGGCCGCACTCCATCCATACGTCGAGCACGCCCGCCGTATACATACCGCGGTAGCCGCCTCCCTCGAGCGCAAGCCCCACCGTGGGCGTCGTATCTGGCTGTGCCATGCGACCATCTCCGTTCCTGCGTTTTAAAACGAAACAAGTATACCCGTCAACATATATCGCCTCAGTCGCATTTTCATCGAACATCGTCGCGTTACCGTTTGGCGAATAATGGCGAATAATGGCCGCCCGCAACATGGGCACCCCTGCATAATTCCATACACTTGTTTATACTACTCAGTAGTTATCAGCAACGAACGTCAGCCGACAAATAAACCCAACGACGCAGCAAGGCGGGGGCTTGGAAACACGCGAGGCGTTGAGCAACAACGCGTGTGCACAACGAGCTCGCCCGACGCAATCCGCCCCGACCCCAGAAAGCCGCCTACAGCATGGATACCCCCAGCAATTACACTGAAACGCTCGAAAAGACCGTCCGTGACCTTCTCGAGCGGCAGGAGGATCTGATCAGGACTGCCTTTACCGACCAGCTTACTGGGCTTGGCAACCGTGGCGGCTTTGCCCGTTCCCTCGAGGAGCTCTGGGAGCAGGACGCCCCCGTTACCATGGCGTTCATCGATATCGACAATCTCAAGCACTGCAACGACGTCTTTGGGCATGACGAGGGCAACCGCTATATCTTGCAGGTAAGTCTTTATCTCAAACTGTATATGAAAGTGGACGAGGCGGCGTTTCGCATAGGCGGCGACGAGTTTGCCATCCTATCTACGATTGCGACCGAGGACGACCTCGCCGAACGTCTGGAACACTGCCGAACGGTCCTGCTCAAGAACAACGATTCCGAGATGCCTCATTCGTTTAGCTACGGAGTGGCACACGCCGACCCCGCCCTGGGCGAAGCCTCCAATCGCATGACACTCGATGCCGACCATCGCATGTACGACTACAAGCTGCGCCATGCCATGCACCTTGATCGACGCAATATCGTGCAAGTCCACGCCGACGACTTCGAAATAAGCGACCGCGTTTTCGATGCCTTTTCGATGCTCAACGAAGGCCGTTATTGCTTTATCGAGAACTTGGACAAGCATCGCACCCTTTGGTCACAAGGCGCCTTGCGCGATCTCGGTCTTCCTTCCGAGCATATCGACAACTGCCACGATTACTGGAAAACGCGTGTCCATCCCGATGACCTTGAGGCCTATACCAGCGATATCGACCAAATCTACAACGGCTCCAAACACCGCCGCGTCATGCAGTACCGCATGCGCAATGCCGCGGGCGACTACGTCCTTTGCCGCGCTCGCGGGTTTCGTATCGACGGCGACGGAAATACCCCCTCGCTCTATGTCGGCGAGCTCGTCAACCATTCGCTTGCCGAAACCGTCGACGCCGCTACGGGCCTCGGAACGCAGCGTATGCTGATCAACGCTATCGATGCCTGCCGTCGCGACCGTTGCGAGACGGGGCTTATAGCGGTCCGCGTTCGCGGCACGGCAAAGCTCAACGAGCTCTATGGGGCCGAGGCTGTCGACAACATGCTCGCCGAATACGCAGGCCGCATGTTGTCGATCACCCGCGGCAGGAGTCGCGTCTTCCGCTCACGAAACGCCCAGTTCGTCGTGCTCAGCAACGAGTTGGGCCACGAGGCATTCGAGCAACTGACCCATCATCTTAAAGAAGCCGTTTTCGCTCCTGTTCAAATCGCGGGCGATACCATTACCCCCGTCTGCCTCGTCGTTCCGGCCTTTTACGAGCGCTTAATCAATCAAGCGACCGCCGTTTTAGGCGAGCTCGACCGTCGTCTTCGTGCGGCCGGCGGGCTTGTTCCCAACGACAGCCTCCCCATACCTGAGATTGAGCGCAAAAGCGCCGTCGCCGAACGCATCGATACGCTCACGGGCCTCTATCGACCCAGCGAGTTTATGCGGCGTGCCAACGCATTTCTGAGGACAGGGCGCGACGGCGCTTGGTGTATCACTACCGTCGACATGGGACACATGCGGCTGTTCAACGAATGGCACGGACAGGCCGAGGGGACCGCATGCTCGCCGATGTGGGCACGGTCCTCAAGGACATCGAGAATGCCGACATGGGCGTCGCAGGGTACTGGGGCCAAGATGACTTTTGCGTACTCATCCCCTTTGAGCACGACACCGTCCATCAGATCTATAGCCGCGTTCGCCAGGCCGTGGCCAAGCATGATGACGGCGTGGGCTTCTGGCCGTCCATGGGCGTCTACCCCATCGACTCCAACGAGGAAATCACCATCGATGCGCAGGCCAAGGCCATGTTTACCAATCGGCGTGCAAAAAACGACTTTAAGGAGCGCATTGCCATTTTCCGCCCCGAGGAGTACGAGCGCGAAATCTCGTTCCACCGCACGCTGACCGAATTTCAGTATGCGCTCTCAAACGGCCGCATCACCTACTACTTGCAGCCCCAGGTCGACATGGAAACCGGCGAGATCACTGGCGCCGAGGCGCTCACGCGCTGGATTGACAAGGATGGCTCCCTCATTTCACCCGTCACCTTTATCCCCGCTCTCGAGGAAAGCGGTTTTGTGGTGACGCTCGACAAATACGTTTGGCAGGGCGTTGCCTCGCGGCTGCGCGGGCGCATCGATCGAGGACTTCGCGTGGTTCCGATCTCGCTTAACGTGTCGCGCGTGGATATCCTTGCCTGCGACGTTGCCGAGCATATGGGGGCACTCGCCGACCAATACAATCTGCCGCCCGAGCTCATGCGCATCGAGATCACCGAGACGGCTTATACGGGAGAGTCCGAAGCTGTGGATAAGCTGACGGCCGACCTGCACAACCGCGGCTTCTCGACCTACATGGACGATTTTGGCACCGGCCAGTCCACGCTCGCGATGCTCAAGAACGTCAACGTCGACGTCATCAAGCTCGACCGCACGTTTGTGCCCGTCGACGGCGATCAAGGCCGCAGCGTGCAAATCATTTCATCAATGCTCGAGATGGCGCAGTCGCTCCATCTGCCCGTGGTGATCGAAGGCATCGAGACAGACGAGCAGGCGAACATGCTACGCCAAATGGGCGCCCGCTACGCTCAGGGCTTCCTCTACTACCGCCCCATGCCGGCGGAGGATTTTGAAGCGCTGCTCGATGGCGGCGGCCGCAACTGATACGCTTACGCGCAAAACACTACCGTCGAAGGGACGTTTGTCCCCATTGGCTAACTTATATCCCCAATCCAAACCAAATTGGGGATATGATACAGACCACTGTTGTGCCCAAGGAGGTTATCCATCATGAACGAGTCGTATCGCCTGGGCGAGCAATCAATCATCGCTCATCTTCAGCGACTTGCGAACGGGGCCTCAACCACCGAGCTCGATGTCGCCGCGCTGCCCCCGGAGTTGCGTGCCATCGGTGAGCAACTGCAGAAAACGCTCGCCATCCTGCAACAAGAACGCGAGCTGCTTGAGCACGGCGCCTATATCGACTCGCTCACCAATCTTGGCAACCGTGGCGGACTCGACCGCCATGTCGATCAGCTCTGGCGCAAAGGCACCCCCTTCACCTGCGCCTATATCGATATCGACCGCCTTAAGCATTGCAACGATAAGTTTGGCCACGCCGAGGGCAATCGCTACATTCTGAGCATCTGCCGCGCACTCACCGAGACAATGGAGCACGATGAGTTGCTGTTCCGTATCGGTGGAGACGAATTTGTACTTATATCCCCCACGACAGACGAAGCCGAGCTCGAGCAGCGCCTGGAGCGGACGCGTGCCAATCTTATCGAGGCAACATCAGGCGACAAGGCGCCCATGATCGCCAGCTTTAGCTTTGGCTGCTCGCGCGTCGACCCACTTGCAGGCGATACGCGTCGCCAGATGACAAAGGACGCCGACCGCAAAATGTATCGCTACAAGCTCATGTACCGTGTGCAACAACCGGAAGAAGGCGATGCGCCGCAACGCCCGGTCACCGAACAACCCCCCCCCTGCAACGACCGAGTGTTCCAAGCGATCTCCATGAGCTCCGAGACGCGCTATCCGTTCATCATTAACCTCGACACCGGCGAATCGCAATGGTCGGTTAATGCCGTGCGCGATTTTGACCTACCCTCCCAGCATCCCTACAACTCGCTTGATATATGGCTTGCCCGTGTTCACCCCGAGGACCGCGACAACGTACGCGCCGAGCTCGATATGGTGGTAAACGGCACGTGGCACTTCCACTGCATGCAGTATCGCGTCATGAATACCGCCGGAAAATACGCGCTTTGCGACTGCACGGGCTACCGCCTGGACGGCACCGATACCGAGCCCAACATGTATGTGGGCATTGTTACCAACCGAAGCTTGGCAGATACGACCGATTCCGTGACCGGCCTGGGCGATATCCACGCCCTGGTCAACGCCATTGGCGAGATGCGTCGCGTGGCACGAAACGCGGGCTTGGTCGCCATTAAAATCGACGACATCGCCAAGGTCAATGCCCGCTTTGGCTTTGATGCAGGCGACCGCGTTTTGGCAGAAAGCGCCGCCTGCCTCATGGATTGCTCGCGCGGCAAGGGTCGTCTGTTCCGCTCGACCGGACCGATGTTCGTGGCGCTCTTTGACGAGCTTGATCCCGAAGAGACCGACGCGGTTGCAGACGAAATCGAACGGTTCTTGGGATCGCCCGTGCTCCTTGGCTCATTTGAATATCAGCCGCCCCTTCGCGTGGCGACGCTTCATCTGGACGCCGTCGACCGACAGCCCGTTTCCATTTTGAACGAACTTAATGCGCTGATTAGAGAGGCGCCACAGGTACCGGGCACCAAGCTGGACTAGCGTTATGGGGCGCATGATGGTTAATTTCCGATCTCAACCGAACACATTGGGCAAATAGGTCGTACCCGCAGTTAGCCGAACGCCCCCCGCGGTCTCTCCAGAGCCCGGGGGCACCGTTTTCCCAGTTGAAAGAATGGCGCAGATGCGTTTCGATGAGTCCGGTGGCCATACTCCGCCCACCGCCCGACATCTTTTCCCAGGCAAAGTCGAACGGTCGGTCCGTCTATTCCGTTTCCCCTAGGCCAGGACAGCGGGGGTTCCGGAGCCGCCCATTACGTTCGTTCGGGAGGCGCTAAATTCATATGGAACGAGAAAGAGTTGATCACCCGATTATTATGCCCGCCTTAAAAAGCAACCAAATATACGCCCCAATATCATTCCAGCACAACCAGGAATCCATTATTTGGCTAATTCAATAGCCCCCTCACCGCTCATTACCAAAATATGATCGGCGACATCGAGCAATCTAGAATCATGCGAAACGATCAAAAAGGCCTGACCTCGCTTATTTTGTTTAATGTACTCTATCAGGCAGCCACATGCCGATCCGTCAAGATCATTGGTCGGCTCATCGAGAATTACAAAATCCGCTTTTCGGCATAACGCCATAGCCAAGCGCAACCTTTGCAGCTCTCCTCCAGATAGATTAGAACATTTTTCCCATCTTATTTTATCAATTGGTTCGAAACCGCATTCCTTGAGAAACGACGCCATTAACTCATAGCTGATGCCGTATTCATGCAAATAGTCTTCAACTGTGTCACCGGGGACGAAAGCCGTTTGCTGCATAGCAGAGAAACACTCCGACCTAACTCGGTCAAGATTGATAGCGGTCAACTTTGTGCAATCGTACTCGATATTGTCATTTGCGTGCTCGTAAAAACCCAGGAGCAGCTTTAATAGTGTGCTTTTTCCAACACCATTAGGACCTGTAATTACATACGTTCTGCCCACGTCAAATTGAAGATTCGCCCCGCAAGTTATATCAACCAGCTCTTCATCGCGAATTTAACTGAAGTCTAAATCTAGGACCTGTATGCGGCCCACATTATTAACCGCAAGGCAATTTCGGTAATCCCGTTTTCGCGCCTTTATTTCATTCAGCCTAGCTATTGATGCCCTCGTTTCCTGCAAAGACTGAAAGACGCCGATATAGTACTTGCCACAGCTCATCAATAGGGAATAATAAGAATTTATCATGGTAAATTCCCCAATTGTCATAGCTCCTGTGGCTATTCTTGCTCCCGAAACCAGCAACAAAACGGCTTGAAATCCTGCCGCCGCCATACGATCGCTAGAACTAACTATACTTTGTACTTTCGCGAGTGCGAGAACTGAAGGATAGTACGCAACATCAAACTGTTTTTCTACATGTTCGAAGCTGCTGTCATAACCGGCTAGCAGCTTAATCTCGAACGTCCGTGCGATACGTGATGCTATGGAGCTGAACAGGAACCCATCTTCCTCTTTCTTTTGAAATGAAGCGGCAAGCAGTGAGGGTTGAAGCATAAGCACCATGATGCAATACGCCCCAAGAAGCGTTATGCCGACGGTGCATATCGATAAATCGAGAGAAGCGATTAGCAGAAAAACCGCAATCATTGTAATCGCATTCATAAACAATGGAATCATGTTTATGACAACAAACGATGTTATTGAAGAGGTGTCCGAGTTTATTTTCTGAGCAGAGTACAATGGGGAAGTCGACTCTATGTCCGTAAGTGGCAAATGTTGAAAGTCTGATACGATTTCTTTTAAAAAACTGAAATACGAGAGGTTCAGGACTGACGTCTGGAGCATCTTTGCAAAGTAAGAGAAGGCCGCCGAAATGATCCCCAATAATGCTATAGCAAAGGCTAAAATGTAAATTGAATGCATGTCCTGACCGTAAACGAGCATATCAACAAACTGTCCGTTCAAATACGGCGACAGCGATGTCAGAGCATAGCTCACCAGAACCATGACCATCAGCATCTTTGCACCGTGGCATGACATCGTTGTTTTGACCACATGCCAGAACAACGCGCACTCGTCTCTCCGCCATTTGAAATGCATCATTATATCAACCACGCCTCTGAACAGGGCCTTTTATTTGAGTTGTCAATTATATTCAACCCTCTATCCAGAGAACTGTCCTTTCGCAGCCGTAACACATAGTAATAAACGCCTGCAATATGGTCATTTCGATAGAGTTCGTAAACATCATCAATTGCCTCATCTACTGATGTCCACCTTGTTGGATTAGCCAAATACGCACTCCATGCAACACCCTCAACAAACGAAGAGCATGGATAGACCTCGTCATATCCCAGCAAAGACATCGTTCCCGACAACTCGCTGCTCATTATGTCTTGCACTATTGAGACTGCATCCAGACTGTCCTTATCAGCACAAGCCATCATTCCCACCATCAACGCGGTACCATCATCGCTTAAATAATCTGGGAGCTTTTCGATAATCTCGTTGCTAACTCGGCATCCATCAAATCCCCCATCTCCGACAAAAGGATATTCAAGTCCATTGGGAATGGGAACCAGCGGAGGATTTGCAACAATATAGTCGTATTTACTATCAGGTTCGAGCTTCTCATACAAATTTCCTTGAACCGTTTTTATCGCACCGTCCAGCCCATTCAACTTGGAATTAAGCATGTTAGTTGCACAAGTTTCGGCGTTAATCTCCACCGATGTAACCGACATGCCACCCGCTGCCATGATCAGCGACTGAATCCCAGAGCCCGCACACAAATCAAGCCCCTTCTTCCCGAGCTGAGGAGACAGCCGCCTGGCAAGTCCTAATGAATCTGGACCGAAATATCTTTTAGGGTTTGGCCGTGGAGCATCCGCGACAATCCAGACACCTCTATATCGATTTAAAACCAGACCCGTTGAGTGGACAATCCCGTCCTCTAAAACAACGATGCCAGCGTCCACTAATAGTTTAATCAGCTCAACAAATGGCTTCATTTCAGCTTGCGCTACAGGCTCTCCAAGATACAGAAGCCTCACTAGTCCTCGATATTCTTGGTTTACTTTACCCGATGCAAATAAGCGCTCAACAACATAAAACCTATCCCCCGCCACGGATATGCCCTCGAGTAAATCTGTTAAGCCAACCCTATCAAATTCTTTTGACAATTGACTGTATTGGTCCATTTTGTCGTCCATCCCGCTTCCGCTGGCTATCGTCTCATAAACACAAACCTAACTAGCCGCACGAACGACAAAGAGGCCAAGCTGAACAGAAGTAGAACCAAAACTTCAAAAACACTGGTATTCCAATCGCGTACCCAGTCCTCTACCGCCAACAAAAAAAACAGCAGCCCCATCCATAACGTCACAGAAGAAATCAACTTTGCGTAAGGGCGTATATCAATCCCGCTCTCCCTTTTTGTGACATCATATCCAGCAATTGAGCAGAGCCATCTTCCTCTTCTGTATTGGATTGAAAGGATAATCAGGGCAATCGAAGTCATCAAGCAGACAGCATCCCCTGTTTCCATAGAACTTCCTTTGCTTTCCGTCCTAGTTGCGCATTCACAATCGAATCAAACCAAGTGTGAATTACTCGATAGCAACCGCCTTCGTATAAACCATAGCCGCTGCAGCAGCATTAACGACTGCACCGTAGTTAACACCAACTACGATGTCATAAACTGCAACTGCCCAAACTGCAGCCGGGAATATAGCAACTCCCACCGCTGGCTCCGGATCTTGACTGCCACCATTTAAGTTAACTGGACCAACCCGCGGATCAAAATCCATTTTTTACCTTCTTTCTAACTTGGCAATAGTCTCCAAAACTACAGATCAATCTGCAATTCTCTAATCTCCATATCACCTTCCATTAACTCATTAGGTATCACTCCCTTCAAGAGAGTGGGCGGCAAAAGACACCGATCTGTTTCGCTCACCGAATAGATCAGGTAATTCAGATCTCGCATTCCATCACTTTTCAAATCCTCTTGAGTCGTTTCGCTCTTAAAAACAAGCTCAAAGACCGACATGTAGTCTCGAATTCCCTGCCATTGCTGCAAGTTTGGAATTGCGCCAAATATTGAATATAGGAAGTAGGCATCTTCAACAATCGTTCTTACAAAAGCAATTTGCGTCATACACTCTTGCTGGTTGTCCTGAAGCTCCAATACAACTGATGATGAGCCGAAGTTATCCGAGATGTCATTGACCGTTTGAACTATAGACCCATCAACAATCGGAGACAGATACGAACATCTCAGTGAAGCGGTTTTCGCGTAGTAGGGAATATACATGATATTGTTACGCTGATACAGAAACCTAGGTGCAAGATCGTCTAAATCGCCCTCGAGAAATAAGCCTGTTTTCCATATTTTCAAAATTGTATTTAGAACTTTATCGGCAACGATTGACCTATCGCTGCCGGACAACTTCTTATTGGTGCAAATTTCGTTAGCGATATCTTCAATGCACCGCCCTCCATCTATCAAATTAACGATAGCGAGTGCATCTTCATTGAGACGAATATAGTAGCTGTTCGCGGTCAAAACGCTACCGGTCTGAGTGTGCCTTACGCGTACGGCATACCGCATTCTCGGAACAGCACCCAGCATCTCTCTTTTCTTCATATTTCCTTACCCTACCTCTAGGAAATAGTAATTCATGCTTCCGTTCGCAAGTTCTACCGCCACCGACCATTTAAACCCAAACTGCTCGAGCCCAGATTCGCAGCCATCCTTAGTGATAGCGGCTACTCGACATGGCGTTTCCGAACCTTCCCAGCGCAACTCCGCAATTTGAATCCCCCTTTCCAATATAAATAAAACCAAACTGCTAGACCTGCCTCTTAGTGCAGCGCCCTTAGCCGTAATCAGCATTCCGCAAGGTTCGATGGAATCAGCCCTGATCAGGCAAACCTGATAACGCCCATCAAATAGAGTCTGCCTAATTAGACGTCCTCTCATCTTTCCATTTTGTATAGTTGAGAATGGGTCAAGCACAACATATTGATCCATGCTTTCATTGGCTCTATAAACAAAAGACAAAACCTCTTTGCAGTCGCTCTCTTTAGCCCTAACTGCTTTTACGCAACTTACCCCCGTGCACACGTGCAGCATCCTCCAATTCTTGAGATATATCTATGTTCCTTTCTTTGAAAAGAACAGGAAGCCCCTGTTGGATACTTGTGAAGTCCGAGAGCTCCTCTATACGAGCTAGGCACTTCTCGACAATTGGGTGCCGTAACGCATATCTATCTATTTCGAGATCAATATAGTCCTGCAGAGTATTTCGATTTAGATTCCAAATGGTAATCGGCAGGTAAGGAGACACCGAGAGCTCCCCATACGCATTGACGCATATTTGCGGAATTCTCCCTGTCTCCCTATACATATACAAATGATCTACGGGGTCACCCCAGGTAATCTGCATTTGAGAAACAGCATTGCGCGCGCTCAAATATGCAGCAAGCGCATCATTTTGCTCGGGCGTTAGGCACAGATCCTTATAATTCAGCTCACCTCGTCCGAGCGGCATCAAAGGCTGTGCCCCAAAATCACTCACACCTTCTTTTTCACAAAAACTAATTATTGAAGGGTATTCCCTTATATTCATAGCATGGGGAAGAGAAGCAACTGCGACCCTTATTCCGTGTCTTCGTGCGATCTTAATCGCATCCAGTACTCGATGGAGCTTACCGTTACTCAACCTCACATGGTCATAAGACGCATCTGAAAGCCCATCGAGGCTAAACTGCACTAAATCCAGTCCATCTCTTTTTAGGGCGTCAGCAATTTCTTCTGTCCAAAGAATGCCATTGCTGACCATTGACACGAGAGTGCCTCGATTAAGCTCCTTAACTAACCTCACGGCGCGACGAATCAAATCAAACCTAAGAATGGGCTCTCCGCCACAAATGCAAATCGACGAAAGATCAATCAAGGCAAGCTGTCGAAAAACGCTGATCAGTTCGTCATCATTCATTTCCTCATAGGCACATTCCCCGCCGAAATCAAAACAATGCCGACATCGCAAATTGCATCGATAGGTCACATCAACTGAGGCCGAGCTAAGATAATTCATATAGAATCCGCTCTCTTTCGTGCTTACGAAATACTTAATTGCAATTATGAACCTAGCAATTCTCGTTAATTTCTAATTATTTGTAATGGATATGTAATGGATTCAAAAGCTGTAAGTTTGAGTCCTACATATATAAAGACATTGACGGCTTCCTCGGACCTAAAGTAGATGGCAGATTCCCCAATCATGAAAACCGTTATATAAGCCCACCCTAAAACTCAATTTGTTCTTTTTATTATAGGACAATCTTTCGCCTCATCTTTATCTGTTTAAAGAAAAAGGACGATATGAAAGAAATCGGAGAATTTGTACCCTTTGGCTTGCTCTTTTACAAACGTATTCCCAATACGTTTTAACCATGCGACACTCGCCTTAAGGTCGAAATATAAACGAGGCGAGGCCGGACTACGTCACATACCGCAGGACGGGGGCACAGATCAGATTCACCTATCATGAATTCATCTGCGCGATAAAACTGTGCATGCAACTTTACCGCACTATGAACTACATCGTGCGGGACATGAAGGAGTCGACGACCCGCTAGCTTCACCCGCTTGAAAACACCCGCAAGCGACGGCAGCGTGAAAAGCAATTGGCCTCCGGGGAAACCTCTGCGGAGTTCTCGATCTCCGTATTTGTCGAACTGCCAATTCTGCCACGCTGCCACTTCCTGCCCGCCGAGGTCATTCCTCAAGCCGCACAGCAGCCCGCCTTCTAAGACCTCAGAGTTCGCCATCGAAGGCGACCTTCCCAGGCTCCTCACAATCGGCTTGTATGAGGCCCCGCGCCCCAACATCCTCTGGACCGTGTCCCTCTCGTACCTGGTGAGCGAACCCGCCGTTGGCCCTCGGGGCCGGCTTCCCGGCCCCGAGAAACACTCGGATGAAGCTACCAATCGAGACGGGGCGCATGATGGGCGGCCGCTGGAATCGCGCCCCACGCCATCTGCCCGCTCGTGCGATAATCCTCCGCAGAAGTCACCAAAAGCAGAGGGAGTTTGTGATGAAGGTTCTTTTGGTCAATGGCAGCCCCAAGGCAAACGGCAACACGGCCCGCGCACTCGCCGAAGTCGCCGAGCAGCTCAATGCCGAAGGCATTGATACCGAGGTGTTTCAGCTGGGCGCCAAGCCCATTCGCGATTGCATCGGTTGCGGCCAGTGCGGCAAGCTTGGCGGTCGCTGCACCTTTGACGACGACGTGGTGAACGAGCTCATCGCTGCCGCCGAGCAGTCAGATGGCTTTGTCTTTGGCTCGCCCGTCTACTATGCGCACCCCAGCGGGCGCATCCTTTCGGCCCTCGATCGCGCCTTCTATGCAGGCGGGCACGCCTTTGAGCACAAACCCGGCGCCGCAGTCGCCGTCGCTCGTCGCGGCGGCACGTCGCCCACGTTCGATGTGCTCAACAAGTACTTCACCATTAAGCAAATGCCCGTGGTTGCTTCCACCTACTGGAACAACGTGTTTGGCCGCGTGCCCGGCGACGCCGATGGAGATGCCGAGGGTCTGGCCACCATGCGAAATATCGGCAAAAACATGGCCTGGCTCCTGCGCTGCATCGAGGCGGGACAAGCCGCCGGTATCAACGCGCCCGAAGCCGATCGCGCCAGGACCAACTTCATTCGTTAGAACGGCGGAACATTATATGAACGTGCAAATTTTTGGCACCAAGAAGTCGTTCGACACCAAGAAGGCGCAGCGTTATTTTAAGGAGCGCCGCATTAAGGTGCAGTTTATCGACCTTAAGGAAAAGGAGATGAGCAAGGGCGAGCTCACGAGCGTGATGCAGGCGGTCGGCGGCATCGACAAGCTGCTCAACCCCAAGGCCAAGGACGAGGAGACGCTCGCGCTCATCCAGCACCTCACCCCTAGCCAGCGCTTCGACAAGTTACTCGAAAACCAGCAGGTTCTAGCCGAGCCCATCGTGCGCAACGGCAAAAAGGCCACCGTCGGTTATTGCCCCGATGTATGGGGAGCCTGGGAGTAGCCTGTGTTATTTGCCGGCGCGTGGGTATAAGAGCAGGCGTTTGGCATAAGATTCAACTGTAAGCCATGTCTAACAAAGGAGGGCATATGCCCAACAAACCCGTGAAGATCATCATGCTTACCGGATACCTCGGTGCCGGCAAGACCACGCTGCTCAACCACATCCTCGCTAACGACGGCGGCATCCGCGCCGCCGTAATCGTCAACGATATCGGCGAGATCAACGTCGACGCCAGCCTTATCGCCGACGGCGGCCTTTCCGAGACCGACGACCTTATCCCGCTCACCAACGGCTGCATCTGCTGCACGCTTTCGGACGACCTTGCCAACCAGCTGCAGGGCATCGCCGATTCGGGCGACTTCGATTACATCATCATCGAGGCTTCGGGCATTTGTGAGCCTATCCCCATCGCCTACACCATCTCGAGCTTCTGCGACGAGGCCAAGGTGGGCGGCGAGCCCAAGCTCGCGCTCGACAACATCGTGGCCGTGGTCGACTGCGCCCGCATGTACGACGAGTTCAATGGCGGCCGCGACCTGCTGGCAGAGGATATCGACGAGGACGACATCGAAAGCCTGCTCATCCAGCAGATCGAGTTCTGTTCCACGCTGATCCTCAACAAGACCGATACCGTGAGCCCTGAGCAGATCGCCGAGCTCAAGGCCATCGTGCGCAGCCTGCAGAAGGACGCCGTGATCGTCGAGGCCCAAAACGGCGAGGTCCCCATGGAGGAACTGCTCGATACCGACCGCTTCGACTTTATGCGCGCCTACAACTCCGCCGCCTGGATCGAGGCTATGGAGCATCCCGAGGAGCACGACGACCCCGAGGTGCTCGAGTACGACATCGAGACCTTTGTGTACTCGCGCCGCAAGCCGTTTGACCTGCAGAAGTTCACCGATTTTGTTGAGCAGGAGTGGCCCGACGAGGTCATCCGCGTCAAGGGTCCGCTGTGGCAGGCCAGCAATCCGGACATGTGCTACATGTTTGAGCAGGCCGGCCACCAGATGCGCCTGATGGAGAACGGCCTGTTTGTCGATTCCGCACCCGAGGGCGAAAAGCAGAAGATCATCGACGAAAACCCCGAGATCATGCAGATTTGGGACGACGAGACGGGCGACCGCATGACGAGCCTGTGCATCATCGGCCGTCACATGGACAAGGATGCGCTCATCGCCTCCCTCGATGCCTGCCTGACCGACTGGCACCGCGCCTAGGTTTATCCAAGCGGGCATTTTTCCGCCTACGTAATCGCCAAACCACCACGAAGG
>DXMG01000035.1:16933-22177 GCA_019414325.1 Collinsella sp. | reverse complement strand
CCCGGCCAAGCTCGTCCACGGGCACATCCGCAATCTCGTCGACGCCGGCGTCGACCGCATCTTCATGCCCATCATCACGACGGTGCCCACCGAAAACACCGCCTCTACCAGCGAGTGGATGTGCGCCGTCGTAAAGGGATACCCCTACGTGATGCGCAATTCCGATAACCCGGAGGAGCGTTTCGGCGTTCCGTTCGATACGCCGCTGTTCCACTGGTACGACGAGGGCGACCGAAACCGCCAGCTCAAGGCGTGGTGCAAGGAGACCTTCGATATCGATGCCGACCTGGTTGCCAAGGCGACCGAGCAGGCGGACCGCGCGCAGCAGACGTTTGAGAACCAGCTGCAGCTGCGCGGCAGGCAGGTGCTCGAGAACGTGCGCGAGGACGGCGGCTACGCGGTGGTGATCGCTTCGCGCCCGTACCACAACGACCCGCTGGTCAACCACGGGCTGCCCAAGCTCTTCTCTGAGCGCGGCATCCCCGTGCTGACGCCCGATGCGGTGCCGGGGGTCTACAACGTCGATCTTTCCAACAGCCGCATCGACATCGTGAACAACTACCATGCGCGCATGCTGTCGTGCGCGGTCATCGTCGCATCGACGCCCGAGCTCGAGCTCGTGCAGATGGGCAGCTTCGGCTGCGGCCACGATGCGTATCTCACCGATGAGATCGCGCGCATGATGGGCGAGATGGGCTCCAAGGTTCCGATGATGATCAAGCTCGATGAGAGCGACGTCGCCGGTCCCATGGGCATTCGCGTGCGTTCGTTTATCGAGTCGGTCAACCGTCGTCGCGCGGAGGAGCGTGCCGAGGGCGCCCGGGTGCACGCGGTCCATCCGCTCGACGACCCGTATAAGGTCAAGTACACCAAGCGCGACCGGCACGACAAGATCGCGCTGGTCCCCAACACCTCCCATGCGTTCTGCAGGCTCATGACCGCGGCGATGCGCAATCAGGGCGTGCGCGCCGAGGCCCTTGATATCGGGCGCGAGGATGCCATCCGCCTGGGCAAACGCTATGTGCACAACGACATCTGCTTCCCCGCGCAAATCGTGATCGGCGAGGCGCTCGCGGCACTCGAGAGCGGTAAGTACGACCCGCACGACGTCGCCGTGGTGACTGGCAAGTATATCGGCGACTGCCGCCTGACGCACTACATGCCCCTGCTGCGCCGCGCGCTCGACGACGCGGGATACGACTATGTCCCGGTGCTCACCAACGACGACGTCGATGCCCACAATGCGCATCCGGGCTTCAAGCTCGGCCTTGGCCCGAGCATCCAGATCGCCTACGGTCTTCCCATGATCGATACCCTCGAGGCCATGCTTAGGCGCATCCGTCCCTACGAGCTCGAGAAGGGCGCGGCGGACGCTGCGTTCGACCGCGCGCTCGATGAGGTTATCGAGGGCATGGAGCGCTCCGGGCTGAGAGGCCAGGCGACGGGCTTCAAACGCGCGCTTGCGATCATGGACGCCGTTCCGTACGACCGCTCGAACCCGCATCCGACCGTTCTCATCGTGGGCGAGTACCTGCTCAATTTCCATCTCGGCGCCAACCACGAGATCGAGCGCTACCTCGAGGACAACGGGCTCGAGGTCATCGAGGCGCGCATGACCGACGTGATCCGCAAGACCTATTTCTACAAGCATGCGCAGTCGCGCGAGTTCCACGTCGACCTGTCGCTGCCCGAAAAGGCCTGGTACGCCACGGCGGACAACCTGTTCGAGCTCGCGCACGACCGTTGCGACCGCCTGGGCGCGGCGAGCCCGCTCTACGAGCCGCCGACGCGCATGCCCGAGCTCGTGCGCGCGAGCGATAAGATCCTGCACCATACGTTCGATGCGGGCGAGGGCGTGCTGATTCCGGCGGAGATCCTCGAGCACGCCAAGCGCGGCTGCCGCAACTTCGTGATCCTGCAGCCGTTCGGGTGTCTGCCCAACCATGTCGTGGGGCGCGGGCTCATCCATGCGCTCAAGGAGCAGTATCCCACGGCGCAGTTCCTGCCGCTCGACTACGATCCCGACGTGAGCTTCGCCAACGTGGAGAACCGTCTTCAGATGCTCATCATGAACGCCAAGGCGCAGGGGTGCGGTGAGGCGCATGGCGAGACCGCGTAAGGACGCCGATGCGCCCGATGCACGCACCCGTATCATCGAGGCGTTTTGGGAGCTCATCGAGAACAACAGCATCTTCGAGCTGTCGGTTGGCGAGGTGACCCGCGCCGCCCAGTGCAATCGCGGAACGTTTTACTACTATTTTCACGATTTCGATGAACTCGTCGCCATCGCCATAGCCCAGCTGCTGCAGGATAACGAGCTCATCACCGATGCCCTCTGGCATTTTTCGAGCGAGGGCGACCTTTCGGCGTTCGACCGGCGCGACGTCCGCTGCCTGCTGCGGCGCATCGTCATCACCATGAGGGCGGGTGCCGCCGAGCAGGTCGTGCAGGGCATCCATACGATCATCATCGACCGCGTGAGAGAGATCGTCCATCCCGACGGAGAAGAGCTCAAGGCAGATTCGAGCTTTGCGGTGGGCTTTCTGGTCTCGGGCATCATGGGCTTTGTGATGGCGGTCGGCTTTGCCCGGGAGGGCGGCGAGGAGATAGACCTCGAGCAGCTGGGGGACAGCGCGTGCGCGTACCTGAGGGCGGTCGCCATGCAGACGGTGGAAACGGTCGCGCAAGTCGAGGGCGTCGATACATCCGAGCTGCTCGAACGCGTCTCCAAGGAGGCCGATGCCTATCGCGCATCGCGTGCGACGAGTCCCGACGTGGTGAAAGACGCCTAGGGTTTCTCTTGCGGGGCGCCTGTCGCGCATCGCGCGGTGAGTCCCGCGATGCGGTCATAACCTGCATTCATGTGAGCCGGGTTTATAGATATTCCTCCAGCTGTTAACATAGACAACCTGTGGGTAAAGAGACAAAAGCGCCGCCGACGGGCGGGCGTTTTGATTTCGATGAACTCATGTAAGGAAACGAGCATGTTAGATAGATTTACCGATCGAGCGCGCAAGGTCATGTCGATGGCCAAACAGGAGGCGCTCGACCTGCATACCAACAAGGTGGGTACCGAGCATCTGCTTCTGGCGCTTGCCAAGGAGGACGAGGGCATTGCCGCCGAGGCGCTGCGCTCGCTCGATATCGCCTACGACGACATCATGGACACACTCAAAGAGGTCCAGACTACCGTTCCCGAGTCCAGCGAGGAGACCGAGGCCGCTAAGCTCGCCTTTACGCCGCTCGTCATCAGCGTGATGGAGCGCTCTTTCCGCGTGGCACGCGAGAACAACCAGACCTATGTGTCGACCGAGCACCTGCTCATCGGTATCGTCGAAGAGGGCAACGGCATGGCCATGGACATCCTCATGCGCCTGGGCGTGTCGTCCGCTTCCATTAAAAAGGCCATCGAGAAGCTCACGGCCAAGGATCAGGACAAGAAGCGCCCGCTCGCCGGTGCCGGTGCTGGGCGTCCCGGTGCGGGCCTGCCGTTCTTTAGCGGCTCGGACGCCTCACAGCAAAAAGGGAGCGGCACCGACACGCTCAAGCAGTTCGCCACCAACCTCACGCAGAAGGCGCGCGACGGTAAGCTCGACCCCGTGATCGGTCGCGAAAAGGAAGTCCAGCGCATGATGGAGATCCTTTCGCGCCGCACCAAGAACAACCCGCTTATCTTGGGCGATCCCGGCGTGGGCAAGACAGCGATCGTCGAGGGCCTGGCACAGCAGATTGCTGCCGGCAACGTGCCCGAGAACCTTATGAACCAGAACATCTGGACGCTCGACCTGCCGGGTCTTGTCGCGGGCGCCAAGTATCGCGGTGAGTTTGAGGAGCGCCTCAAGAACGTGATTCAGGAGGCAACCGAAGCCGACGACGTCATCCTGTTTATCGACGAGATGCACACCATCATCGGTGCCGGTTCCGCCGAGGGCTCCATCGATGCAAGCTCCATGCTCAAGCCCGTGCTCGCACGCGGCGCTTTCCAGATCATCGGTGCCACCACGGCCGAGGAGTTCCGTAAGTACCTCACTAAGGATCCGGCCTTTGAGCGCCGCTTCCAGACCATCGATGTCGAGGAGCCGAGCGTCGAGGATACGGTCAAGATCCTGACCGCGCTCAAGCCGCGCTACGAGGAGCACCACCACGTGCGCTACACGCAGGGTGCCATCGAGGCCGCTGCGAACCTCTCCAACCGCTATATCCAGGATCGCTTCCTGCCCGATAAGGCTATCGACCTCATCGACGAGGCCGGTGCCCGCGCACGCATTGCCGCCAACCGCGCGCCCGAGCCGGTGCGCGAGGCCGAGCATCGCATCGAGGAGCTTAAGGCCGCCGCGCAGGAGGCCACCGAGAGCGACGACATGAACAAGGCCGCCGAGATTACCGAGCAGCAGAAGGCCGCCGAGATTGAGCTCGCCGAGGCCAAGGCTGCCTGGACGGCCGAGCTTGACGCCAGCCCGCTTACCATCGATGTCGCCCAGATTGCCGATATCGTGTCCGTGACCTCGGGTGTGCCGGTGTCTTCGCTCACCGAGAGTGAGAGCCGTCGCCTGCTGCAGGCCGAAAGCGTGCTCAAGACGCGCATCATCGGTCAGGACGAGGCCGTCGAGGCCGTTGCCAAGGCCGTGCGCCGCAGCCGCTCGCCGCTCAAGGACCCTCGTCGCCCCGGCGGCAGCTTTATCTTCCTGGGCCCCACCGGCACGGGCAAGACCGAGCTCGCCAAGACGCTCGCCGAGTATCTCTTTGGCAGCAAGGACGCGCTCATCAGCTTCGACATGTCGGAGTTTGGCAGTGAGTTCGAGGTCTCCAAGCTTATCGGTAGCCCTCCGGGTTACGTGGGCCACGACGAGGGCGGTCAGCTCACCAAGGCCGTTCGTCGTCATCCGTACTCGGTCGTGCTGTTCGATGAGATCGAGAAAGCGCACCCTGATATCTTCAACATCTTGCTGCAGGTGCTGGAGGAGGGCCGCCTGACCGATAGCCAGGGCAAGACGGTCGACTTCCGCAATACGGTGATCATCATGACGTCAAACGTGGGCGCCCGCGAGATCGCGCAGGATGCGAGCGTGGGCTTTGGCACCACCGGCGAGCAGGGTCTCACGTCGAGCGAGATCCGCGGCCGTGCGATGGGCGAGCTCAAGCGCCTGTTTCGCCCCGAGCTGCTCAACCGTATCGACGACATTGTGGTGTTCCAGAAGCTCTCGGGCGAGAACCTGACCAAGATCGCTCACCTGCTGGTGGACG
>DXMG01000035.1:12739-16923 GCA_019414325.1 Collinsella sp. | reverse complement strand
GCCGAGGGCACTGACCTCACCAATGGCGCGCGTCCGCTGCGCCGTGCCATCCAAAAGCTCATCGAGGATCCGCTGTCCGAGGAGCTGCTGGCCGGCGAGTGGGGCGAGGGCGATACCGTTCTGTGCGATGTGGCCGATGGCAAGTTTGTCTTTAGCCACGGCACGGGCGAGATCCCGGCACCGCGTCCGGCGGGCACGCTCGGTGGCGATACCGCTCCGGCGGCGCCGCACACTGGCAGCGCTGCGCCCGTCAGCGGCGGCGTGACCTCGGGCCCCGGCGGCATGATGCAAGCCGGCTCCGGCGCGCTGTAGAGTGTGGCGACAATTTGATCTATGCAATCGGGGCGTTCCGGCAAGGGCGCCTCGATTTGTTGAGCTGCGGTAGTTGTGACCATTTCGCTATTCGGTCCGCCGTTAGCCGATGATGCGAGGGCGCTCGGCGTTTTCGACTGGTTTATGCAAACGAAGTCTGGGAATATACAAGGCGCATGTCTTATTGTCTAACCAGTTGCGCCAAGGAGGCACCATGGTCTACAAGATTACCGGCTACGAACCCGCCCAGCTGTTCCATTTCTTTGAGGAGGTCAGCGCGATCCCCCGTGGGTCTGGCAACGAGAAGGGCATCAGCGATTTCCTGGTTGCGTTTGCCAAGGAGCGCGGCCTTGATGTGTACCAGGACGAGGTCTACAACGTCATCATTCGCAAGCCCGCATCTGCCGGTGCCGAGAATGCCCCGACCGTGATGTTGCAGGGCCATATCGACATGGTGTGCGACAAGTTGGGCTCCGTTGAGCACGACTTTACGACCGATGGTATCGATCTGGTCGTCAAGGACGGTGTCCTTACCGCCAACGGCACCACTCTGGGTGCCGACAACGGCATCGCCGTCGCGCTTATGCTTACCGTGCTCAACGATGATTCGATTGCCCATCCGGCTCTCGAGTGCGTATTCACCACCGACGAGGAGACTGGCCTGGTCGGCGCTGAGACGCTCGACAAGTCCCAGATTAGCGCCCGCACCATGATTAATCTCGACTCCGAGGAAGAGGGCGTTGCCACCGTCAGCTGCGCCGGCGGCGTCGTCGTTACCTACACCTGCCCGATCGCGCGCGAGCACAAGATCGGCAGCACCCTCACGCTCGACGTCTCCGGCCTGCTGGGCGGTCACTCCGGCAGCGATATCCACCTGGAGCGCGGCAATGGCAACCTCATCATGGCCCGCATCATCGACCGCCTGATGGTTGCCGGCGAGCCCGCCATCGTCAGCTTCAACGGCGGCACCAAGGACAACGCCATCAACCGTGAGTGCAAGGCCGTTCTGGTCTATGCCGACCACGCTGCCGCCGAGGCCGCGGCCCAGATCGCAAAGGGCATCATTGCCGACGTCACCGCCGAGCTCGAGGTCTTCGACCCTGGCTTTACCTGCACCGTCGAGATTGCCGACGACGCCGAGGTTGAGGCCATGGACCAGAAGTCCGCGCTTGCCCTCATCCGTGCCCTGCGTCTTGCCCCCAACGGCGTGATCCGCCGCAACGTCGCCACCGACGGCTCCGTCGAGGTTTCCTCCAACATCGGTGTGGTTGCCACCTCTGACGACGAGGTCAAGATCATGCTGTCCCCGCGCTCCTCGATCACCTCGCTGCAGAACGAGTTTAAGGACCGCCTGCAGACGCTGGCCGATGTCCTGGGCTTCGACGCCAAGTTCGAGTTTGAGTATCCCGGTTGGAGCTATGCCGAGCATTCGCCGGTCCGCGACGTCTTCGTCGAGAGCTATCGCGAGCTCTTTGGCTCCGAGCTGCGCATCGAGTCCATTCACGCCGGCCTTGAGTGCGGCCTGTTTGCCGAGGCCCTGCACGGACTGGACGCCATCGCCGTGGGCCCGACGCTCTCCGATGTCCACACCCCGGACGAGAGCATGGAACTCGCTTCTGCCGAGCGCTTCTACGAGCTGCTCATCGACGTCCTCAAGCGCCTCGCTGCGTAAAGGTTGCGCTAGCAGCAGTCCGAGTCACGTGCTGGTGGATTGCAAATGACATTACGAGAGGGGGCACCCGAGCTTTTGCGACGGGTGCCCCCTCTCTTCTTTTAAGAAATGGGAAATTGATTGGCGTCTAGCCCATATCCGCCTTGATGAGGTCGAGGGTGCGCTGGCAGTTTTCGCGGACGGGGCCGAGCATATGCTCGCGCAGGTCCGCCATGCCGGGTAGGTCGGCGTATTCGTCCATGACCTCTTCAATGCAGATAGGCACTTCGTAGACAAGGTCCATCATGGTTGTAAAGCAAAACTTCTCGGTTAGCCCGGCATCGGTGAGTGCCGCTTCCAGCACGGGGTCGCCCATACCGTGGTATCGACGGATGGCGCCTGGACCGATGCGCCCCACACGATTCTCGCCGCCAACGCTCATGGCAAGGCGCGCCCGGCGGCGCATGCGCTCGTACGCCAAGCCCGATGCGACATCGTACATTCGAGCCATCATGGCTGCGCCGTCGTTTCCAAGGAGCAGGGAATAGTTTTTCGCATGCGCATCCGGTGCGCCGATAATGGCGTTGAAGAACAGTATCTGCGTAAACAGATACAGGTTAAGTTGATGGTGGCTCGTATTTACGAGGAGCTCTTGAATGTCGCGGGTGGTCGGGCCGCCGTCTGCCGTGTACTTTTGAGTAGGCATCACTCCAAGAGCCTGACAGAGGTCTTCTTGATGTAGGCGCCTGATCGTTCCGTCTTTGACTTTCACGCGGTCATATCGCTCAACAATGAGGGCGGGTTCGTCCTCAAACATACGATATTCAACATTTGCCGCTGCGATACCGGCGCGTTGGGCGCTTTTCATGCAGACAAACTCATTGAGAGCCTCAAGTTTAAATCCGATAACGCCATTTTTGAAAATATGCGTCGTGGGCGAGGAGCCCATGCATTCGCACCAGCGGCCGTTTATGAACGCGAGCGCGAACTTGCCCTGGTTGCCTCCGAGTGACCAACTTTCATCTAGGCCCATCCAGGATGCATTGCGGTCATCTCTGATTGACTTGAGACGCAGTGCAATCTCATGATCGCCTATAGGGCGGTATTCGCTGGTGCGATGCAGGACGGCGTCGGCATCTTCTTCGGCACAAAACTGCACTCCACCCGGACAGTCAAGTCCGATATGGCTGAGTAGCGCAACGGCATTGTTGGGTCTAACGTCGAATTCGGCAGCAATCGCTTTTCGCTGATCCTCGCTGTCGGGTAGAAGGCCAAACAGGTACGGATTCATGACCTGTTGTCCGTATGTGCGATTCGATACGGGTATGTTGGTCGATAGGGCTGGCCCGTCATAGTCATGATCGTAGGCAAAACTGACTAGACCGCTCTCATCTTGCATGAGCGTTCCTGCGGGTACGCCGCAAATAATAGTCCGAAGCGTTTTTCTGGCCATTGGCTATCTCCCTTCGGGCTTGGTTTGGGCAGATGCGTTTGCGGCAATTGAGACTCCGAGATTGGATATGGCGAAATCGGCGAAGGCCTTGTCATAGAGCTCGGACGTAAAGGGGGCGTCTGCAAGAACCGGAATGGCGGCGCAGCGACGGTGGCTATGAGAGGGACGTTGAGCGTGATGGCACCTGGGGGTGCTACAAGGTTGCAAATCGGCATGCGGGGCGTCGGCTGGCTGCTCATGTTTCGTGTCGGCGATATTCCCTTGAGCAACGAGAGCCAGTCCGAGAGCACCGAAAACCGCCAGCAACTTGTCGAGCCGAATGCCCGTGGCATCTCCCAGCTCGAGCGATGCGAGCAGGCGCTCCGAAACACCGGCTTTTTTAGCGAGGGTCGCACGGGTGATCCCCTGTGACTCGCGTGCCTGGCGCACATAGATACCAGCTTGGCGCGGTGTGGTGATGGGAAGGGTATCCACGGCGATCTCCTAACGTGCAGACTTTTGCATATCAGTATGACATGCAAAAGTCTGCATGAAAAGGCCTTATGCAAAACTCTGCATGAGGCCTTGCACGGACGTTTAGTTTTGAAGGGTGTTTTACAGCGCCAAAATCCCCAGATGCTCAAGCAAGATCTTAAGCCCGATGAGGATGAGCACGACGCCACCCACGATGGTGGCGGGTTTTTCGTAGCGCGCGCCAAAGGTGTGGCCGATCGCTACGCCGGCGATGGAGAAGATAAACGTTGTGACGCCGATAAGCGATACGGCGGG
>DXMG01000035.1:10486-12729 GCA_019414325.1 Collinsella sp. | reverse complement strand
GCCTACGGCCAGGGCGTCAATTGAGGTGGCAATGGCGAGAATCAGGTATTCTACCAGGTTAATCTTCTCGGCATCCTTGCCGTCGCCTTCGTCCTCATCCTCGTCTTCGGTAAAGGCCTCCCACAGCATTTTGCCGCCGATGAAGGCCAAAAGGACAAAGGCGATCCAATGGTCGATGGGTCCGATGATGCCCATGAATTGACTGCCGAGCGCCCATCCGATTACGGGCATGCCGGCCTGGAAGCCGCCAAAGAACAGGCCGAGCACCACGGCGACTTTAAGGTTGATCTTTTTCATGCCGAGACCCTTGCAGATGGAAACGGCAAAGGCGTCCATCGAAAGGCCAACGGCGAGCAACACGAGCTCTGCGAGTCCCATAGTCTGGCTCCCTCTCTGCGGGCGAACCCGATTACACGACTACTCCCTCATTTATATGAGACCCGATGCTACCACATGAGCAGCTAAAAGAGCCCCGTCCCAAATGAGCTACCTAAGCGGTGTTCGCTCATTCTGTAAGCATCGGATTTCGCAAGCGCCGCGGGGACAAACCGTGAGAAACTATTTAGCGTTTATGGAGCGTATACGATGGGAGCGATGCCTTGGATAAGAACGAGCTGCAAAAGCGTATGGAACAGGCTATTCGCCTGACTGCCCCCGGCCAGCCGATCCGCACCGCCCTCGATATGATCATTGCTGGTCACCTGGGTGCCCTTATCTGCGTCGGCGACACCGAAAACGTGCTCGCTGCTGGTAACGACGGCTTCCCGCTCAACATTTCGTTTACCTCGAACCGCCTGTTCGAGCTCTCCAAGATGGACGGTGCCATCGTCATCGACGGCGACCTCACCCAGATCCTGCGCGCCAACTTCCACCTCAATCCCGATCCCTCGCTTGCCACGAGCGAGACGGGTATGCGTCACCGCACCGCCGCTCGCATGTCGGTGCTCACCGATGCCATCGTGATCTCGGTCTCGGCCCGTCGTGCCGTCGTTAACGTGTACGTTCACGGCAAGAGCTACGAGATCCAGCCCGTCACCACCATCATGAGTTCGGTCAACCAGCTCGTCGCCACGCTCCAGACTACCCGTCAGTCGCTCGATCGCTCCCTGCTGCGTCTGACGGCCCTCGAGCTCGATGACTACGTTACGCTCGCTGACATCACCGGCATTTTCTCGAGTTTCGAGATCATGCAGCAGGCAAAGACCGAGCTTAAGGATTGCATTGTCAAGCTGGGCAACCAGGGCAAGCTCGTGCAGATGCAGCTCGAGCAGCTCGCCGGCTCCAGTATGGATACCGAGTATGACCTGATGATCCGCGACTACGCGAGCGACTCCTCCGAGGCAAACGCCGAGAAAATTCGCGCTGAGCTTGCCCGTATGACGCCCAAGGACTTGTCCGACCCGCAGCATGTGGCGGCGGTTCTGGGCTACGACGACCTGGATGAGGACTCTGTCATGACGCCGCTGGGCCTGCGCACGCTTTCGCGCGTGTCCGTCGTGCGCGACGGCGTGGCCGAGAAGATTGTCGACGAGTACGGCTCGCTGCAGGAACTCATGGACGACATCAGCGAGGATCCGGAACGCCTGGGCGACTTTGGTGTCAACAACCCTGCCATTCTTGCGGACTCCCTGTACCGCATGAAGGGCACCAAACAGGGGAACGCATAATGGCGCCCGTGTGCGCCGTGGTCGTTGCCGGTGGCAGCGGCCAGCGCTTTGGAAATCCCGGCGGCAAGCAGCTCGTTAACGTGGCGGGTCGTCCGCTTATGAGCTGGTCCATCCGTGCGTTCGATCGCAGTGACAAGGTCGGCCACATCGTGGTGGTGTGTCCTGTCGAGCGCCGTGCCGAGATGCGCCGCCTGGCCATCGACCCGTTTGACTATGACACGCCCATCAGCTTTGCCGATGCCGGCGATACCCGTCAGGATTCCACCCGAGCCGGCGTGCATGCGGTACCGGCAGGCTTTGAATACGTCGCCATTCACGACGGCGCTCGTCCGCTCATTACGACCGAGGCCATCGATCACGCTATCGACGTGCTCGTGAGCGACCGTGCCCTCGACGGTGTCGTGTGCGGTCAGCCCGCGATCGACACGCTCAAAATCGTCGATGGCGATAATATCGTTGAGACGCCGCCGCGTGAACTCTATTGGGCCGCACAGACGCCGCAAATCTTTAGCGTCGACGCCATGGAGCGCGCCCACACCGCAGCTATCGCCGAGGGCTTTATCGGGACCGACGATT
>DXMG01000035.1:0-10476 GCA_019414325.1 Collinsella sp. | reverse complement strand
GAGCGCATGGGCGGGCGTGTCCGCTGCGTCCAGAGCCCACGCGATAACCTTAAGGTGACGGTACCCGAGGACTTGCGTCCCGTAACCGCGATTCTGCTCGGCCGCATGGCCGAGGGAGAGGACCTTCCCCATGTTCAGTAACCTGCGCATTGGCCACGGCTACGACGTCCACCGTTTGGTGGAGGGGCGTCGATGTATTATCGGCGGGGTCGACATTCCCTACGAGCGCGGCCTGCTGGGCCACTCGGATGCCGATGTGCTCGCGCACGCCTTGGCCGACGCCATTCTGGGCGCCTGCCGCGGGGGAGACATCGGCAAACTGTTCCCCGACACCGATCCTGCCTACGAGGGTGCCGACTCGATGGTGCTGCTTGCCCGTGTGATGGACTATGCGCGCGAGCTGGGCTTTGAGTTTGTCGATGCCGATTGCACCATTGCCTGCCAGCAACCCAAGATCACCCCGCACCGCGATGCCATGCGCGCCAACCTTGCCCATGCTCTGGGCGTTGACGTCGAAAACGTGGGCGTTGCCGCCACTACGACCGAAAAGCTCGGTTGGGAAGGCCAAGGCGAGGGAATTGGCGCCTGGGCCGTCTGCCTGCTACAGAAAACCGCTAAGGAGTAACGAATGCGTATCTACAACAGCGCTACCCATAAAAAGGAAGAGTTCCAGCCCATCGAGTCCGGCAAGGTCCGCATGTATGTGTGCGGCCCCACGGTCTACGACAACATCCACATCGGCAATGCCCGCACGTTCATCAGCTTTGACGTGATCCGCCGTTGGCTCATCGCGAGCGGCTACGAGGTCACGTTCGCACAGAACCTCACCGATGTCGATGACAAGATCATCAAGCGCGCCAACGAGCAGGGCCGTACGGCTGCCGAGGTCGCGACGGAGTTCTCCGACAAGTTCATCGGCGTCATGCGCGCCGCCAACGTGCTCGATCCCGACGTGCGCCCCCGCGCCACCAAGGAGATCGGCCCCATGATCGCCATGATCAAGACGCTTATCGAGCAGGGCCACGCTTACGCAGCCGATAACGGCGATGTGTACTTTGCCGTGCGCAGCGATCCCAACTACGGCCAGGTCTCGGGCCGCAACATCGACGACCTTATGGTGGGCGCGCGCATCGAGGAGAACGAGGACAAGAACGACCCGCTCGACTTTGCCCTGTGGAAGGCCGCCAAGCCCGGCGAGCCCAGCTGGCCGAGCCCCTGGGGCGAGGGCCGTCCCGGTTGGCACACCGAGTGCGCCGCCATGGTGCACCGCTATCTGGGCACCCCGATCGACATTCACGGCGGTGGCTCCGACCTTGCCTTCCCGCATCACGAGAACGAGTGCGCCCAGGCCACCTGCGCCTGGCACCAGGGCTTCTCCAACACCTGGATGCACACGGGCATGCTGCTGGTTGACGGCGAGAAGATGTCCAAGTCGCTCGGTAACTTCTTTACGCTGGCCGAGGTGCTCGAGCAGCACTCTGCCGCGGCTCTGCGCTTGCTGATGCTGCAGACGAGCTATCGCTCGCCGCTCGACTTCTCTTGGGAGCGCCTGGAGGGTGCCGAGAACTCGCTCACGCGTATCGCCGGCACGGTCGAGAACCTGCGCTGGGCTGCAAGCCACGCGACGGCCGACGCCGATGAGGCTGCCGCCGAGGCGTTTGTCGCCAAGGCCGCCGAGACTCGTACTGCCTTTAAGGAGTGCATGGACGACGACTTTAACACCGCCGGTGCCATGGGTGCCGTCTTTGGCTTTGTGACCGAGTGCAACCAGTACCTGGAGCAGGCGGGCGACGCTGCCGACAAGGCCGCCGCGCTTGCCGCTGCCGATACCCTGGCCGAGTCGCTCGATACGTTTGGCGTTGAGCTTCCCGAGCCCAAGGTCGAGCTGCCGCTGGGCCTGCTGGGCGTTGCCGCCGGTCTGGTTGCCTACACGGGTGACGATGTGGACGAGGCAGCTGCCAAGATTCTCGAGGCTCGCGCCGAGGCCCGCGCCGCCAAGAACTGGGATCTGGCCGATGCCATCCGCGACCAGCTCAAGGACCTGGGCCTGACGATCGAGGATACTGCCGCGGGCACTCGTATTAAGACTCTCTAGTATTTGTCGACCGTTCGAGGTGCGGCAGATTGCCTTGAAAGAGGAGGGCATAGACCTGGTGGTCATGTCCGACGATTGAAAGGCAAGGTGCCGTGGCTCGGACGGTCGATTCTTGTTTGTTATCTATTTAAGGAGGTCGCTTTATGACCGACAATCGCAAGCGCGCGTCTCGTGGCGGCAAGCAGGCTGCTTCTGGCTCGCGTCCGATTCGCCGCAATGATCGCGCTGCCGCTTCCAAGGGCCAGCGCGATCGCACCCAGGCCGCACGTCCGCAGCGCGATCGCAACCGCGACAACGTTCAGGCTCCCAAGGGCGAGTTTATCGAAGGCCGTCGTGCTGCCGCCGAGGCGCTACGCACCGGTTTTCCCATCAAGTGCGCGCTCATCGCCGAGGGCGGGGAGCGCGATGCTGCCCTGTCGCGTTTGGTCGATGACCTCAACGCTTCGGGTGTCCGCATTAAGTACGTGCCGCGTGCACAGCTCGATGCGCTGTCGAGCCATGGCGCTCACCAGGGCATCGCACTCGAGGTAGGCAACTTCCCCTATGCCGATGTTGCCGATATTCTCGACCGCGCGGGCGACGGTCCGGCGCTTGTCGTGGTGCTCGACCACGTGACCGACGACGGTAACTTTGGCGCCATCGTGCGCTCCGCCGAGGTCGTGGGCGCGGCCGGTGTCATCATTGCCAACAAGCGCGCCGCCGGTGTGACCGTTGGCAGCTACAAGACTTCTGCCGGTGCTGTCATGCACCTGCCTATCGCACAGGTTCCCAATATCGCCCGTGCGCTCGATGACCTCAAGGCCGCTGGCTTTTGGGTGGGCGGTGCTTCCGAGCACGCCGAGGGCAGCTGCTGGGATGCTCCCTTCGAGGGCCGCGTGGCGCTCGTCATGGGCTCCGAGGGCGACGGCATCTCGCGCCTGGTGCTCGAGAAATGCGACTTTTTGACCAAGCTTCCCCAGCGCGGCATGACCGAGAGTCTCAACGTGGCCCAGGCAACGACGGCGTTGTGCTTTGAGTGGCTGCGCCGCAATGCCGGCGAGCTCATGGGGGAGGAGTAGCGCATGTCCAAGAAGAACCGCGCCAAGTCCAAGGCCAAGCGCTTTGGCGAAGGCTCGGCCAAGCCGATTGTTTCGGCCGCGACCTATGGCGTGGGCGGCAATGCGTTTGCGCAGGCCATCGCCGATCCGGTCTCGACGGTGCACTCCAATAAGCCCGAGCTGCTGGTGGTCGACGGCTACAACGTGATCCACTGCACGCCGCGCTACGAAAAGCTCGTCTACGACCATTCCGACGATCCGTATTCCAGCGACGTCCACGATATGGCGCGCACCGCACTCATCAACGACGTTGCGGCGTTTGCCCAGGGCCGCTACGAGGCCGTGATCGTGTTCGACGGCGCGGGCAATATCTCCAGCGAGCGCCCCAACCTGCCGGCCCGCGGCGTGCGCATCGAGTTTTCGCCGACGGGCGTCTCTGCCGATACCGTGGTGCAGAAGCTCTGCATCGAGGCACGCGAGGAGGGCCGCGCGTGCTCCGTGGTATCGAGTGACGGCACAATCCAGGCCGTCGTCATGGGCAAGGGCGTCACGCGCATCTCGAGCCGCATGCTGGTGGACGAGATCAAACAGATCGATAACGACGTTCACGAGGCAGAGGAAGCTCCGCAGATCAAGATGACTCTGGGCAGTCGCCTGAGCCCCGATGCCCTGGCCAAGCTCAAGGCCCTGCGCGGGAGGTAGGGGAGCTGACGGCGCGACGCTGTCTCGCTAATTCCATTCAGCGATGTTGATCATTCTTTCGAGGCGCCACGTTAGCGCCTCTTTTAGATATGGCAGCCTTGCCGTGAGCGCGTCGTTTCTGGACAGAATTTCGATTGCCTCGTCAACGAAGCCTTCGAGTTTGTCGCCGTCAAACCAGTCCATGTCCTCGACGAGCAACATCTGTTTGGTGGGGCTTGAATGAAACTGCGCGCTGGTAAAACTGTGCTCTCCTGCCCTAAGCTCATCTAGAGATATGTTGCACCAGAGCGATGAGCCCGAATCGAAGATGGGGGCTGGTCTGCAGGCCAGTGAGTTGACGTTTCGCACGAGGCCGAAGTTGCGCCAATGACGGTCGTAGTTGGCAATGATGTCATCGCATACGATCATGCGGTCAAGGGCGTCTTTTATATCTGTCGCTCCAAGCTCCTCGCTGTTTGCTACATACCGTTCGTAATCGGTTAGTCGCTCGTCTGCATTTGCATGCTGGTTTACATAGAACGCAGGGACATATTCTTCTTCGTCAGTTAAGAAGACATTGCATGTGCTCAAGGCGGAAGTACCCGCGCCTTCGAGCGAATAGGGTACATAATCGCAACCGTTTAGGATGCGACGGTGAAGTGCAGTCGCCACCAGCTCGTTATAAGGTTCCTGGTTTAGATGTGCACCTGCCTTGTGGAGGATTCGACGGTCACCCTCGCATGTCCAGTACTTTTGAAGATTGCCGTCCGAGGTGTTGTCAGGCTTTGCGGCAGCTGCCTTACCCTCCGGGGCGAAGGGTGCAATGGTTAGCGAGACGTCGTCAAAAGCATTATTGAAGAAATTGATATCTTCCCACGCGAGACCGGAGTCTTGGGGCCTAATCCAATACTGGTCGGATAAGGAGAGGCCAAGATTTCGCTGTACGAGTTCATCGGGAACATCGACTGCGGCTTCTGCAAGCAGGGAGGCTAGCCCAATGCGTGCGAGCGGGATACCGCGGCCGCGCCACCAGATGCGGAAGGAGTCGAGCGATACAGGTTTGCTGGGAGCAAAAACTCCAATAGGGGCGTGGGCACGATCGACGTCGGCGCCGATGTGGGTGAAGTCTTTCCGTGATCTGCTGTAGACCAGCTGGGCCACTTCGTGCGTGCGGTTCATGAGGGTAAACGTAATCTCGCTTTTTCCATGGCCTCGACGGGGGCGTCCCCCCGTTTTGGTCACGGAGCGGAGTCGTGCGTTGACGCTGTCTTTGTCGATGAGCCATACACCAGAAGCCTTGCGTGCCTCAAGCGCTCCGTTTTTTATGAGCTCTTGCACCCTGCGCGGGGTGATGTCGAGTAGCTCTGCAGCTTCCTTCGTGGTCAACATCGCGAAACCCTTCGCCAGAACGAATAGTTTTATCTATTCCATTGTAATTAAAACTATTCGTTCTGACGAATAGTTTTAAGATTGAGAGCGCACTGACAGAAATGAACGGGCCTGGTACGCGCTGTTGCTGGATTTTGCATATTTGTATAACGCCGTGCGGCCTGTTGCGCCCCGTCCGTAATTCCTTTATTCTTAACAGGCTTCGCGCGAAAGCGCCAAGTGTGCCAGTGTGGCGCAACGGTAGCGCAACTGATTTGTAATCAGTGGGTTGCAGGTTCGATTCCTGTCACTGGCTCCATGAGAGTTTCGGGCTCTGTCTCTATATGGGACAGAGCCCGTTTCTATTTAGGTGGTGCGCCATCGGGTTAGCGCCCATCCCGTTTTTGGTTTGTCTCGTCCTCCAGTTTGTCTAAATCTGTAACACCAAGACCGATATTTGGCATCTAACTGTTACAGATTGAGATGAAACTTAGGGTGTTTTAGGAATACCTTGATCTGTAACATGTAGAAGCGGAATAGGCCTCTTGCTGTTACAGATCGAGACAAGGGCGGGTGCGGACCTGGATGTCCTGCTCGAGCGTGGATTTCTGGACACGCGAGAGAAGAAAAACTCCCGACCGGAGAACGAGCGTGGATAATTAACTTGGATGGGGAGCTAAGGTAAACACCGATTGTCTATCGAAGGCTTTAGAAACAACGACCCCGATTTCATTGTGGAATCGGGGTCGTTTGTGCCTCAGGAATCCGAATGGATTAATCGAGCCCCTAAGGGACTTCTTGGGTTCTTGCTAACGGTCTGCCGAGGATGTCCCCAATGCAAACAGCGGGCATTTACTCAATATAGTTGGGATTCTTCTTGATAATCACGCGTGCAGCGATGAACGAGACGACGATGGCGATGACGGCGACAACGCACGCCAGTACGAAGTTGCCCATGGATCCATCGGGAGCGATAAAGATCAGCGCAGAAAGAAGACCGGGGCATGCTCCCGCAACATACTCCTTCAGGACGAAGATGCCTGCAGGGAGTCCCGCGCAGAGGGCGCCGATTGCCGTGCCGACAAGCAGGCGGGGACGCTCGATGAGGCAGCCGTAAAATGCGGGCTCAGTTACGCCGCAAAGTGCGGTGACGGCAACCGTGGTGACCATACCTCTCTTCTCCTTGTTGCCTTTCATTGCAGTTGCCAAGGCGAGACTCGTGCCGCCAATGCAGAGGTTTGAGATGAAGCCAAAGATGATGGGCGCCCAGCCGAGCTGCGCCAAGCTCGTAACTTCGATCGCGATGTAGGCCTTATCAAGACCGAGCATGACAAAATAGGGGTTAAGGGCTGCAAGGATTGGAGTAGCGATAAATGCCACGTTATCCATGAGCCACGTGGCGGCATCACTCAGCGCGTAGCCCATCATGCTGCCGGCGGGGCCGAGGATAATCAGCTCAACAGGCACGACGATGAACATGGTGAGCAGCGGCTTCAAGAACAGTTTGGTAATGTCGGGGATGATTTTCTGAAGACCGCGATCAACAAAGTACATGAACACAACGCCCAGTACGATTGGCACCACCGTGCTCGAGTAGTCATTCGTCGGGATGGGGATGCCAAGAAAGTCGAGACCCTCAGCACCGCTAATAGACGAGCTAATCATGATTGCGCCCAGCAGTGCGCCCATGATAGGCTGCATCTTCATGACGGCGGCGAGCTGATAGCCGAGGTAAACGGGCAGGAAGCTAAATGAGGCGCTGAAGATCGCCAGCAGAACCTGGGCGGTTCCGCTATCGGTGCTCAATCCACAATAATTGACCAGGAGATTCTTGATCGAAAGAATGAGTCCGCCAACGATGAGCGCCGGGACGATGGGCATGAATACCTGTGCAGAGACGTTCCCGAATTTCTCAATCAAGCCCATGGCGGTGTTACCGCTTTTAATGCCTTCTGCAAGGTCTTTGGCGGTTTGGGCATCGTCGGCAACCGTGCCACCGCCGACTTCGATTCCCGCGAAGTCGAGGAAGTCGTTGTAAGCCTCGGTGACGTTGGGGCCGATGATCACCTGAAGCTGGCCACCGCTGACTACTGCCCCGAGCGCCTGGTCGGCCGATTTGGCGAGCTGGAGATCGATGATCGAGGTGTCTCGTGCGTCGATGCGAAGGCGCGTCGCACAATGAGTTACCGATGTAATGTTTTCTTTGCCGCCAACAGCCTTTAGGACTGTTTCGGACATTGCCTGATATTTCATCTCTTTCTCCTAACCTTCCTGCTCCTGATACTTCGAGATAAGGTCTCGGTACCAATACCAGCTCTTTTTGGGGGTGCGCTCCAGATTGTTCTCGAAGTCGATATGGACAAGTCCGTATCGTTTTTCGTAGCCGTTGATCCAGCTATACAGATCCATCGTCGACCAGAGGTAGTAGCCCTCAACGCGCGCGCCGTCGCGCTTAGCCCTCATCATGTGCTCGATGAACTGGCCCAGAAGCTCGATGCGGTCATCATCGTGGATCATTCCGTCTGCGTCTGGTTGCTCATAGGCGCCATGTCCGTTTTCCGTAATAAAGATGCGGGGCGCGTCATAGCGCTCGTGGACATCCATGATGGTTGAATACATGCAACTTGGGAGTATTTCGCGGCCCCATTTATTGCGGGGAACATTGCTGTCGCGGGCGCTTTCAAACAAGGGCGCAATGCATTTTCCTTCGACCTTTTTGCTCGAACCGCCCTTATTGTTCGCCGAAACGGCAAGCTCTCCACCGTGCCAGTCGGTTACATACTCTCGGCAATACACGTTGAGTCCAATAAAATCGACTTTACCGTCTCTGAATTCTTCTACGTCATTTGGGGATCGATAGAGCGAGACGCTAAGTTTTTCAAGGATTTCGTCCATTTCTGGCGGCAGTTGACCCTGAAGCGCTGGTGCCAGAATCATGCGATTGGCGAAAAAGTCTGCGTATCGAAATACGTCATCGGGGTGCTCGGTTGCCGGGTCGAGTTCGACAACGCCGCCATCGTGGACGGCGCCGATGATGCCGTCGTAGCCCATTTGACGATATGCTCGGACTGCGAGTGCGCTTGCGCGCATCAGGTTGTACTGAAACTGCATGTACGACTGAACGTCGAGCGATCGATTGGGGGGATAGTTGCCCAACATGTTTACGCAGTAGCTGTAGAAATGCGGCTCGTTAACGGTAGCCCAGATTTTGACGCGGTCTCCAAAGCGCTCAAAGCAAATCTTGGCGTATTTGCAGAACCACTCTGCCATATCGTTGTTCAGCCATCCGCCTTTGCAAGCAAGCGTGAATGGCAGATCGTAATGGAACAGCGTAACGTTGGGCTCTATGCCATTTTCGAGGCAGCAATCAATGACCCGATTATAAAAATCGATACCCTTTTCATTCACTTCACCGATACCCGTGGGGATGATTCGACTCCATGAAAGAGAGAAGCGATAGGTGTTTTGTCCGCCTTCTTTCATCATGCGGATATCTTCTTCATAGCGATGGTAGAAGTCGCAAGATACATCACCGTCAACATGGTTGATGTTCTTATTGCTTGTGTGGTTAAAGAAATCCCACTCGCCAAGGCCTTTGCCGTCTTCGTTCCAGGCACCCTCGCACTGATAAGACGCCGTGGCGGAACCCCAGAGAAACGGGATGTTGTTCACGTTGCCCATGAATCCCCTTTCCATCATTCAACACGGTGGATACGTGTGGTGGAATTACGATTAAGATGACGTCAACTGATTTGAATCATAGGAGAACGACCAAAGCTGTTTGATTCAATAAATGAACTATGATTTCGAGGAGAGCGGAAAGAGGGATCACGTGAATATCAATGACTTCGATGTGCTCAATCGCATTAGCTCCATCATCAACAGCGAGTTTGGGTCAAACGATGCCGCCATCGCTCGATATCTCATCGCTCACATTAGGCGTTCGAGCGAAATCAATGTTGCCACAATAACCCGCGATGCATTCGTGACCCGTTCCGCTGTTCGTCGTTTCTGCAATCGATTGGGCTACCAGTCTCTTAGCGATTTGAAAGAATCATTTACTCAATCAGTTTTTCCAAGCGACTTAAGCCATCGAGAGGAGGAATATGGCTACGAGGAGTACAGGGCAGAGCTCGACGTTTGCATGATCGAGATGTTCGCTGAGGTTGAAAGCGGCGTGTCCGATATCGCTATTAAGCACCTTGCCGACGAAATTGATGGCCATAAAAACGTTGAAATCTGGTGCACCAATAATGTGAGCGCCAATCTCGTACGATTTCAGCAGGAAATGTTTTATGCGGGCAAGATAGTTCGCATAGTTGCTGGGGCTAACGTCGCGGAATTGAAAAACATGGGAGACGCTTCGCAGTCATTGATAATTCTCGTATCGGTCTCCGGGCTATTTGCGTCACAGGCGCGTGAGTATCTTGATTGCCGTTCGGGCAGGAAGATTCTAATTACTGCGTTTAGCAACGATGACAAATCGAGGTCTTTTGACCGTGTATATCGTCTTGGTAATGCGGGAAACGGAATTGACCGACTCGGCGTTTATTCGAAATACGCCATAACTTATTTATTCGACTTGCTATCGTCGTGTTACTTGAGTCGCTACCCCTGCACCAAGGGGGAGCCGCTCTATGGGTCTACTTTGGCCTGGCCCGAGTAGTTGCGGCTCTTTAGTTCTCCCGCCTGGAGAATGAGCGTGGATAATCTGCCGCTTTGGCCTTAGGGCCGCGCTAAAAGTGGGAGATTATCCACGCTCGATCGTGTCGTGGAAGCCCGATCGTGACCTATGGAATAGTGCAAGAGGGTCGGTATCGAAGGTCGATGGTGCAGATGTACTCCACCGTGCCAAAGTATTCCCTCGGGAAATGTCACCAGCGCAGCCAAATCCACCGTCCTTCATATCCAAACTCAGCAAAAACGCAGGTCAAAGGTATATAGATACGCCCGGCACCGTGTATCTAGAGGTTTTCGTTGACAGCCCCCAAGGTTGCATCGTATTATCTTTTTCGTTCGCGGGGGCGGCGGTCCAAAAGACCAAAGAACCTGCGGATACTTGAACGATTGGGAGTTTGCCCGAGTGGTTAATGGGGACGGGCTGTAAACCCGTTGGCTCTGCCTACATAGGTTCGAATCCTATAGCTCCCACCCGTCAAGTGCCTGTATAGCTCAGTCGGTAGAGCACTTCGTTGGTAACGAAGAGGTCACCAGTTCAAGTCTGGTTGCAGGCTCCATCCGGCGGTGTAGCTCAGTTGGTTAGAGCACACGGTTCATACCCGTGGCGTCACTGGT
>DXMG01000034.1 GCA_019414325.1 Collinsella sp. | reverse complement strand
GGCATCCTGAGCCTGGGCAAGCTGAGCCTGCGCATCGGCAAGCTGCTGCTCGGTAGCAGTCAGACGACCCTTAAGGTCGACGATCTTAGCGAGCATAGCGTCAACCTCAGAGGACAGCGTCTCCAAGAAGACGTCGACCTCAGCAGGATCGTAGCCACGCTTGGCCTCAGAGAAAGTCTGAGCCTGGATGTCTGCAGGGGTAATAGCCATAACAAGTCTCCTTTTTCATCGCCTCGGCGCTACACGCCCGACGTAAGTTACTAAGACAGTTCTACACGAGTATACCTATAAGAAGCTGCAGAACCAGCCTCTGCACCAACTGCAACGCAATAATCGCAACGACCGGCGAAAAATCGATACCGCCCATCGGCGGGATGAAACGACGGAACAGGTTGAGCCACGGACCGCACACGCTATCAAGCACCGCGGCAATATCCTGAAGCAAACCACCCTGCTTCATGGGAATCCACGTCATAAAGCAGTAGACGACAATGAGCGTGGAATAGAAGTTGAACAGCGTGTTGACCAGCTGGACGATAGTGTAGATGTTGATGGGAATCTCCTCGTCTTGTCTTTACTTAAGGTAGCCGTCCGCACGAAGCTTCTTGAGATCGGAATCTTTGACCTCGCAACCGGCGGGCAGCACCATGAACACGCGGTCGCCCACCTCCTTGACCGTGGCACCCAGACCGCAGGCAAAGCCGTAAGAAAAGTCCAAGACGCGCTTGGCGACTTCGGTGCGTACGCCCACAAAAATCAGTGCGACAGGCTGCTTGGTGCGAACGCGGCGTACCACGGTCTCCACGTCGTCATAGCTCTCGGGGCGCAGGACATAGGCCGGCAGCTGCGGTGTGGCGTTGATGATATTGCTCGCATAGGCCGAGGCATCGCTCGGTGCAGGCGCAGGCGCAGCGGCGGCACGGGCGCGGGTGTTCTCGGCGTAGCTCGACGGCGTGTCATAGGCACCAGGACGATAACCGCTCGCAACACTGTCCTGCGAGCGCGAAGGCGGGTTATACGTCGTGGCATGGCGGGAGTCATCGCCGACCAGCTGACCGGAGCGCGTGTACACCGCGACCGACTCGGCCTCACCGCGACGCGTCTGGCCCAGCAGGCCGTTGCTCGGCTCGTCTTGGGTGTAGAAGCCCTCGCCCGAAGCACCGCTGTAGCCGTTGTTCTGATAGCCATCGTCGTAGCCGTCATCGTAGCCGTAGTCGTCGTCTTGGCCATAACCCTGGTCGTAACCCTGCTGGCCGCCCAGGTGCATCTTATTTTTAATCTCGTCAAGGAAGCCCATGGTTGTGTCCTCTCGCGGTTTAGTGCAGGCGCCCCGATAATCAGTGCGCACTTCAGAGCCTTATTTTACTGCAAACTCCGGGCTAAATACTACCCTGCCCAGGCGAACGAGCGTAGAGCCTTCCTCAAGGGCAGGCTCAAAGTCCTCGCTCATGCCGCAGGAAAGCTCAGGCAGGTTCAAATCGGGATGCGCTGCCTCCAGCTCATCCCTCAGCTCACGAAGCCCCGCAAAGGTGCGGCGTGCCACATCCTTATTCCCCCGGGGCGCCATAGTCATAAGCCCCTGCACGCAAATTCCCTCAAGTTCCGCAAGCTCACCCGCGGCGGCGCGAATCTCATCGGGCGAAAAGCCTCCCTTCGACTCCTCACCACTCACATTGACCTCAATGAGCACACGCTGGGGGCCAGCGAGCTCACCTGCCTCAATCTTGCGGACAGCACGGCTCGAGATCGCCTGCGCCAGATGCAGCGAACCCACCGAGTGAATCAGCTCGGCTGAGCCCAGCACCGCATTGATCTTATTGGTCTGCAGGTTGCCGATCATATCGAAGCGCACCTCGGGCAACTCCGGATGCTCCGCCAGACCCGTGAGCTTGCGAACCAGCTCCTGCGGGCGGTTCTCGGCAAAATGGCGATACCCCGCCTGGATGGCAGCAACAGTCTCATCGACACCAACGGTCTTGGACACGGCAATGAGGCGCGCGTCGTCGTGGGGGCGGCCCGCGTGATCGAGCGCCGCATAAAAACGTTCCAGAATCTGCTCGCGGCGAGCGCGCATCAAGTCCAAATAGTTATCCATTGCCAATCGCCTCCGCTGACAGCCAAACAAGTAGTCCCATGCTAACGCAAGAGCGCGGCCCCGCATGTGCAAGGCCGCGCTCACTTAGGTATTTACAATCTTTCGACGAACGGGGTTACTTACTCCTCGTCGTCCTCGCCATCGTCCTCATCCTCAAGATGATCGAGCAGGTAGCGAAGACCCTCGCTGAGCTCGTTGGCGGGCACCTTGGCAACGTAGTGCGCGTCGACGGCGGGCCTCATGATAACACCCTCGCCCGAAGGCACGCGCATGCTCTCGAGCTCATCCTCATCAGTGCGGGCGATATCGCCGGCAGTCATACGCTGTCCGGTCAACAGGAAGGTCAGGCGGCAGGCGGCATCGATGGAAATCGAAGCGATGCGATCGAGGTAGCGCGAAACCATGATGGCGCGGCGCAGGTCGTCATAGTTGCTGTCGTCGTCCATAAAGTCGCCCGTATCCATACGGTTAAAGGTGCGGAAGAACTTCTCGTAGGCGGCGTGCACTGGCTCGTCCTCGACGGCCAGGTTGCAGATGATGGACATGTCATTGGTGACGAGCGCAGAAAGCGAAGAGCCCAGCACCTGGTAGACGGCCTCAGCCTCGGCCTCGACCGTACCGACAAGCTCCTTGGGCAGCGAGATGTCGGCCTTGATCATATGACGCGTGGCACGGCAGATCTGACGGACCTTATCGGTCATGCGCTGCAGGTTAAAGTCGACGTAGATAATCGTCTGCAGCAAGCGGAAGTCGGAGGCGACTGGCGACTGCGTGGCGATCAGGTTGTAGCACACGGCCTCCAAGTTAGCGCAGCGCGCGTCAATCGAAAGCGTGCGCTTCTTGGTCTTGGTGGCGAGCTTGCGGTCGTCGGTTACATAGGCCTTAACGGCATCGTGGAGGGCCAGATCGACGGCCTCGTAGATGCTCAGCATCTCGTGGCGGGCCTCGATGAGCTGACGGGAAAACAGTTTACGCATGGTTCACTCCAATCAGTTGGGTGCGGTCATGCCGCCCGCACAGTGAATACGCACCGGACCAGGCCCGATCGGCTTGGGACTAGTCGCACCGATCAGCCAAAGCGGCCGGTGATATAGTCTTCCGTCCGCGAGTCCACCGGGCTGGTGAAGATCGCGTCGGTTTGACCATACTCGATGAGCGTGGCGGGCTCGCCGGCAACTTCCTGCAAGAAGAATGCGGTGTAGTCGCTAATACGAGCTGCCTGCTGCATTGAATGCGTGACGATGATGATCGTCATCTCAGGCGCCAGCTCGGCCATCAGATCCTCGACCTTAGAGACGGACGTGGGGTCGATGGCGGAGCAGGGCTCGTCCATCAGAAGGACATCGGGCTGCACCGCAAGCACACGCGCGATGCACAGACGCTGCTGTTGACCGCCCGAGAGCGCCAAACCATCCTTGTTGAGCTGATTGGATACCTCTTTCCAGAGGTTGGCGCGCTTGAGCGATTCTTCCACGATGTCATCGAGGTCGCTTTTGCTAGTCACGCCCTGCAGACGAGGGCCAAAGGCGACATTCTCGTAGATGGATTTGGGAAACGGGTTGGGCTGCTGAAAGATCATGCCCACGCGGCGACGGAGGTCGACCGGGTCGACGCCCTCGGCATAGATATCGTTGCCGTCGAGCGTCATGGTACCCTCGACGCGCGTGCCCTCGATCAGGTCATTCATACGGTTGATGCAGCGCAAAAACGTCGACTTGCCGCAGCCCGAAGGGCCAATGAAGGCGGTGATGGCGTTTTTGGCGATGTTGAGGTCGAGCCCCGTCAGCGCATGAAAGTCACCGTACCAAAAGTTGAAATCCTTGGCCGTGATGGCCGCTTGCTCCGGCGTGGGAGCGGACTGATAAACGGACATGGGACTCCTTAACTAGCGACGCTTGCGCGACAGGAAGCGCGCAAACAGGTTGAAGGCCAGAATGATCACCATCAGCAAGAGCGCGGTGCCGTAGGCTGCGTTCATGTTGATGCCGTCGTTGGCAAGCAGGTACAGGTGAACCGTCATGGGGCGGCCGGAATCGAGCGGCGAAATAGGTAGATTGATGGCTTGGCCCATGGTGTAGAGCACCACCGCGGTCTCGCCAATGGCGCGGCCGATGGCGAGGACGATGCCCGTGGCAATACGGCCAAAGGCAGAAGGAAGCACAATCTTGGAGACAACCTGCCACTTGGTGGCGCCCAGGCCGTACGCGCCCCAACGGATATAGCGCGGGACGGCGCGAATGGCCTCTTCGGTGGTGCGCATGACAATGGGAAGCATCAAGAGCGCGAGCGCCAGAGCGGCAGAGACCATCGAAAGGCCCAGGCCCATGGCCTCGACAAACAAGGCGTAGCCAAACAGGCCCATAACGATGGAGGGCACCGAGGCCAAAGCGTCAGCAGCGTAGCGAATGAGTTCGACGATCTTGCCCTGCTTGGCGTACTCGGCCAGATAGACGGCTGCCAGCACAGCGATCGGCGTGCAGATAAGCATGGCGAGCGCCGTCACATAGACGGTCGAGACGATCGTGGGCCAAATACCGCCCTCGGCGTTGACGCCCTGGGGCCAACCGAAGATAAAGTCGAGCGAGATGTGTGGCAGGCCGTTGATGACCACGTAGGCGATGATAGCGACCAGCACCAGCGTGGTGATGTATGCCGCGGCACGGAACACGCCAAGCATGATCTTGTTGGACAGGTCCTTGTTGATGCGGCCCTTCTTGCCGTGGGAAAGGGCACGCTTGATGCGCTCGCGCGACGAGGTCGTATCGACCGTCGTGTCAACGGAATCGGACATAGCCTACCCCCTCTTCTTCTTGGAAATCAGACGGACGATGCCCACCAGCGTGGCGGAAATGATAAACAGGACCACGCCCATGCCGAACAGCGCCGAGCGATGCAGACCCGAGGAATAGCTCATGTCGAGCGCAATCTGGCTCGTGAGCGTCGAGATGGGGCTCGCAATGCTGTCGGGAATAACCGGGGCGTTACCCACGACCATGAGCACGGCCATGGTCTCGCCGATGGCACGACCCATACCCAGCACGATGGCATCCACGATACCCAGCTTGGCGGCAGGTAACACGACCTTATAGATGGTCTGCCACTTGGTGGCGCCCATGGCATACGATGCCTCGCGAATGCCCATGGGAATGGAATTGAGAGCATCGATGGTAAGCGTCGTGATGGTGGGCACGATCATAATGGCGAGCACGAACCACGCCGTCAGCGCGCCAAAACCAAGACCGCCGGTCAGTTGTGCGATAAACGGGCGGATGATGATCATGCCAAAGAAGCCATAGATGATAGAAGGGATGCCGGCCAACAGGTCAACGGCAGGGCTGATGAGCTTGCGCACGCGCTTGCTGGCGATCTCGACCAGATACACGGCCGTGCCCACGCCTAGGGGCACACCCATGGCGAGCGCGCCGACGGTCACCAGACCCGAGCCGGCAAGCAGCGACACGATGCCGTAGTGACCCTCAGAGGGCGCCCACGTAAAGCTAAAGAAGTCCGCCAGACCGATGTCGGTAAAGACGGGCAGCGCCGAGTACGTGGTAAAGACAAAAATCAGGATGACGGTAACAACCGCCAAGAACGCGCAGGCAAAGAAGATCCACTGCAGCGCCTTCTCCTTGATATAGGTGCTGCGCGATACGAGCGCCAGCTCGCGCTTCTTGGGCGCCTGACCATTCTGCTCAGTCTGGGAGTTTTCCTGTGCTTCCATGCTACTCACTCCCCTTCTCGTCGTTGGTGACGGGGATAAAGCCCGCCTCGCGAATCTGCTTGTCCATCTTTTCGGACGTCACATAGTCGATGTAATCCTGCGCCTGCTGCGAAGGCGCACCCTTCACAAAGAAGTAAAGGTCGCGTGAGATGGGATAGCCGCCGCTCGCGACCGTCTTCTCGGACGCCTCAACATGATTGACCGAGACGGCCTTGACCGAGGTCTTGGCGTTGAGGCTATCGACGAAGCCCAGCGAAATGTAGCCAATGGCACCGTGCGAACGAGATACCACGTCGCGCACCTGGCCCGTGCCCGAAAGAACGGCCGAGCGGCGATCGAACGGGGTGCCGTCCATCACGATGGTGCGGAATGCTTCACGCGTGCCGGATGCCTCGTCTCGGTTGATGACCTGAATCTTCAGGTCCTCGCCACCGACCTCTTTCCAATTAGTAATCTTGCCGGCATAGATATCGCGGAGCTGCTCGGTCGAGAGGTTATCGACCGGGTTATCGTCGTTCACGATGACCGCGATACCGTCGTGGGCAATGACGATGGGAGTCAGGCCCAGATCCTGTTCGTCGGCATTGAGTCCACGGGAGGAGCTGGCGATATCGGCCGTGCCAGCGCTGACGGCTTCGATGCCAGCGGAAGAGCCCAAACCGGAAACGAGCACGTCGATGCCGGTCTCCTCCTTAAAGCCCTCTGCCGCAATCTCGGCGATAGGAAGGCAGGTCGTGGAGCCGGCCACGGTAATGGAAGAGGTAGAAGATCCCGAAGAACAGGCGCACAGCGTAAGCGTAAGCACAGCGGCGCTCAGGACCGATACGATCTTTCTCATAGCATCACGCCAATCGCGGCATGGCGCCCACAGGTGCCGTCCTCGTTACGGTAGGAATAAAAGCGGTCGTTCTGACGCACAGTCGAAAGCTGGGTATCCACGATATTATCCGCGTCCACACCGATATCTACCAACGCCTCACGAATGGCGGCAGATAGATCGAGCATGCGAGAAGCGCCCGCATCGATGCACGAAAACTCGGCGGCAAAGCGATCCATGAGCTCTTGGGAAACCTCGTACTCGTCACCCAGGATATGGGGCCCGATATAGGCGGAAACGTCGCTCGCATCGCAGCCGGCAGCATCGCAAAGCGCCTGGCACGCCTTGGCAGAAATACGTGCAATCGTGCCCTTCCAACCGGAGTGCACCACGGCAAATCCGCCGGGGGCCACCAGCACCACGGGTACGCAGTCGGCAAAGCAGAGCAGCACGGGCACGTTATACGCCGTACAGACGATGGCATCGCAGCCCTCGGCAATCTGCTCGCGAACAGCCTCAAGATCGTCGGCGCCGTTCGAAGTCACCGTAACGATATGGTCACCATGTACCTGATTGGGCACGAGCAGATTATGCTCGCACTCAGTGGCGCCCATAGCTTCGAGCGCTCGACGACGATTTTCTTGAACAGCAAAGGGGTCATCGCCTACATGCGAGCCCAGGTTGAGCGAGGAGTACGCATCTTCAGAAACGCCACCGGTGCGCTCGGTAAAGGCAAAGCGGACATCGGATGTCGCGCCCTCCACCAACGTAACTCCATCATGGTCGACACGCGAAACGTTGTCCGCACGTGCTGCCATACTAAAGCCTCCTAATAACACAAGTACCGCGGCGTCGCCGCGCAGTCCGCGTTTATACGGCTGTCATACTTCCTTAAAAGGATACCCGCAGCGGTAGGGACCAAACGTAAAGGGAACGTAAGGAGATTGGAGGCTTTCGTTTACAAACGAGAAACAAAACGGGGTGCATCCAAATGGACACACCCCGTGCAGGTCGTTGAGAAAAACGAACTAGAAGCTACCGCGCTTCAGGAAGTCGGGAAGCTCGAACTGGTCGTTGCCAAAGTTGGGCAGCTCGGTACCACCGACGTTGCGGGTCGGAGCGGCCTGAGCCGGGCTGGCAGCCGGAGCGGTGCGCTGCGGCTCAGCGGAGGCAGCGGCCTTGCTCTGAGACTGCTGAGCAGCAAAGAGCTCATCCTGACGGTTGACGTTAGAGTCGGAGAAGCCCGTAGCGATGACGGTGATACGCACCTGATCGCCCAGGGACTCGTCGACAACGGTACCGAAGATGATGTTGGCCTCGGGGTCGACGGCGTTGGCGACAACGTCGGCGGCGTCGCTGATCTCCTGGATGCCCAGGTCCTTGGAACCGGCGATGGAGAGCAGCACGCGCGTGGCACCATCGATGGAGCTCTCGAGCAGCGGGCTGGAGATGGCCTGCTGGGCAGCGTCGACGGCACGAGTATCCCCAGAAGAGGTACCGATACCCATCATGGCGGTACCGGCCTGCTTCATGATGGTCTTAACATCGGCGAAGTCCAAGTTGATGATACCGGGGACGGTGATGAGGTCGGTGATGCCCTGGGTGCCCTGGGAAAGGACGCCATCGGCAATCGCGAAGGCCTCGAGCATGGTGGTCTTCTTCTCGGCGATGTCGAGCAGCTTATCGTTAGGAATGACGATCATGGTGTCGACGCAATCGGAGAGGGTCTTGATGCCCTCCTCGGCGCTCTTCTTACGCTTGCGGCCCTCGAAGGTGAAGGGCTTGGTCACGACGGCGACGGTCAGTGCGCCGACCTCGTTCATCGCGATATCGGCAACGATGGGAGCAGCGCCGGTACCGGTGCCGCCGCCCTCGCCGCAGGTGATAAACACCATGTCGGCGCCAGCGAGCGCCTCGGCGATGTCGTCGCGGGACTCATCGGCAGCCTTGCGGCCAACCTCGGGATTGGCGCCGGCGCCCAGGCCGCGGGTAAGGTCGGTGCCGATGTGCACCTTGATATCGGCATCAGAGATCGCGAGTGCCTGAGCATCGGTGTTGATGGCAACAAACTCGACGCCGCGGATGCCCTCTTCGATCATTCGATTGACCGCGTTGGTACCGCCGCCGCCGACGCCGACCACCTTAATGACGGCAAGGTAGTTGTTGATCTCTGTCTCGTGCATGTCGGTCCTCCGAACAAAGGTTATAGCCATAGCATGGGTCGACCCCTGCGCACATTAACCTTCAGGTTGAAAGTAAATGCAAAGGTAAACCGTATTATGTTTGCACATTATGAACGTATCAGTCAAATAATTGACCGTGAAAACCAAACAAACCAGATAAACGGCGTGGTATGGCCCCTCAACAAAGCATCAACCAGCGCTACGAGGTCGGAGCATTCCTAAATGTGTAGTTGCCCGGAGAGCGCACATTGATATACGTTACGCCCTCTACCTGCGAAAGCAACTTGGTGACTACGCGTTCCTTCTTGGCGATATCGTCCGAATCGCCCAGCGACACCTCAATGCCGTTATTGAGGTTTGCCGAGATGGCTTCGACCGAAGGCGTGGAAATATCCTTGACTTGTCCCAAGAACTCGCTCGAAAAACCACGCACATAATCCAGGCCGGCCTTAACGGCTTTGGAGTTCACCGCCTGGCCGGAAACCGGAGCGACATCCGCCGAGACATCAGTCAACAACACCGCGCCATAATGCTTGGCGAGCGCCAGCGCGGCATTGATTCCGGTCAAGGTATTTGAGCCCTGCCCTGTCGTGATGACGTTGCCCTGGTCGTCCACTTCGACCGACGTCGACAGCGGGGCGATCCAGGTGTCATCGTCTCCGATAGCCCAGGCAAGGTCGTCGGAGCTGATATACGCAATGGCGATAACTTTACGCTCCGTCGGCGTGATGATAAGCGTATGGGGAAACTGGCGCTGGACATCCACGCCCGAAACCCACGGGTTCTGCTTGAGATCCTCGGTAATCTGGTCGGGATCGACGTTAAAAAGCGACGTTCCCTCGGGCAAGTCGATCAGCTGGATAGCATCGTGCTTCGTCACATGCTCGCTGCCTTGAATCTGAATATCAGTGGCAGTAAACAGTCCAGAGTTGATCACCACGATGGCAACGACGACGAGCACGGCCAAGACGGCCAGAACGCCGCCCACGATTTTGCCTTTGCCTGTAACGACAGAAGCGGCATCTGATGTTTTATTTGCCATCGCTCCAAGTGAAGATAACGGGTTGAAACCTTTTTTACTCGAAGGCTTCTTGGCGGTAGCCGGCACCGATGTCAGCGAGCGCGGTTTCGATGCGCCCAGCGTGAGACCTGGACGCGCCGCTTTAGTTCCCGTCGAGGGCTTGGGAGCTGCCATGGGACGGGCAGGCTTGGCGCCCATAACAGGCTTTGACGTCACCGAGGGACGCGAGGACTTTTTTGCGGCCGGACGATTACCGAGCTGCGAGCCGACGACCGGACGACTGGTCTGTCGAGCATGCCCGACAGACTTAGAGTGCGCGACGGTATTGCGTTGAGGTTTGGCAGGCGCGCCGGAACGCCCTCCGGCGCGGCGGAAGGGGGGTTTCGATGCTCTAGAAGCCGAGGAATTTAACTTCCGGTCTGAGCTCGATGCCATACGCCTCCCTCACCTTTCCGTGCACATGTCTGATAACCGCGGCAACGTCATCGGCCGAGGCAGTTCCGTTATTAACGATAAAATTAGCGTGAACGGGCGAAACTTCCGCGCCGCCAATTGAAAAACCCTTTAATCCACAATCCTCGATAAGCTTGCCCACACTCGCATCGGGCGGGTTGCGAAAGACCGACCCGCAGGATGCGCGACCCATGGGCTGAGTACGCTTGCGCCTCGTCAGATACCGCTCCATGCGCTCGCGAATGTCGGCCTTGAGCGCCGGTTTAAGCTTGAGCACGCACTCGAGGATGATCTCATTGCGGGGAAGGCTACATTCGCGGTAGCCCCAAGTGATCTCGGACCCCGCATAATGCTTGATGCCGGATGCCGGGTCAAACGTTACGACATCCTCAACCAGCGAGCCAATCCACTCGGTCCGTGTGCCGGCGTTCATAGATATCGCGCCGCCGACCGAACCAGGGATGCCAACGGCAAACTCAAGGCCCGAGAGGCTACGCGACAGGGCATCGTTGACCAGGCGCGCAAACATCACGCCCGCACCGACCGTCAGCGTACAGCCGTCATCGGCAACAACCGTGCGCTGAAACTCACGCCCCAGCGAAATGACGGCACCGCGATAACCGCCATCGGCAACCAGCAGATTGGAGCCCTTGCCGATGATGACCCACGGCACCTGCTCGCGATCGAGCACCGCCACGGCGCGGCGGAGGGCATGATAGCTATGGCACGTCACAAAGAGGTCGGCCTTGCCGCCGATACGATAGCTCGTATGACGCGCAAGGCGCTCGTCCTCGATCACATCCGTGTCGATCATGCCCGAGAGCGCCATGACGGCGTTAAACAGACCCATTAGACTTAAGCGTCTTTCTTGGCAGTCAGATACTCGATAAACTCGGGACCGACGGTCGTAACGTCACCGGCACCCATGGTGAGCAGCAGGTCGCCCTCGCCCACCATCTGCTCGAGCTCCTGATTGAGCTCAAGACGGCTGGAGCAATACACGACCTCCTTGCCAGGATGCTTGGCGCGCACGGTATCGGCGAGCATCTTAGAGGTGACACCCGGAATGGGCATCTCGCCAGCCGAGAACACATCAATCAGCAGCAGTTTATCGGCATTGGCAAATGCATCGGCAAAGTCATCGCACAGGGCCTGCAGGCGCGAATAGCGGTGCGGCTGGAACACGACGTCGACGTGCTTGTAGCCCAGCGACGAAGCGGCAGCAAGCGTCGCCTTGATCTCGGTGGGGTGATGGCCGTAATCATCGACCACGGTGATGCCATCGATATCGCCCACGTGGGTAAAGCGACGGCGGACGCCCTCAAAGCTCGAGAGCGCCTTGGCGGCGGCGTCGATGTCAAGGCCCAGGACATGGGCGACGGTGAGCACCGCCGTGGCGTTGAGCATGTTGTGGCGACCGGGATTGCTCTTGATCTCCACAGCATGCTCAGTGCCGTCCTCAAAGCGAACGATAAAGTCACTCTGGATGCCCTTGACATCCGGGTGCACGCAGACGATGTCGTTGCTCTCGGCAAAGCCGTAGGAAAGCACGTGACGGCCCGTCGACTTGGCGAGCTCGACCAGATGCGGGTCCTCGCCGCAGACGATGACGGTGCCGTCCTCGCCCACCAGGCTCATGAATTTGGCGAAAGTTGCCTCGATCTCCTCGATACCCGAGTAGTGATCGAGGTGGTCGGCCTCGACGTTGGTCACAATGACCACGTTGGGGTTCAGGAACAGGAAGGAGCTATCGGACTCGTCGGCCTCGGCGACAAAGTAGTCGCCCGAGCCGTTCTTGCCGTTCGTGTCATAGCCCTCGACGATGCCGCCGATCAAGAAGCTCGGATCCAGACCCATGCGGTCGAGCATGGTGGCGCACATCGAAGACGTGGTGGTCTTGCCATGCGTGCCGGCAACAGCGACGGTGGTGTAGCCGTGGCCCAAAGCAGAGAGCATCTTGGCACGGGGCCACACGGGAATACCCAGCTCGCGAGCGCGCACGAGTTCAGGGTTGGACTCCGGAATAGCGGTGGACACAACAACCACGTCGGGCTTGACCTCGTCGATCGTGGCGGCCTCATGGCCCACATGCACCTTCACACCAGCGCGGGTAAGCTGGCGGATATAACGTGACGTCTTAAGGTCGGAGCCGGTAACGGCATAACCGCGCTCGTGCAGAACGAGGGCGATGCCGCTCATGCCGGCGCCGCCGATACCGATAAAGTGGGCGCTCTTAAACTCGGGCGCGGAGGTTGCAGTCTGGGAATCAGCCATGTGCTCGTGTACTCCTTGCGTAAACACTGCCTGTAACCCGTTAACTGTACCGCACCTACCGCATCAGCGCGAGGGCGACCGACGATATCCCGTCTAACTAACGCAAACCCTCTACCGCATCCGCCAGAAGAGCGGCGGCCCTATCCTGAGCCAGACCACGCGCCGCCTGACGCATGGCGTCGCGTGCCGCCGCGTCATCGACCAGGTGCAGCAGCTCATCGGCAAAGGCAGAACCGTCGATATCGGCATCGGCACAGAGCACGCCGGCCCCGGCGTCGACCAGATAACGGGCATTGGTGGTTTGGTGGTCGGCCGTCGCATGCGGGTACGGCACGAGCACCGAGGGCACGGCGAGCGCAGCGATCTCGGCCACGCTCGATGCGCCCGAACGCGATAGCACCAAATCGGCAGCAGCCAGCATGTCGCCCATGTTGTCGATGTAAGGCTGGACGCGGTAACGCTTCGCCTCCTCGGGCGTCAGCGCCAAAGCGCGCTCGGTCTCCTCAAAGCCGTCGGCACCCGTCGAATGCAACACATAGAGGTTCTTGCGCGAAAGCAGCTCGTTTTTGAGCGAAGCCACGCGCTCGTTGAGGTGCTGGGCGCCAAGTGAACCGCCAAAGACGAGCAGCAGCGTAGCGTCCTCGGGAACGCCAAGTGCCTTGCGGCCGCGAGCGCGATCGCCCTCGATCACCGAGCGACGTACGGGGTTGCCGGTCATGAGCACGTGGTCAGGGTCACCTTCGCGCTCAAAGACCGAACGCGCTGCCGGCACCGAGATGCACACGCGAGCGGCGTGGGAGTTCATCATCTTGTTGGCCAGGCCCGGAACAGAGTTCTGCTCATGTAGCAGATACGGAACGCCTGCGCCCTTGCACCACCCCAGCAGCGGAACCTCGACATAGGCACCAAAACCGATGGCAGCATCGGGCTTGCCGACCTTTGAGAAATGACTGGCGAGCGCACGCTTGGCCTTGTTGACACGCCACAGCGAGGTCAGCGCCGTCCAGGGACGGGAGCGGTCGAAGCCCGTGACCGTAATGGGCACAAAATCAAACCCAGCTTCGGGGACCAGACGACCCTCGAGCTTGCGCGACTGGCCCACGAACACAACGTGGTGGCCACGGTCATGCAGCTCCTCGGCCAAAGCGAGCGCGGGGTTAATGTGTCCTGCCGTGCCGCCGGCTGCAATAGCAACGGTCATCTTATCGGTCATGGTAGTCCCTTCGTACACGCGGTCCCTGGTCGTCGGTGCGCAAACGCGCCGACGGGTCCGAGTTCAAATCGATTCGATTATATCCGCCGCCCGCGCTGCGAGGGCTGGGGCGCTGCGGACGACCTTGCGGAGCCGTTCGCGGGCGTGGACGGGCTGCCGGCTCGGTCGCAGAGCCATCCAGAACGGTAAAGCCGTTACGCGAAGATCGCTCGCCGCGCACGTGGGGCACGCCGGCGGTACTCTCATCCATAACGGCAAAGCTCTCGCGGCGACGGTCGTACTCATCGCGACGGGCGCTCTCGTACGAAACGCGCAGGATCAGACCGGCAAGCATAAGCGACACAATAATCGACGAACCGCCGTAGCTAATAAACGGCAACGGTTTGCCCGTCATGGGAAACACGTTGAGGATGCCCAGCGCATTGATCAAAAACTGCACCGCGAGAATGACCGCGGAGCCAGACGCCATGAGCGCGCCCCGACGATCGGTCGCCTGCTCGGCAATGCGAAACGCCGAGTAGATCAGCATCGCAAACACCAAGAAGAACAGCACGGTTCCGACAAAACCGACTTCCTCGCCAATGATGGCCAGGATGTAGTCATTGTGCGCCTCGGGCAGATACGAGTACTTCATGGTTGAGTTGCCGATGCCACGGCCGAACAGACCGCCCGAGGCAAAGGCCATGATGGCAAGCGTGGCCTGATAGCCGTCGCCATACTCGTCGGCCCAAGGGTTCAAGGCAACCTGAATACGCACCATACGGTACGGCTCTGCGACAAGCGCAATCACGATCACGAGAATGCCGAAGATTAGCACGCCGATGATAAATCTGGGGTCGAGACCCGCAAACAACGCCATGCACATGAGGGTCAACAGGATGATCAGGACGGTACCGAAATCGGGCTGGATAAAGATCAGAAAGAGCGAAATGCCCAGGTAGATGCCCATCTTGCGAAGGAATTCGTTGATGTTGCCACCGGGCGAAAAGAAGCGATCAAGCATGATAGCCGAATACGCAATGGCAAATGGCTTTAAAAACTCGGAAGGCTGGAACTGAATGCCGGCGATGTTGAGCCAGCGCGTGGCGCCACGGCTGCCGCTGCCCACCAAGAACACCAGAAACAGTAGCCCTATCATGCCTATGAGGAAGATCCTGAGCACATCCTCCCCAAACCAGCTGTCCGGCAAAACGCGCACGATGGCAATCAGCGCCAGAACACCGACCACGGCAAACGCGGCCTGTCGACCCAGAAAAAACGTCGCTGAGCCATTCTCGTGCAGCGCCTCGACCGAAGACGCCGAGTACACCATCAGCAGACCAAAACACACCAAGATAAACAGACAGGCCATGAATATCAGACGGGGGCGCATGATGCGGGCGGGAACGCCGGCAATATAGCGTTCGCTAAACGACTGCCCGACGCGACCGGAACGCGGTGTGCTACGCCGCGAGGAAGCACGGTCCGAGTCGGGCCTCCTCATACCTTGTCGGGGGCTCTCCTCTCTCACCGGCAACCCCTATTCCATTTGCGATTTCGCCGCAGCGGCAAGCTGGGCCACATAGTCCTTAAACACGCGGCCGCGCTCCTCATAGCCCGAGAACTCATCGAACGAAGAGCAGGCAGGAGAAAGTAAGATCACGTCGCCACGGCTCGACAGCGAACGGGCAACGTCCACGGCATCGCGTAGGTCATCCGCCTGGGCGATATCCACATCGCCATCGACATCGGCCTCGTCCATAGCGGCGGTGAAGCGCTCGCGCGCATCGCCAAAGCAGACGACCGAGCGCACGTTATCCATAACAACGCGCGCGAAGTCCGTGAGCGGCGTGCCCTTATCGTGGCCGCCGAGCAGCAAGATCACGTCGTCATCGGGAAATGCCGTCAGTGCCTTCTCGACCGCGTCGGTGTTGGTCGCCTTGGAATCGTTGACGTAGCGCACACCGTCAATCTCGCCGCACGGCTCCACGCGATGCTCGAGCGGCTGGAACGAGGCCAGACCGCGGCGGACACCATCGACATCGGCACCGACGGCCAGAGCAGCCGTGGCGGCACATAAGGCATTGATGACATTGTGGTGGCCCGAGATCTTGAGCTCGGACGTGGCGACAAGCTGAGTCTCGACGCCCTTCAGGCGCACGACCATTTTGCCGTCGCGCACAAAGGCGGCGTCTGCACCCTCGGGCTCGTCAAAAGCGACCTTGCAGATGCGGCGACCCGGCGTATAGATGTACTCATCGAACTCGTGAATGCCGGCGTCTTCGACGTCGACAACCACCAGATCGTCATCGACCATATTGTCAAACAGCTTGATCTTGGCAAGCGCATAGTTCTTATGGCTCTTATGCCAGCCCAAGTGGTCGGGAGTGATGTTGAGCAGCACTGCCACGCGAGGGTGGAGCTCGGTGGTCGTAGCAATCTGATAGCTCGAGAGCTCAGCCACAAACCACTCGTTGTGGGCTCGGCCGTCAATCTCGTTGATAGGCGGCTCACCGATGTTGCCGACAGCTACGCTGGCCTCGCCGGCAGCCTTGAGCAGATAATCAGTCAGCGACGTGGTGGTCGTCTTACCGTTGGTGCCCGTGATGGCAATCCAGTTATCGGGCGACAGGCGATAGGCAAACTCTGGCTCACCCATAATCTGAGCGGCATGTTCGCGCCCGGCCTTAAAGAAGCCCGAGAACTCCGAGATGCCCGGGCACGTCACGCATACGTCATAGGCGCCCTCGACCTGTTCGGTCCCATAGACAAACGACGCACCAGCAGCCTCGAGCGCACGCGTGGCGTCATTGGGCTCAGAGGTGCCGCCGCCATACACGGTAACGGTGCTTACGCGCTCGGGATGTGCCAGCGCCCAGCGGGCGACATCGAGACCGGATTTGCCCTGACCCAAAACGAGCAGGCTAAAGACATCAGCAAGAGGCATGAAAGACCACTATCCCAACTGGAAGAACAGAGCAAGGCCAACGGCACCAAAGGCCGCAGCGATAATCCAAAAACGGATGACGACCTTGGTCTCGGCCCAGCCCTTCTTTTCGAAATGATGATGGATGGGCGCCATAAGGAAGACGCGCTTGTGCGTAAAATGGAAGTAGACAACCTGAATCATGACCGACAGGGTCTCAACGATAAACAGGCCGCCGATGATGAGGGAGACGACCTCGGTGTTGGTCATGATGGACGTGCAGGCAAACGCGGCGCCCAGAGCAAGCGAGCCGGTATCGCCCATAAAGATGCTCGCCGGATAGCAGTTGAACCACAGAAAGCCCAAGCAGGCACCGGCACACGCGGTACAGAAGATGGACAGGTTCACGTCTCCGTGCAAAAACGCCATGGCAGCCATGGCGAGCATGGCAATCATGGAGGTGCCGCCAGCAAGACCGTCAAGGCCATCGGTCAGGTTCACGGCATTAGAAAGACCGGCAATCATCAGCCAGCAAAAGACAATATAGAGCCACGGGAACGAATAGCCGCAGATGGTGGTCGAAAGCACGCCAAGGTCGATCGTCAACCCACCGGGAAAACGAATCTCGGGGGCGCCGCCGCACCAGTTGACGGCAAGTACCGTAAAGGTGACACAGATAATGGTTAGGCCGATCATCTTGGCATGAGGCGTCAGACCGAGCGAGCGCCCATGCGTAACGGAGGTCAGGTCGTCGATCAGGCCCAGCACGCCGGTCGCCAGCGTGGCGAGCAGTACGAGTACGAGCTCGGTGGTGAGCTTGCCCATCAGCAGGCAGGTCAGCGAGATCGCGACGAGGATGACAACGCCACCCATGGTGGGCGTTCCCTGCTTAACCAAATGACGCTTGGGGCCGTCGGCACGAACCTGCTGGCCGATACCCTCGACCTTGAGCAGCTTGATCCACCACGGCATGAGCAGCAGCGCAATGGCTGCGGCGATGCCAAGCCCCAAAAAAGCCTGATACGTTGGATACGAGGGATTGCCGAACATGGGCTAGCACACACCTTCCACAAAGCGGTCGAGCTCAACAAAGCGGGAACCCTTGACCAGTACAACATCATGTTTTTCAAGCGCGCCGCCCATGCGGTCGAGCACCTGCTGATAATCGGAGAACACCTGGATGCGGTCCTCGTCCATGCCCATCATGCGTGCGGCATCGGCCATAAGCTGGGCCAGCTCACCACCCACGCACGCCAGCATGTCGAGCTTCTTGGCGGCGGCATAGGCGCCCACGAGCTCATGCATGCGAGGAGCCTCATCGCCCATCTCGCCCATCTCGCCCAGGATCGCCATGCGAGACCCCGTGCACGAAAGCGAGCACAGCAGATCGAGGCCAGCAGCCATGGATTCGGCACTGGCGTTATAGGAGTCATCGATGACGCGTGCACCGCTCTTGGCGCGCTTGATCTCCTGGCGGTGTCCGGTGATCGTGAGACCCCTAAAGGCAGCATCGATCTGCTCGGGCGTCACGCCCAGGCGATAGGCAACCGCGGCGGCCTTAACGGCATTAGGAACGGACTGCACGCCGGGGATGGCAAGCATGGTATCGATCGTCTCACCCTGGCCAAAATCGAGCGTAAAGACCGGACGGCCTTCGTCATCAACGCGAACGTCGCGGGCACGGACCTCATCATCGTCCGAGACGCCGGCCAGCATCACGTCGATACCAGCAGGTTGGGCGAACGTGTCGCGAATGAACGGCGTAAAGTCGTCCTCGCCGCCCAAAACCAGCAGCGGCAAATAGTCGCCGGCGGCGCACATGCCCTGTACAATCTCGGCCTTAGCGCGGGCGATGTTCTCGCGGCTGCCCAAAATGCCGATATGAGAGGTGCCGATCTTGCTCACGATGGCAAGGTTGGGATTGGCGGACTGGGACAGGCGCTCGATCTCGTGGAAATGGTTCATGCCCATCTCGAGCACCAGAACCTCGGTATCGGCCGGAGCGGAAAGCACCGTGAGCGGCATGCCGATCAGGTTATTGAAATTGCCCTTGGTGGCCCAGACACGATAGCGCTTGGCGAGCACAGCGGCGAGCACGTCCTTGGTCGTCGTCTTGCCGATGGAACCGGTAATGCCAACGACCAGGCAGCCAAGCTCCAGGCGATACGCATGCGCCAAACGCAGCAGAAACTCCTCGGGATCATCGGTCAGCAAGATGGCACAGCCCTTGTCCTGCGCCAGCGAGACCAGCTCGGCCTCGGGCTCACGCGTCATCACGACGGCGCCGGCACCCGACTGGACGGCACGGGAAGCAAAATCATTGCCGTCGACGTTTTCACCGGGAAAGGCGACGAAAATCGTCCCTTCCTCGACCTGGCGCGAGTCGATAACGCACCCGCGGCATACCCGATCGGCTTCTCCCGTCACGGTTCGGGCCCCTGTTGCGGCCGCGAGGTTGTTGACGGTGATCTCTATCATTGCAGCTCCCCTGTAAACCTAATAATGCTATCGGCGTATTGTATCCCAGCGCCGCGTATGCGTGGTGCAGGGCATGTGAACACCCCTCATATGGGACAACAAACCACGCCCCAAAGATTGTAACCCCCTACTTCGTGTGCGGGATACCCAGCACGTCGAGCGCGTTGGCCATAATGAACTGGAACGGAACCGCAGCGGCATCTGAGCCGCTCGGCGTTCCGTCGAGCGTGATATAGCACAGCACCCTGGGCGATTGTGCCGGTGCAAAGCCCATAAAGGACGACATGTAGTTCTCCTTGAGGTAGCCGCCGTTCTCGTCGGCACGTTCGGCCGTACCGGTCTTACCCGCCACGTCATAGCCGTCAACCGCGCCGCCAACGCCCGTTCCCTCCGACACGACCGTCTGCATGCACGATGTCACCTGGGATGCGGCATCCTCCGAAATCGCGCGCTCGCCTTCGCCCCAGTCCTTCTCGTCACCTTTGCTGGACTTATAGAAGTGCGGGGTCATCATCACGCCGCCGTTGGCGATGCCGCCCACGGCACGTGCGATCTCAATCGGCGAGACAGACAGCGCCTGTCCAAAGCTCATCGAGCCCAGCGTGGCGCCGTCATACTGGTCACGCTCCTTGACGATGCCCAGGCTCTCGCCCGGAAAATCGACACCCGAGCTGTGACCGATGCCCCACTTGTCCACATAGGCGGCAAAGTCGTCGGCACCGATCTTGCGCCCCACCAGGACAAATCCCACGTTGGACGAACGGCGCATCATCTCGCGCACATCCATGGTCATGGCGTAGTCGCGCTTGTCGGCATCGGTGACGGTATCGTCGCCCACCTTGATGCTCGCCGGCACCTCAAACGACGTACTCGACCGCACGACGCCCAAGTCGAAGCCGGCGCCCGCCACGAGTGTCTTAAAGACCGAGCCGGGCTCGTAGGCGTCGGTAACCAGGCGCAGGTTCATATCCTCGGTCTTGGCGTTTTCCAAATTGGTCTGGTCGTAGGTCGGATACGAGCAGGCTGCCAAGATCTCGCCTGTCGTAGGATCGGTGACCAGCGCCGAGCCGTTCTTGGCCTTTGTCTTCTCGACAGCCTCTGCCAGGGCATCCTCGGCCGCACGCTGGATATTGACGTCGAGCGTCGTCACGATATCAACGCCGTCGACCGCAGCCACCTTTTTATAGGCACCGCCCGCGATATAGCTGCCGTCCCTCGCGCGCTCGCGTACGAGAGAACCGTTCGTGCCGGTCAGAAGCTTGTTGTATTGCTTTTCGAGACCAGTCAAGCCGTCGTTGTCTACATTCACTACACCCAGCACCTGCGATGCCAGATTGCCGTATGGATATACGCGCTTCATGGCCTGCTCAAAAAGCACGCCGGGCAGGTTCTTCTTCTCCAGCGCCACAGCATCGTCTTCGTCCACCTGGCGCTTGATATACACCCAGGTTCCATCGGACTCGACGAGCTTGCGGCAGGTCTTTTTATCGATTCCAGTTGCCTTGACCAGCGCCGACACCGTCTTGTCAACGTCCTCGACAAGCTGCGGGTTCACGGCGATGTTGCGACATTCGACCGACGACGCCAGCACGTTACCGTTGCGGTCGTAGATGGTGCCACGTTTGGCATAGAGGGTCTGCGCAAGCAGGCGACGCGCATCGGCACGCTCGCGCAGTTTATCGGCTTCGACAATTTGATAGTCGGCAAGGCGAAAGACGCCCAAGCCCAAGCCAAGCCCAATGAAGCCCATGACGGCTTTGCGGCGAGGCAGCGGCGTGCCCGTGAGCCATTCGGTCGACGAACTCTTGCGCGACCTGGTGTTATGCACTTGAGGGCCACCCGAGCCGCGAAGTCGCGACGCCGGGTCGTTGCCACGGGACCGCCCGGCGTTGTAAGATTGCCGACCCGTTCCTTGATAACCAGAACGTCCCCGCGACGAGGGACGTCCAGAACCGCGGCCCCCATCGGAACCGCGGCGATAGTCATTTGTCATACTCAGCTACCGTCTTGCTACTGAGCGGTCGCGGTCGCGTTGGCGCCCGCGGCTGCATCCTGCGAAAAGTCAAGTGTAACGCTCTCGCTGGGCTCCACCATGCCATAAGCGCCCGCAAGGTCGCGAATGCGCGTGTCGGCGCCATAGACCGAATGCATGACCTCCAGGTCGGAGCTCTCATCGGTCGCTTTTTCGAGCGTGTTGGTAAGCTCGGCGTTGCTGTTGAGCACCTGGGCCGTAACGCCGGCGAGCGCCACGCGGGCGACGCCGATCGTCATGAAGATAGCCGCAATGATGCAAAACGTTTTAAGAACGCTCATGAAAACCGGGCTTACCGCCTGGTTTGCCTGACGGCCCGCGCCCGTGTAGACATCAAAGCGCGGCGTGCGCTGCTCACGGGGAGCAACGGGGGCCTGCGGCGTCTCACGATAGGCGGGCATGGCGTTCATATCATAGGCGAGTGCTGCGTTTGAAGTGTTGTAGCCCATGATATGCCGCCTCCCATCCCGAGTACGTTGGTAGTGTGTTTAAGCTTCGTTTATGGTGCGAGCGGGAGGTCCAATATCGCGCGGTCGCGCCTACAGACGCTGCGCCACGCGGATTTTGGCTGATCTCGCCCGAGGGTTGCGCTCAACTTCATCAGGCTGGGCAACCAGGGGTTTGCGGGTGATGACCTTGAGTATCGGCACGTTGCCGCACACGCACACCGGAATCTCCGGCGGACACGTGCACCCCTGGCTCATCTCCTTAAAGTGGTTCTTTACGATACGGTCCTCGAGCGAGTGATACGAAATGACGCAGATACGTCCGCCCGGGTTGAGCCACCTGGTGGCGGCATCAAGCCCTCGTTCGAGCACATCGAGCTCGTGATTGACCTCGATGCGAATGGCCTGGAAACTTTTCTTGGCCGGGTGTCCACCATGCCGACGAGCGGCAGCTGGGATACCCGCCTTGATGATCTCGACAAATTGGCCGGTGGTTTCGATCGGTTCTTGCTCGCGGCGGCGCACGATCTCGCGCGCAATCTGCGAGGCGAACTTCTCTTCGCCGTAGACGCGTAGAATCCGGGCGAGGTCGTGTTCGTTATAGGTGTTGATGACCTCAGCTGCGTTTAAGGTGTTATTACCCGGATCCATCCGCATGTCCAATGGGGCGTCCTCGTTATACGAAAAGCCCCTGCCAGGGATATCGAGTTGCGGTGACGAAACGCCCAAATCGAACAGGAAGCCATCGACCCCGGGCACCTCGGCCGAGCAAAGCAGCTCGTCCAAGTCGCCGAAGTTGCCCTTCAGCAGCTGGTGCGGAACGCCGGGAACCTCGCGGTCCAGACGGGCGCCAGCGGCCTCGAGGGCCATGTCGTCCTGATCGACGCCGAGCAAAAGGCCCGTCTCCCCCACCTGCGCGGCCATCTTTACCGAATGGCCGGCACCGCCAAGGGTGCAATCGCAGACAACGGAGCCGCTCTTTAGCCGCAGCGACTCAAGCACTTCGCCGAGCATGACAGGTTCATGCCGATATTCTTGTGTCAAGATCCCACGCTCCATCCGTTACCCGTGCCTTGCCCTTACGAGAAGAAGAGGTCCAGCAGGGCCTCATCGTCATCGTCCTCATCGGCCGCGGCGCGATCCCAAACCTCAAGGTGGTCGTAGTTGCCCACAACCGTGACCTCGCGGTCGAGGTTCGCCTGCTTGCGGAGAGACTCGGAAAGACCGATACGACCGGCGCTGTCCACGTCCATCGACGTGGTGCGCTTGTTGATCGCCCTCATGAGCTTCTGGTCATTAATGTCACGCGGGTTAAAACCCTCGTGGCCCTCACGACCCGCGAAGAGTCCTTCGACCCACTTATCGAAGGCCTCGGCAGAGAACACGTACAGAGCATCGACATCCAGGGCTTTGAACACGCGAACGTGCTCTCCAAGTTCCTCGCGAAGGGGTGCAGGCAGGGACAGACGACCTTTTGCATCGAGATTGCGCTCGTATGCACCAGTCATTCCCATGTGCGCCCTCCCCTCGGTTACTCAGATGGCACGTACGCGGGGA